>NZ_JAPDBT010000023.1:0-56785 GCF_027705405.1 Aeromonas sp. QDB34 | reverse complement strand
TTCGACACTCTTTATCCGCCCCCGGTCTTCACTTTTAAATGGTTCAGGTCAGGCGACAACTATTCTGACACCGGGGGATGGATTGAGTCACTTTATTAAATTGATACAGTGGATGCATGGAATGGCCCACGCGGCGGTTCACGACCGGGATGTCGTGAAGACAGGATGTCGATGAGGCTGGATGCCAAGGGCCACGTGAGTGGCAGGCAATGGATTGAAAGACCAGGATGGTGACCGTTCAGGAAGAGCGGGGCTGCGGGAAGCAACCACCCCAGAAGATGACCGGACGTCGTCTGCATGGGTCAGGCAAGCACACGCACATTCAGGATCGACCAATTAAGGTCAGGATGACCATACACAAGATATGATGCGCAGAAGTATCACCATGGACAGGGTGATTTGCAGCCAGGGATGGGACTCGCATAAACATATCAAGGCAGCTTCGGCTGCCTTTTTTCTTTTGGGTCATTAACCCGCTTGGTCATTCTGTGTCAAAATACCAGCAACATGCCCAGAGGATGCCGATCCTGCGGTATTCGAAGGCCATTTATGGCCGGATTGGTGCGGGATCCCGCTCTGTTTCTAATCCATCGTCCCCCGTGTCAGCATCCTCTTCCGGACCTTTTCGAACCGGAAACGGGTTTCAATCCAGTTATTTGTCGGAGTCATTCATTCATGTCGGCTAAACAACCCAATCGCAAACCTGCCGGTAAGCGCAAAGAATCAGATGCCAGTGCCCAGGAAGGCCGTGAGCGCAAACGCGCCGCCAAGCGCAAGGGCTTGAAGGCAGGATCCCGCCAGCAGGTCGAGCAGGCCGGCAAGAAGAGTGGCACCAAACAGGCCAAGGATCCGCGCATCGGTTCCCGCAAGCCGGTTGCCCTGATCGTGGAAGAGAAGAGCAGCAAGCCGGTAGCACCCAAGCAGATCAAAGAGAAGAAGCTGGTGATGACGCCGGAGCAGGAACTGGCCTCCATCGAGAATGATGATCGCCTGAATGACCTGCTGGATCGGCTCGATGCCGGTGAGACCCTGGAAGCAACCGAGCAGGCCTGGGTTGATCAGCGGGTTGACCGCTATCAGGAGCTGATGGACGAGCTTGGCATCATCGACACTGATGATGACGAAGACGAGGCTGATTTTGATGAGGCCGACTTTGACGAGCCGGGCCAACCAGCCTCCGAAGAGGAGCTGTGGGATCGTTTCACCCAGGTCGACTATCAGCCAGAGCCCAAGCCTGAGCCGAAGAAAAAGTGATGAGTGGATGGATGCTGGCCGCCTTGTTGGGCGGCCTGATTTTGTTGGGACTGGCGTGGTATGCCGGTACCCTGCTGGCGCGTCTCAAGCGCCAGCATGACAGTCAGCAGCAGGCTATCGCGGCCCGCAATGAACGGATCCTCGAGAGTGTCAGGGTGATTGCCCATGCGGTACGGGATGGTCAGTGCGACTACTCCGAGGGCGCCATCCGGCTGACCAATCTGCTGGATGCGTTGCAGATCAAGGGCGGTCGCGCCTTTGCCGGTGAATTTCCGGGTTTGTACGGTCTCTACGAGAAGGTGAAGGAGATGCCGACTCATGAGGCGAGACGGGCCTTCAAACGCAATGAAATAATGAAGATGGATCTCGAACGCAGTGGCTATGAGGCCGAGCTGGAGGCGCAGATCCTCGAGGATGTGGCCAGACTGAAGGATTTTCAGTTAAGCCGGTGAGCCGATAACAAAAAAGAGGAAGCAAGCGTGCAAGCAGAACAGATTGTGTGGGATCAGGCCCTGATCGAGAAGTATAACTACAGCGGTCCGCGTTACACCTCCTATCCCACTGCGCTGGAGTTCAACGAGGGTTTCGGTTATCCGGACTTCGTCCAGGCCGCGAGCCAGTATCCGGCGCGCAACCTGTCGCTCTACGTGCATATCCCCTTCTGTCACAAGCTCTGCTACTACTGCGGCTGCAACAAGGTGATCACCCGTCACCGTCACAAGGCCGATCAGTACCTCGATTTCCTCGAGCAGGAGATCAAGGCGCAGGCCCCGCTGTTCAAGCAGCGGCTGGTGACCCAGCTGCACTGGGGCGGCGGTACGCCCACCTATCTGGATGAACCCCAGACTCGCCGACTGATGGCCATGTTGCGGGAGCATTTTCACTTCGCCGAAGAGGGCGAAATCAGCATCGAGGTGGATCCGCGCGAGATCGAGCTCTCCATGCTGGACGTGCTGCGGGAAATAGGCTTCAACCGTATCAGCCTTGGTGTGCAGGATTTCAACAAGGAGGTCCAGGTCGCGGTCAACCGCGAGCAGGACAACGACTTCATCCGCGCCATGCTGGAACGGGCCCGCGAACTGGGCTTTCGTTCCACCAACCTGGATCTCATCTACGGCCTGCCGCACCAGAACCGGGAGAGCTTCCATCACACCCTGGAAGAGGTGCTCAAGACCGACCCGGCCCGCCTCTCCATCTTCAACTATGCTCACCTGCCGAGCCGTTTTGCCGCCCAGCACAAGCTGAAAGAGGCGGATATGCCGGCGCCGCAGGAAAAACTGGCCATGCTGCAGGACACCATCGCCTTCCTGACCGGCCGTGGTTATCAGTTCATCGGCATGGATCACTTCGCCAAGCCGGACGACGAGCTGGCGGTAGCCCAGCGTGAGGGCAAGCTGCACCGCAACTTCCAGGGCTATACCACCCAGGGGGATTGCGATCTGCTGGGGCTGGGGGTCTCTTCCATCAGCATGATTGGCGATGCCTATTCCCAGAACCAGAAAGAGCTCAAGGCCTACTATGGCCAGGTGGAAACGCTGGGGCATGCCCAGTGGAAGGGGTGCTCTCTCAATCTGGATGACCTGATCCGCCGAGAGGTGATCAAGCGCCTCATCTGCGATTTTCGCCTGAACTTTGCCGCCGTCGAGCAGGCCCATGGCCTGGTGTTCAGGGAGTACTTCGCGGAAGATCTCAAGCTGCTGCAGACCTTCATCGATGACGGCCTGGTGCGGATGACCGAAGAGGGGCTGGAAGTGGTCTCCACCGGTCAGCTGCTGATCCGCAACATCTGCATGTGTTTCGATGTCTACCTGCGGAGCAAGGCGCGTCAGCAGCAGTTCTCCCGAGTGATCTAAGCCGGTCGATGTCGTTGGAAAATAAAAAAACCGCCGAGAGGCGGTTTTTTTATTGGGCTTGCCCCTGCTCAGCGCTGGGCTGCGCGGGCGCTCAGCTCGGCCTTCTCGGCCTCGCTCAGGAAGGCTAGGGTCAGGCCGTTCTGCTGGGCGGTGCGGATCTCGCTGGCGGTCATGCCGGCAGCCGGGGCCGCCACCTCGTATTCGTGGGGCAGGTCGATGCCTTCCACCGCCGGGTCGTCGGTGTTGAGGCAAGCCAGCACGCCGGCTGCCAAGAACTGGCGGATCGGGTGTTCGGTCAGGCTTGCCACCGTGGTGGTCTGAACGTTGGAGGTGAGGCAGGACTCGATGCCGATGCGGTGCTCGGCCAGATAGGCCATTAGGGCCGGATCCTGAATGGCTTTGACGCCATGGCCGATACGTTCGGCACCCAGCTCGCGGATGGCCTGCCACATGCTCTCGGGGCCGGCGGCTTCACCAGCGTGCACGGTGACGCGCATGCCCGCATCACGCACCCGGCGGAAGTGGTCGGTGAACAGCTCGCCCGGGAAGCCCAGCTCATCGCCGGCCAGATCGATGGCGACCAGCCGATCGCGATGGGCCAGGCAGGCATCCAGCTCTTGCTTGCACTGCTCGGTGCCGAAGGTGCGGCTCATGATGCCGATCAGGTTGGTCTTGATGCCGAAGTCGCGGCTGCCGGCCGCCACGCCGTCGATGATGGCTTCGACCACGCCCTGCGGGTGGAGCTTGTGGGCCATCGCCATGTAGGCCGGGCTGAAACGCAGTTCGGCATAGTCGATGCCGGCGCGCAGCAGATCTTCTACGTTTTCGTAGGCGACCCGGCGGCAGGCGTCGTAGTCGGCCAGTACGGCCACGCCCCAGTCCAGCTTCTTGAGGAAAGCGACCAGGCTCGGCTCATTCTCGACGATCTGCACATGGGGGCGCAGCGCCTCCAGCTCGAAGGCGGGCAGTTGAATGTTGTGCTGACGGCCCAGCTCGAGGATGGTCTGCGGGCGGATGTTGCCGTCCAGATGGCGGTGCAGGTCGGTCAGGGGAAGAGATCTGTCAATCATGATGGCGCCTTCTTCGAGTCGGGTGTGAAAGCCTGCCATTCTAGGCAGTGATCTCAAAAAAGATACCCCGTTTGAAATCAAACGGGGTCTTATTGGTCGGTGATTTGCCAAGGCGTGATGGGAATCGTTTTTCCCAAGGACTCAGGAGAGGTCGAGTTCCTTCAGCTTGCGGGTGAGGGTGTTGCGCCCCCAACCGAGCAGCCGTGCCGCCTCCTGTTTGTGACCATGGGTATGGTCCAGCGCGGTTTCCAGCATGATCCGCTCGAACTGGGGCAGGGCATCGGCCAGGATGTCGGTCTCCCCCAGCGCCAGCTTGGCGGCGACCCAATCCTGCAACTGCTGCTGCCAGCCGCCGGATAGGGCCGGCTGACCCGGTTCGGCGGTGCTGGTGATGGGGGTCAGCAGCTCGGTGGGCAGATCGCTCACCAGCACCTCCTGGCCAGAGGCCATCACGGTAAGCCAGCGGCAGACGTTCTCCAGCTGGCGCACGTTGCCCGGCCAGGGCAGGCGGCTGATGTAGGCCTGGGTATCCGGATGCAGACTCTTGGCCTCCACGTTCAGCTCCTTGGCCGCCCGCAGCAGGAAGTGCTGGGCCAGCTGGGGAATGTCCTCACGCCGCTCCTTGAGGGCGGGAATGTGGATCCGGATGACATTCAGGCGGTGGAACAGGTCTTCCCGAAACTCGCCGTCTGCCACCCGCTTCTCCAGATTCTGGTGGGTGGCAGCGATGATCCGCACATCCACCTGCACCGGCTGATGGCCGCCGACCCGGTAGAACTGGCCGTCGGCCAGTACCCGCAGCAGCCGGGTCTGTACATCCAGCGGCATGTCGCCGATCTCGTCGAGAAACAGGGTGCCGCCGTCGGCCTGTTCGAAGCGGCCGTGGCGAATGTTGTTGGCGCCGGTGAAGGCCCCCTTCTCATGACCGAACAGCTCCGATTCGATGAGATCTTTCGGGATGGCGGCCATGTTGAGGGCGATGAAGTTCTTGTGGGCGCGCGGGCTGTGCTTGTGCAGGGCGTGGGCGACCAGCTCCTTGCCGGTGCCGCTCTGGCCGTTGATCAGCACCGAGATGCTGGAGCGCGACAGCCGGCCGATGGCGCGGAACACCTCCTGCATCGCCGGTGCCTCGCCGATGATCTCCGGGCTGCTGGCCGGATCCTGCTGGCGTGCCTTGCGCTTGGTGCGCAGCTCCTTGAGGTGATTCTCGGCGCGGCGCACCAGGGTGACCGCCTCGTCGATGTCGAACGGCTTGGGCAGGTATTCGAAGGCTCCGCGCTGGTAGGCATTGACCGCGCTGTCTAGATCCGAGTGGGCGGTCATGATGATGATGGGCAGGTCGGCCTGGCGGCGATGGATCTGCTCAAGCAGGCTGAGGCCGTCGATGCCGGGCATGCGGATGTCGGAGAGGATCACGTCCGGCGAGCGCATCTCCAGCGAGCTCAGCAGCGCCTCGCCATCGGCGAAGCTCTCGCACTCGAAACCTTCACTGCCGAGGGTGCGCTCCAGCACCCAGCGGATAGAACTGTCGTCATCGACGATCCACACTTTTGCTGTCATGACGTTCCCTTATTTGCGAAGCGGTAGAAAGATGGTGAATTCGGTGTGGCCGGGCCAGCTGATGCAATCGATCCGCCCCTTGTGCTGGTCGATCAGGTTCTGGGCGATGGAGAGGCCGAGCCCGGTGCCCCCCTCCTTGCCGGTGATCATCGGATAGAAGAGGGTGTCGCGGATGGCGTCCGGGATGCCGGGGCCGTTGTCGATGATCTTGATCTCGGCCGCCAGCCGGTAGCGCTGGCCGTGGATAGTGATCTGGAACGCGGTGCGGGTCTTGATGCGGATGAGGCCGGTCTGCTCGCCGATGGCCTCGGCGGCGTTGCGCACCATATTGAGGAAGGCCTGCTGCAGCTGGTCCGGCTCCATCTCGAACTCCGGGATGCTGGGATCGTAATCCCGCTCGATGCGCACCGTCGGTGGCAGCTCCAGCTCTACCAGCCGACGCACCTGCTCCAGTACCGAGTGGACGTTGTGCATCTGGTGACGACCCGGGCGCTGGGGACCGAGCAACCGATCGACCAGCACCCGCAGCCGGTCGGCCTGTTCGATGATGATGCCGGTATATTCGCGCAGGGCGGGGTCGGGCAGCTCCTTTTGCAGCAGCTGGGCCGCGCCGCGCAGACCGCCGAGGGGATTCTTGATCTCGTGGGCCAGGCCGCGCACCAGCTCCTTGGCCGCCTGCTGTTGGGCATGCTGCTGCAGCTCCTGGCTGATCTTCTTCTGCTGGTCGATCTTGCGCAGCTCCACCACCATCAGCCGTTGCTCATGATCGGCCAGCGGGCTGACGCTCATCTCCACCAGTCTGGGCTCTCCTTCCACCACCAGGGTCACTTCGCTATCGGTGAAGCCCTGCCCCGAGCTGAGGCACTGCTTTAGCCTCTGCAGATCGAGAGAGATATGCTCCAGCAGGTGGGGCAGTTCGATACCGATCAGCCGGCGCTGACTGAGGGAGAGCAGCTGCTCGGCGGCGGGGTTGACGAACTGGATGCAGAGCCGTTCATCCATCAGAATGACGGCGGTCAGCAAGTTATCGAGCAGTATCTTGGCTTGATCCGGGCGGGTTGGCACAGGTTTCTCCCTAAAACGGTGCTATACACCAGCAATGCACCAATGTGGTGCATTTAGTCTACCCGTATCGAGGCACAGGATCACCCCTTGTTGTTGAGGGGGGTCACTTTGGGTGCAGGATTGATGCTGGCCCGGTGCAGGTAGAAGGTGACTGGCTTGGATTTAGCAAGGATCGTACCGTCTTTGGCGAGCAGCTCGAGCTGGGCCTCATGGGCACCGCGATCGAGGTTTTCGACCCGGATGGCGAGCGAGTTTTTAACGATGGGGGCCGCCTTACCGTCTAGGGTCAGGCGCACATCGTACTGGGTCGGCGGTTGGGGGCTGATCTGACCCTGAAACACCACGTTGCCGGTGTTGTCGCGCAGAGTGCTGCCCTGTTCCGGGGAGAGCAGTTCGATCACCAGCTTGGCCGCTTCCTTCTCTTTCTTGGCATCGACGCCGGTGAGGCTGTTGAAGTTGTCAACTTGCACCGAGCGGGGTGAACTGCCGATGAAGGGGGCGACGCGCAGATCGACCTCCTTGGCTTTCTGGCCGGGGGGAGGGGCATCCGTGTAGTGAACGACCCCCTGGCTGTCGGTCCAGGAGTATACCTTGGCAGCCTGGGCGCCGGTGGCGGCCAGCAGCAACAGGCTCAGCATCCATACTGGGTTGGCGTTTTTCATCCATCTCTCCTTGACGGGATTTTGCTTAATCCTATCAGAGAAAAAACCCGCCTGTCGGCGGGTTTGGTCAAGTTCTGAGCTGGGTTCCGGATTAAACGGAGTAGTACAGTTCGAACTCCAGCGGGTGCGGGGTCATGCGCACGCGGTCAACGTCCTGCTGCTTCAGCTCCAGGTAGGAGTTGATGAAGTCGTCGCTGAATACGCCGCCGCGAGTCAGGAACTCGCGATCCGCATCCAGCGCGGCCAGGGCTTCGTCCAGAGAGCCGGCCACGGTCGGCACTTCGGCTGCTTCTTCCGGCGGCAGGTCATACAAGTTCTTGTCCATGGCATCGCCCGGGTGGATCTTGTTGATGATGCCGTCCAGACCGGCCATCAGCTGGGCTGCGAAGGCCAGGTACGGGTTGGCAGCCGGATCCGGGAAGCGCACTTCGATGCGGCGAGCTTTCGGGCTCGGCACGACCGGGATACGGATGGAGGCAGAGCGGTTGCGGGCAGAGTAGGCCAGCATGACCGGTGCTTCATAACCCGGTACCAGACGCTTGTAGGAGTTGGTGGTCGGGTTGGCGAAGGCGTTGATGGCCTTGGCGTGCTTGATGATGCCGCCGATGTAGTGCAGCGCCATCTCGGACAGACCGCCGTACAGGTCACCGGCGAACAGGTTGACGCCGTTCTTGGCCAGGGACTGGTGGCAGTGCATGCCGGAGCCGTTGTCACCGAACATGGGTTTCGGCATGAAGGTGACGGTCTTGTTGTAGGCGTGGGCCACGTTGTGGATCACGTACTTCAGCACCTGCACTTCATCCGCTTTCAGGGTGAGGGTGTTGAAACGGGTCGCGATCTCGTTCTGACCGGCAGTCGCCACTTCGTGGTGGTGAGCTTCAACGACCTGGCCCATTTCTTCCAAGACCAGACACATGGCGGCACGGATGTCCTGGGAGGAGTCAACCGGTGCAACCGGGAAGTAGCCACCCTTGACGAAAGGACGGTGACCCTTGTTGCCATGCTCGTAATCGGTACCGGAGTTCCAGGCGGCTTCTTCGGATTCGATCTTCACGAAGCTGTGGCCCATGGTGTTCGAGAAGGTGATGTTGTCGAACATGAAGAATTCCGGCTCCGGCCCGAACAGCACGGTGTCGGCGATGCCGCTGGACTTCAGGAAGTCTTCGGCACGCTTGGCGATGGAGCGCGGATCGCGGTCGTAGCCCTGCATGGTGGCCGGTTCCAGCACGTCACAGACGATGTTCAGGGTGGTCTCTTCGGTGAACGGATCCAGTTTGGCGGAGGCCGCATCCGGCATCAGCACCATGTCTGATTCGTTGATGCCCTTCCAGCCGCCGATGGAGGAGCCATCGAACATCTTGCCGTCTTCGAAGAAATCTTCGTCAACCTGATGGGAAGGGATGGATACGTGCTGCTCTTTACCCTTGGTGTCGGTAAAGCGCAGGTCGACAAACTTGACTTCGTGTTCCTGGATCAGGGCCAAAACGTTCTGGGCTGACATGCTAAGTAACCTCCGGTGTTAAAACTCTTAGGGTGAATGCGTCATCACATTCACATAAGCCAGTATCGTGCCAAGTTTGTGACAGCTTGATTTCAGGGCATTTGGGGCTATCAGCCAGCCCTGAGACCCGCCATCTCAGCGCGTTACGCCTCAAAGTAGTGCATCTATGGATCGTTTTGGTGCACTAAAATGGTGCGCGTTATACGGTCAGCCCCCATCTAAGCAGGCTTTGATCGGAAGGTCTATGATCCTGATCCCCTGTTGTGCGCGAATGTACTGCAATTCTGCTAGGCAGATCACAAAGGCGAGAGTACAATTAGCGCCCAATTTTACCCGGTGATTGAGGCGAGAATGTTAGAGAATTTACGCAATATTGCGATTATTGCGCACGTTGACCACGGCAAAACGACTCTGGTTGATAAGCTGCTGCAGCAGTCCGGCACCCTGGACCGCTCCACGGAAGGCCAGGAACGGATCATGGACTCCAATGATCTGGAACGGGAACGTGGCATCACCATTCTCGCCAAGAACACTGCGATCCGCTGGAACGACTACCGCATCAACATCGTTGATACCCCGGGTCACGCCGACTTCGGTGGTGAGGTAGAGCGCGTACTGTCCATGGTTGACTCTGTGCTGCTGCTGGTTGACGCCGTTGACGGTCCGATGCCGCAAACCCGTTTCGTGACCCAGAAGGCATTCGCCCAGGGTCTGAAGCCGATCGTGGTCATCAACAAGATCGACCGTCCGGGTGCTCGTCCTGACTGGGTAATGGATCAGGTATTCGATCTGTTTGACAACCTGGGTGCCACCGACGAACAGCTGGACTTCAAAGTTGTTTACGCCTCTGCACTGAACGGTTGGGCCACCATGGATCAGGACGTTGAGTCCGATAACATGGAACCCCTGTTCCAGGCCATCGTCGACAACGTGGAAGCGCCCAAGGCTGATGCCGACGGTGGTTTCCAGATGCAGATCTCCCAGCTGGACTACAACTCCTATGTTGGCGTCATCGGTATCGGCCGCATCACCCGTGGTCGTGTCAAGACCAACCAGCAGGTCACCATCGTCGGTGCCGACGGCAAGTCCCGTACCGGCAAGGTCGGTCAGGTGCTGGGTTATCTGGGTCTGTCCCGTACCGAAGTGGCCGATGCGCAAGCTGGCGACATCATCGCCATCACCGGTCTGGGCGAGCTGAAGATCTCCGACACCATCTGTGACAACGGCGCCGTTGAAGCGCTGCCGCCGCTCTCCGTTGACGAGCCTACCGTGAACATGACCTTCCAGGTCAACACCTCACCGTTCGCCGGCAAAGAGGGCAAGTTCGTGACCTCCCGCAACATCCTGGAGCGTCTGAACCAGGAGCTGGTCCACAACGTGGCCCTGCGCGTGGAAGAGACCGATGATCCGGACAAGTTCCGTGTCTCCGGCCGTGGTGAACTGCACCTGTCCATCCTGATCGAAAACATGCGTCGCGAAGGTTACGAGCTGGCGGTATCCCGTCCGGAAGTTATCCTGCGCACCGTAGACGGCGTTCTGCAAGAACCGTTCGAAACCGTAACCGTGGACGTGGAAGAAGCGCACCAGGGTTCCGTGATGGAGCAACTCGGCCTGCGCAAGGGCGAGATGACCAACATGACCCCGGATGGCAAGGGCCGTGTTCGCCTTGACTTCATGATCCCGAGCCGTGGCCTGATCGGCTTCCAGACCGAGTTCATGACCCTGACTTCCGGTACCGGTCTGCTGTACCACACCTTCGACCACTACGGTCCGCACAAGGGTGGCAGCATCGGCGAGCGTCAGAACGGCGTGCTGATCTCCAACGCCACCGGCAAGGCGCTGACCTATGCCCTGTTCGGTCTGCAAGACCGCGGTCGTCTGTTCATCGGTCACGCGACCGAAGTGTACGAAGGCCAGGTGATCGGTATTCACTCCCGTTCCAACGACCTGACCGTGAACTGCCTGAAAGGCAAGCAGCTGACCAACATGCGTGCCTCCGGTACCGACGAAGCCCAGGTGCTGACTCCGCCGATCCGCATGTCGCTGGAACAAGCTCTGGAGTTCATCGACAACGACGAACTGGTTGAAGTCACTCCGAAGAGCATCCGTATCCGCAAGAAACTGCTGACCGAGATGGATCGCAAGCGCGCCGGCCGTGCTTGATATCTGTTCATCGACAGACAGAGAGAGGCCTTCGGGCCTCTTTTTTTATGCCTGCTCGTCGCGGGCAGGCGGTTGCAGGTGCCGATGCGAGTCGCACCCGGCCGGCCCATGGGTGGTCAAATGACCATGCTATCTGACACAATGTCTGCACTATGAAGACGTTGGGAGCGACAATGCAGCAGAAATTCGGCGGCCGTCTTGGCCATGCCCTCTCTTTTTTACGCCACGATGGCGGCCACTTCGCCCAGTTCGTCTGGGGCCGTTTCCAGCAGGACAGGCTGACGGTCACCGCCGGCTATCTGGCCTATGTGACCCTGCTCTCCCTGGTGCCCATGATCGCCGTGGTATTCGGCATGATGTCGGCCTTTCCGGTGTTTCAGAGCCTGAAGCAGGCGATGGAGCAGTTCGTCTATCACAACTTCGTGCCTACCGCTGGCGAGATGCTCAAGGAGTACATCGACGGCTTCGTGGCGAACGCCACCAACACCACGGCAGTCGGCATCGGCGCCCTGATCGTGGTGGCGCTGATGCTGATCTCGGCCATCGACAAGAACCTCAACTACATATGGCGCTCCACCCAGAGCCGGCCGCTGGCCCAGGCATTCGCCATGTACTGGATGATCTTGACTCTGGGCCCGGTGCTCATTGGGGCCAGCATCGCCATCTCCTCCTACATTTTCTCGCTGCGGCTGTTCGGGGCCGAGAGCCTGTTCGGCATCGGCTATCTGTTGCTGCGCGGCCTGCCGTTCCTGTTTTCGGTACTGACTTTCCTGCTGGTCTATACCGTGGTGCCCAACTGCAAGGTGCGGCTGATGCACGCCTTCATCGGGGCCCTGGTGGCGGCCACCCTGTTCGAGCTGGCCAAGCGCGGCTTTGCCATCTACATCACCAACTTCCCCTCCTATCAGGCCATCTATGGCGCGCTGGCGACCATCCCCATCCTGTTTGTCTGGGTCTACCTGAGCTGGCTAGTGGTGCTGCTGGGCGCCGAGACCACTGCCTGCCTCGGCGAATATGAGCGGCCTGCCTCAGAAGAGCTGGCTTGAACCTTGTTGTTGGCATTGGCGACCATGCTGTTTGTCTGGGCCTATGTGGACTGCCTGAGCTGGCTGGTGGTCTTGCTTGGCGCGGAAACCACCGCCTGCCTTGGTGAATATGAGCGACCGGGCGCCGAGGAGTTGGCCTGATCCGGTCCCTTGCTGTTAGCATCGACGACCGCCCCCATCAGCAGATGGGGGTGGTCGTTTCGTTTTGAGAGGAGAGGGATGTGATTGCACTGATTCAGCGGGTCAGCGAGGCCAGCGTAACGGTAGAGGGCGAGGTGACCGGGGCTATCGGCCAGGGTCTGCTGGTGCTGCTCGGGGTGGAGCAGGGGGATGACGAGGCCAAGGCCGACAAGCTGCTGCACAAGGTGAGCGGTTACCGCATCTTCTCCGATGAGAATGGCAAGATGAACCTCAACGTGAGTCAGGCGGGTGGCAGCCTGCTGGTGGTCTCCCAGTTCACCCTGGCGGCGGATACCAACAAGGGGATGAGGCCCAGCTTCTCCGGCGGCGCCCATCCGGTCGAGGCCGAGCGGCTGTATGATTATTTCGTGGCGCAGGCCGCTGCCAGCGGCATCCCGACCGCCACCGGCCGCTTCGCCGCCGACATGAAGGTGGCGCTGGTCAATGACGGCCCGGTTACCTTCTGGCTACAGGTCTGACGCCAGCTCGTAGCGAGGGGCCGTGTGCAGCAGGACGTTGCGCAGCCCCGGCACCGGGTAGGGGGTGGTGGGGCCGACCCACTGCTCCAGCAGCATCAGCACCCGGGTCAGCTCGAGGCGGGTGCGCGGCAGCAGGTTGATGATGAGCTCGCCGTTCAGACGGGGGGCCAGCGCCTGATAGATCCGCTCCTGGAACAGCAGCGGCGGATTGCCGTCCTGGCTGAACAGGTCGAGCAGGATGAGGTCGTACTGCGCCTCGCTCTGTTCCAGAAAGGCGAGGGCATCGGCCTGGTGCAGGGTTGGCGTGCGCTGCGGGTGGTGGTCAGGCTGAAAGAACAGCTGATAGAGGGTGATCACCTCTTCGTCGAGGTCGACGCACTCGTGACGGGCATCGGGCCAGCGCTGGTGCAGATGGCGGGTAAGATCGCCACCCCCCAGCCCCAGCTCGAGGATGCTGCCGGCCTGCTCAGGCAGCAGACAGGCGATCACCTGCTGGTGCGGCAGGCAGAGGGTGGCGGGTTCGGCCAGGGACATGGCCGACTGCACCACGCCGTCGATCTCCAGCCAGCGGTGATGGGCATTTTCCTGTACGGTGAGCCGGCGCTGGGGCTTGGCGCTGAGGTGCAATAAGTGGTCGGCTTGGTACGCTTGCAGATTGAAGTCCATGAATTTGCACGGCAAGATGGTTTTCGACCAGTGTAACTCAAGGATGGAACTATGTACCGGGTGGTCACCCCCCAGACGGCAGCCGAACCGGATGCCCATTATCAGTTGAGCTGGGAGGCATGGGTGCGCAAGCCCTTCCGTCTGTCCGTAGGCGCTAACTCAAGGATCGCTTTATGTACCGGGTAGTCACTCCTCAAACGGCCGCCGAGCTGGACGCTTACTACCAGTTGCGCTGGGAACTTCTGCGTAAACCCTTCAATCTGCCCGTCGGTTCCGAGCGGGATGAATACGATACCGTCGCCATTCACCGGCTGATGCTGGCCCCCGACGGCACGCCCATCGCGGTGGGGCGGCTGTTTGTCGGCGGTGACGAGGCCCAGATCCGCTTCATGGCGCTGCGCCCCGAATTTCGCGGTCAGGGGCTGGGTGCCCGCATGGTGGAAGATCTCGAACAGCTGGCCCGCAGCGAGAAGGTGAAGCGGCTGGTGATGAATGCTCGCCAGGAGGCGGTGGAGTTCTACCGCAAGTGCGGCTTCCTGGAGGTGGGGGAAGGCCCTGTCTCCTTCGGCCGCATTCCGCACCGCCAGATGATCAAGTCCCTGAGTCCGCTGCAGACCATCCAATACCGGTCGGAGTGGTGCCAGGATCTCACCACCCGCTGGTCACGCGGCATTCCCATCAGCGAGAAGATGGGGGTGCACATCACCCACTACGACGGCCAGACCTTCCACCTCAAGGCCAATCTGGCGGCCAATCTCAACGTGCATGACACCATGTTCGCCGGCAGCATCTACAGCCAGTGCGTGCTGGCGGGCTGGGGCCTGATCTGGCTGCAGCTCAAGGAGGCGGGACTGGTGGGGGATACAGTGCTGGCGGAGGGCAACATCAAGTACTACCGGCCGGTCAAGGAGGAGCCGGAGGCGCGGGTGGCGCGCGAAGGCATGCCCGCCGTGCTCGAGCCGCTCAAGGCTGGCGAATCTGCCAAGTTCAGCCTCAAGATCAAGCTGTTCAGCGGCGACAAGCTGGCGGCCGAGTTCCTCGGTCACTACGTGGTGCAGCCGGTGAAACGGCCGGGCCAGTAGCCCCACGCTGGTTCCCATCAAGCAACAAGGCCTCATCACGAGGCCTTGTTGCTTTCTGTCGGCTAGCCGTTGGCCGCCTGTGCGGCTGGGGCCTTCGGCGCCGGTCGCCAGAGCGGGCTGCTGTTGCCCTGTGGCGGGTAGCGCACGCCGGTTTCCCAGCCGCAGCCGTCCGGTTTTTGCTGGAAGCCCCAGCTGAGGGTTGGCTCGGCGAGCGGCCCGCGCCACTGGCCGAGCAGCTCGGCGCAGTGCTGGCCGTTGAGGACGCCCAGATCCAGCTGCCATTGCTCATTGACCAGATCGACGCTGCCCTGCACCCCCAGCAGGTGGGTGATGGTGGAAGCGCCGGCCTGCTCGATCTTCAGCTGGCCCTGCGCCACCTTGCCCTGCAGCTTGATGCGATAGAAGGGGGTGTCGCCCTCCTGCATCGCCTGCCAGAGCTCGGCCGGGGTGAGGGTTGGTGCCGCCGCCTGCTTGAACCACTGATCCAGCAGCGGATCTATCTTCACCTTGTCCCAGAACGGCTCGGTGGCATCGAGCGCAATATTCCCCTGCAGGGAGCTGCGCCAGGCGCCCGGGGTGCCGCCGTGCAGCGCCTGCAGATCGGCGTTCAGGTCCATCTTGCCGGCGAAGGAGACGGGGGAGTGGAGGATCTTGCCCCACTGCACCAGATCCAGTTTCTCGCCCTTGAGCTGCAACCGGCTGGTCTGGCCCGGCTCGCGTCCCCACTGGCCGCTCAGGCTGAGGCTGCCCTCATCCGGCAGCGAGCTGGTGAGCTTGTTGAGCTGCCAGGAGCCGGCCGTCAGCTCGCCATCCAGCTCGCCGTTGCGGGCGCTGAGGCCGTCCCACACCAGTTCGAACCAGGCGCTCTCGAGCCGGGCCCGGCCCAGCAGCGGCCCCGGCTGGTTGCCGCGCAGGCTGAGATCGGTCAGATAGAACTGCCAGCCGGTCAGCGACAGGGGCAGGGTATCGTCGAAGGAGAGCACCTTGAGCTTGTCGAAGGCCAGCTTGCGGATGTCGATCTGCTGCGGGCGCCAGCGCTGCCAATCCTGCCACCACCCTTCCGGCAGGCTGATGTCCATGCCGCTCAGCGCCATGTCCTTGAGGGTCAGCTTCTGCTGCAGGGGATCGAGGGAGAGCTCCAGGTTGAACTCCCCTTCATAGGCCTTGCCCTGCAACTCGGCATCCAGCTGCTGGGGCGAGAAGGCGACCTTGCCCTGGATGGATTCCAGCTGGAACAGGCCACGGCCGAGATCGCCGAGGGTCCCCGAGAAGTAGCCGCTGGGCGTGCTGCCGGCCTGCCAGTTGAAGGCGGTCAGCTGGCCGTTGAGGTTGTTGAGGGCCAGCTCCTGCTCGATGTCGTTGAAGCTGAGATCCCGGATCTGGCCGAGATCCAGGCTGACCTGGCGCAGGGGGGATTCGGCTTTGGCAAGGGTGCCCCACTCGATGCGCATGCCCTGGGTCTTGAGGTTGTTCAGCCGCAGGCTGCGGGCGGGCCAGTCGAGCACCATGCCGGTTTCGAGCAGACCGTCGAACAGGTTGGCGGTCAGCTTGTCGGTACTCAGCACCTGCCCCTCCAGCCGGCCGGCCAGATTGAGACGGGAGAGGGCCCAGGCCGGGGTCGCCAGCTCATTGATGTTGAGGGTCAGGTTGGCCTGGGGCGGGCGCACCGGATTGAGCAGCTGCCAGTCGCTCAGGGTGGCGTTGAGGCCGCGCAGGGTCAGCCCGTCGCTCTCAAGGCTGAGCCGGTCTATGGTGCTGTCGGCGATGGTGAGGGAGTGCACCGGCAGGCTCGGCAGCTGGTTGGGCAGCGGCAGCTTGATGGCCGGGCGGATGAGATCGAGATGGGCGATGCGCACGTCCCGGCTCAGCCAGTCGATGCTCTCTATCTCGAGATAAATCTTGTCGAGGGTCACGGCGTTGCCGTAACTCACCTGTTCTGCCAGCAGGGTGTAGGGGTGAAGGGGGTTGAACACCAGCCGGCCTATGGTGACGGGCACGCCGGTCTGCTGGCTGAGCCAGCCGGCGATGGGCCCCTTGGCCCGTTCGGCGTCGAACAGGCCGAGCCCGACCCAGACAAAGAGCAACAGGAAGGCAAGGGTGTAGAGCAGGCCTCGCAGCCAGGAATTCATAAGCGCTTTCCTCCTGTATTGGTTGAGTGATCAGGCGTTGGCAGCGTGATCCCGCAGGTCAGGCATTCGAGTAGTGATCCCGCAGGCCGAGCCAGCGTCGTATCAAGGGTTCGACATGGCTCGGGTGCCTATCCATCAGGCAAGGTGACCATCTTCTGCATCTGCCTTGGTCAAGCATTGGAATAGTGATCCCGCAGGCCGAGCCAGCGCCGTATCAAGGGTTCGACATGGTTTGGATGGCGGTCCATCAAGAAGCGCGCCATCTTCTGCACCTGCGGGATGAGCGGCTGATCCCGTACCAGATCGGCGATCTTGAGATCGGCCAGCCCGGTCTGGCGGGTGCCGAGCAACTCGCCCGGGCCGCGCAGTTCCAGATCCCGCTGGGCGATGAGGAAGCCGTCGTTGGTCTCCCGCAGCACCCCGAGCCGGCTCTGGGCCGTCTTGGACAAGGGGGCATGATAGAGCAGCACGCAGTGGGAGGCCACCGAGCCGCGCCCGACCCGGCCGCGCAGCTGGTGCAGCTGCGCCAGCCCCAGTCGCTCCGGGTTTTCGATGATCATCAGGCTGGCGTTGGGCACGTCCACCCCCACCTCGATGACGGTGGTGGCGACCAGCAGCTGCAGTATGCCCGCCTTGAACTCCTCCATCACCCGCTGTTTCTCGACCGGCCGCATCCGGCCGTGTACCAGCCCGATGTGCAGGCCGGGCAGCAGGTTCTGCAGCTCGGCGGCGGTGTCCTCGGCTGCCTGGCACTCCAGTACCTCCGACTCCTCGATCAGGGTGCAGACCCAGTAGGCCTGTTTGCCCTCTTCGCAGGCCAGTCTGACCCGTTCGATCACGTCCTGGCGGCGGCTGTCGGGCAGCGCCACCGTGGTGATGGGGGTGCGGCCCGGTGGCAGCTCGTCGATGATGGAGGTATCGAGGTCGGCATAGGCGGTCATCGCCAGGGTGCGGGGGATGGGGGTGGCGGTCATGATCAGCTGATGGGGATGTACCCCTTCGCGCTCCCCTTTTTCCCGCAGGGCGAGCCGCTGATGCACGCCGAATCTGTGCTGTTCATCGATGATGACCAGGGCTAGGCGCTGGAACACCACCTGCTCCTGGAAGATGGCGTGGGTGCCCACCACCATCTTGACGCTGCCATCGGCGATGGCGGCCAGCGCTTCTTCTCGTGCCTTGCCCTTCTGCTTGCCAGCCAGCCAGCCGACTCCGATGCCGAGCGGTTCCAGCCACTTGGCGAAGTTGATGGCGTGCTGTTCGGCCAGCAGCTCGGTCGGCGCCATCAGCCCCACCTGACAGCCGTTGCCGATGGCCTGCAGGGCGGCCAGCGCCGCAACCAGCGTTTTACCTGAGCCCACGTCCCCCTGCACCAGCCGCATCATGGGGTGGCTCTGTTGCAGATCACGGCCGATCTCCGCCACCACCCGGTTCTGGGCGCCAGTGGGGGTGAACGGCAGGGCACCGAGCAGCTGTTCTACCAGCGCCGGCGCCGGCTTGAGGGCGCGGGCCAGCTGGGTTTGTGCCTGGGCCCGCACCTTCAAGACCGAGAGGTTGTGGGCCAGCAGCTCCTCCAGCACCAGCCGCTGCTGGGCCGGGTGCTGGCCGCTCTCGAGCAGGGCCAGTGCGACAGAGGGGGGCGGACGGTGCAGCAGTTTCAGGGCCGCGGCCAGATCGATCTGCTGGGGATAGAGGCCGGCGGGCAGCAGCTCCTCCACGCCGTATAGTTCGAGCTGGGCCAGCGCCTGATCGGTGAGGCTGCGCAGGGTGAGCTGGCGCAGCCCTTCGGTGGTCGGGTAGACGGGGGTGAGCGCCTCTTCGGTCTGGCCGGCCTGCTCCTCGCCGAGCAGCTTGTACTCGGGGTGGGCCATCTCCAGCCCGTACTTGCCGGGGCGCACTTCGCCGAAGCAGCGCATCAGCCGGCCCGGACTCAGGCTGTTCTTCTGAGCGGCGGTGAAGTTGAAGAAGCGCAGGGTGAGGGTGCCGGTTCCGTCGCTGATGCGGCAGACCAGCATGCGGCGGCGCCCCATCACCAGCTGAGTGTCCTGGATCTCCCCCTCGACGGCGCCGTGCAGGCCGGGCGGCAGATCGCCGATGGGCCACACCTGGGTGCGGTCCTCGTAGCGCAGGGGGAGGTGGAACAGCAGATCCTGCACCGTGGCCAGCCCCAGCCGTTCGAGCTTTTCCTGCATCTTGCTGCCGACGCCCTTGAGGCTGTCGAGGGAGATTTTATCCAATTTCATCAATTAGATGCCCGAAAACACTGTAAATATGTCCAGATGATAGGGTTTATTGCTGTCTCGACGCAAGCCGCGTCGTGCGGTTGGGGCTCGACTGGTCGGGAGCTGAGCCCACAATGACAAGGGCCTGCCGATGTGCGGCAGGCCCTTGTGAGGATACCCGAAGGCGCGATGCGCGCCGGTCAGATGATGCGCTTGAGCAGGATGTGGGCCTTGACCCTGTGGATCCGGGCCAGCAGCTTGCGCACCTGATCCGGGTAGTCCTGGATCTGCTCGATCTGATCGAAGTGGCTGATGCGCTTGGTGTTGGCCAGGATGTTCTCGCGCTCGGCGTTGAACTGGGGGCGCAGCAGGTGACGGCGATCGTAGACCAGCAGGCCGTTTTCCAGATCCAGCGCCCAGGCGCGGGGATTGAGGTTGTTGCCGGTGAGCAGGGCCCACTCGTCATCCACGAAGATCCCCTTGAGGTGGTAGGAGTTGCGCTCGCAGCACCAGAGCATCAGGTTGAGACGGCCGGCATCGATGTGATGCTGGTTGCGCTCGGCGAACTTGCGCAGGTTGGTCTCGTACAGATAGGGCAGACCGCCGATGGTGGAGAATTTCTCCTCCGGCGGAATGAAGAAGTCGTTGGCGGTCTTGTCGCCCACCACGATCGTCACCTTGCAGCCGTGCTTGAGCAGGGCCTCGATATCCTTGTTCAACTCCTTGGGCGGGTTGAAGTAGGGGGTGCAGATGAAGATCTCCCGCTCGGTGGCCCGCACCAGGGTTCGGATCATCTTGTTGAGCTGGTTGCCGCGCTTGCCCAGGCCGCTCATCGGGGTGATGGCTACCTCCTGGCTGTTGACCGGCATGGTGTCGAAGCGGTACTGGCCGAGGCGCAGGTTGTGCTTGAAGCGGCGGATCGGCCCCTTCAGCTGCTTGGCGCTGGGGATGTCGGTGCGATCCAGCCGCTGCACCGCCTCGCTGCGCAGGAACAGGTCATCCACGTAGTTGACCATGCTGCGGGTCAGCTCCGGGCTGGTGATCTGGTGATAGCGGTCGAAACGGTAGCGATCCTGCTGGTGCAGGTAGATGTCGTTGAGGCTGGCACCGGAGTAGAGCAGGGTGTCATCGAAGATGAAGCCCTTGAGGTGCAGTACCCCGAGCAGTTCACGTCCTTTCACCGGCACGCCGTAGATGGCGATCTGGTGCTCGTGGCGGGCAGCCATCTCCTGATACATCAGGTGGTTGCCACCTTGCTTGCCCTTGCCGATCAGGCCACGCTGGGCGCGGTGGAAGTCGACGAACACCTTGACGTCGAGGGCCGGGTTGCGCTGCTTGGCGGCGTAGAGGGCGGAGAGGATCTCCCGTCCCGCCTCGTCATCCTGCAGATAGAGCGCCACCAGATAGATACGCTGACGCGCGCTGGCGATGAGCGAGAGGATCCGGCTCTTGAAGTCCTTGGCGCTGTTGAGCACTTCAAACTGGTCTGCGGCGACGGCGATCTGGGGCAGGCGCGCCAGCAGCTGTCGATAATGTGCCGATGAATGCATAGAGAAACCTGAAATCACTGCGTTAAGCGTTCCACTCGGAGCGATGGATAGGCGATTCTAGCAATCTCGCCCTGTTAGCCAAAGAAAGAATCGTCATAAAGATGAAAAAGGCCTCACATTGGAGGCCTTTTTCCGCACGGTTGCGATCAGAGGAAGCTGTAGATGATCATCGCCATCACGCCGCCGGTGGTGCCTATGATGGTCTCCATCACGGTCCAGGTCTGCAGGGTCTGCTTCTCGGTGAGACCGAGGTAGCGGTTGGCCAGCCAGAAGCCGGAGTCATTGACGTGGGAGAGCACGATGGCCCCGCCGCCGATGGCGATGGTCACCGCCGCCAGCTGGGCGCCGTTCAGGCCGAGCGGTTCCAGCATCGGCAGCACCAGACCGCAGGCGGTCAGCATGGCGACGGTGGCGGAACCCTGAATGACCCGCACCGCGGCCGCCAGGATGAAGGCCAGCGCGACGATGGGCAGGCCGGAGTCCGCCAGCATGTTGCCAAGGGCGGCACCGACACCGGAATCCACCAGGATCTGCTTGAACACGCCACCGGCACCGGTCACCAGGATGATGACGCCGGCCGGTTGGATGGCGCTGTTGCAGACGTTCATCACCTCGTCACGGGACATGCCGCGACGGATCCCCAGCAGGTAGAAGGCGGCCAGGCAGGCGACCATGATGGCGGTGAAGGGGTGGCCGATGAACTCCAGCCAGCCGTGCAGGGGTGTGCCGACCTCGACGAAGCGGCCGACGATGGTCTTGAGACCGATCAGCAGCAGCGGCAGGCCGATGAGACCCATGGCCAGCCCGAAGGAGGGCAGGTTCTGGCCGTCGTCGTGGGCGCTGCTCTGGGCGTCGGCCGGCAGCGGCACGTCGACCACCTTGCTGATCAGCTCGCCGAACAGCGGACCGGCCAGGATCAGGGCCGGAACGGCGGCGATCAGGCCGAACAGGATCATGTAGCCGAAGTCGGCGCCCAGCTGGGATGCCACCAGGATGGGGCCCGGTGCCGGGATCAGGAAGGCCTGGCAGGTGGCGATGCCCGCCAGCAGGGCTATGCCGATCTTCACCACGCTGCCGCCACCACGGCGGACGATGGCGAAGGCGACGCCGATCAGCAGCACCACGGCCACGTCGAAGAACAGCGGCAGTGCGCAGACGAAGCCGGTCAGTGCCATGGCCCAGTTGGCGCGCTTGACGCCGAACTTGCCGAGCAGGGTGTGGGCCACCCGGTCGAGGGCGCCGGTGACTTCCATCACCTTGCCGAACATGGCGCCCAGTGCCACCACCACGGCGACGAAACCGAGGGTACCGCCCATCCCTTTCTGGATGGTGGCGGCGATGTCGGCCGGGTTCATGCCGGCGGCGAGCCCCGCCACCATGGAGACCAGGATGAGGGAGACGACCGCGTGCAGGCGGGCCTTCATCACCAGAAAGAGCAGCAGCACGATGGAGCCGGCGGCCGTCATGATCAGGGAGAGGTCAGACATTGTTGTGCATTCCTTGTTCCAAGTTCAGTGTCGACACCCTGCCGATCCGTCGGCAGACCATATCTTTATGATTTATTTAGATTTATGGCCAGGGCTCAAACTCGATTGCCCAGGTGACTATGAGTGCGCTCAGTCTGTGGCAGACTTCACAATTCTTGTTGTTACCGGTAACATGTTACCGGTAACGTGCTAAGTTAGAACCCATCGGCAGCACGTTTTTTGAAAAATGAGATAGAGGTCAAACAATGGCGGGTAAGAGCATTATCGTGATGGGTGTATGTGGTAGCGGCAAGTCCAGCGTGGGCCTCAAGGTGGCCGACGTGCTGGGCGCCAAGTTCATCGACGGTGATGATCTGCACCCCAGGGCCAACATCCAGAAGATGGCCGGCGGCAACCCGCTCAACGACGAGGATCGCGCCCCCTGGCTGGAGCGGATACGCGACGCGGCCTACAGCCTGGAGCAGAAGAACGAGGTGGGCGTCATCGTCTGCTCGGCCCTCAAGAAGCAGTATCGCGACCAGATCCGTGAAGGCAACGAGTCGGTCAGCTTCCTCTTCCTCGACGGCAGTCAGCCGCTGATCCTCGAGCGGATGCGGGCCCGCAAGGGCCACTTCATGCGCGAAAGCATGGTACAAAGTCAGTTCGATACCCTGGAGCGCCCGGACGGCGAAGCCGGTGTATTCCACATCGATATCGACGGCACCTTCGAACAGGTGGTTGATCGCGCCGTCACAGCATTGGAGCAAGCCCAATGATCCATCAGGTCATTTCCAGCGTCACTGCCCGCATTCGCGAGCGCAGTGCCGCCCGTCGCCAGGCCTTCCTGGCCCGCATCCAGCGTCAGGCCGATCAGGGCAAGACCCGCGCCGCGCTGGCCTGCGGCAACCTGGCCCACGCCGTGGCCGCCTCCAGCTGTGACGAGAAGGGGCGCATCCTCGACATGACCCGCGCCAACGTCGGTATCGTCACCGCCTACAACGACATGCTGAGCGCCCATCAGCCCTATCAGGGCTATCCTGACATCATCAAGGCCGCGCTGGCCGAGCTGGGCCACAGCGCCCAGGTGGCTGGCGGCGTGCCCGCCATGTGCGACGGCGTGACCCAGGGGCAGCCGGGGATGGACATGTCCCTGTTCTCCCGCGACCTGATCGCTCAGGCGACCGCGCTGTCGCTCTCCCACAACACCTTCGATGCCACCCTGCTGCTCGGCATCTGCGACAAGATAGCGCCGGGCCAGATCATGGGGGCGCTCTCCCACGCTCACCTGCCCACCGCCTTCGTGCCCGCCGGCCCGATGGCGAGTGGCATCAGCAACGACGAGAAGGTGAAGGTGCGCCAGCAGTACGCCGCCGGCGAAGTGGGCCGTGACGCCCTGCTACAGATGGAGTGCGGCGCCTACCATGCGGCGGGCACCTGCACCTTCTACGGCACAGCCAACACCAACCAGCTGGTGTTCGAGGCCATGGGCCTGATGCTGCCGGGCTCCGCCTTCGTGCACCCGCACAGCGAACTGCGCCAGGCGCTGACCGCCGAGGCGGCCCGCCGCATCAGCGCCATGATCCCCGGCTCCCCGGCCTATCGCCCCCTGAGTGCGGTGATCGATGAGCGCTCGCTGGTCAACGGGCTGGTGGCCCTGCTCGCCTCCGGCGGCAGCACCAACCACAGCATCCACATGGTGGCGCTGGCCCGCGCCGCCGGCCTGCACCTGACCTGGGACGACATCAGCGATCTCTCCGACGTGGTGCCGCTGTTGGTGCGCATGTATCCGAACGGCCCGGCCGACGTCAACGCCTTCGAACAGGCGGGTGGCGTGCCCGGCCTGATGCGCCGGCTGGCGCAAGAGGGGCTGATCCACCTGGACGCCACCCCGGTGTTTGGCGAGATGCAGGATTACCTCAGCCGTCCGGCACTGGTGGATGGCCAGCTGGTATGGCAGCCGGTGGGCGAGAGCGGCGATGCGAGCGTGTTGTCGCCTTCCGGCAGCGTATTTCAGGCTACCGGCGGCACCAAGCTGCTGGCAGGCAATCTGGGCCGCGCCGTGGTCAAGGTCTCCGCTGTGGCTCCCGAGTATCGGGTGATTGAAGCCCCGGCGCGGGTCTTCTCCTCCCAGCATGCGGTGGAGGCGGCCTACAAGGCGGGCGATCTCAATCAGGATGCCGTCATCGTGGTGCGCCACAATGGCCCGGCCGCCAATGGCATGCCGGAGCTGCACAAGCTGATGCCGGTGCTCGGCAACCTGCAGAAGGCGGGTTACAAGGTGGCGCTGGTTACCGATGGCCGTCTCTCCGGCGCTTCCGGCAAGATCCCGGCTGCCATCCATGTCACCCCGGAAGCGCTGCACGGCGGGGCCATCGGCCTGCTTGCCGATGGCGACCTGCTGCGGGTGGACGCGGTAAACGGCAGCCTTGACTGCCTGACCGATTTGAGTGGCCGTACCCAGGCCGAGATTGACCTCACTCTGGAACAAGAGGGGTGGGGCCGTGAACTGTTCAGCGTGATGCGTCGCGCGGTATCGAGCGCCGAGTGTGGCGCTACCATCTTTGATTAAGAGCTGACTAAGGAAGAGCTATGCAGAACTGGAAAGTGACCCCGGCCGAGGTGTTTGCCGCCTCCCCGCTGGTACCCGTGATGGTTATCAACGAGCTGGAGCAGGCCCTGCCGATGGCCAAGGCGCTGCTGGACGGCGGCATCTCGGTGTTCGAGATCACCCTGCGCACCCCGGTGGCGCTGGAGGCCATCGCCCTCATCGCCAAGGCGATGCCGGATGCCATGGTCGGTGCAGGTACCGTGCTCAACTGCGCGCAGTTTGACGCTGCCGTGGCCGCCGGTGCCCGCTTCGTCATCTCCCCGGGGATGACCCCGGCCCTGCTGGCCCACGCGGCCAACAGCACGGCGCCGCTGATCCCGGGTGTGGCCACCCCGTCCGAGGTGATGCAGGCGCTGGAAGCAGGCTACGACCACCTCAAATTCTTCCCGGCCGAAGCGAACGGCGGCACCAAGGCGCTCTCCGCCATCGCCGCGCCGCTGCCCCAGGTGAAGTTCTGTCCCACCGGCGGTATCGGTCCGAAAAACGTGGCCGACTATCTGGCGCTGAAATGCGTGGCCACCGTCGGCGGCTCCTGGATGCTGCCGGCCGAGGCCGTCAAGAACGGTAACTGGGAAGAGGTGACCCGCCTCTCCCGCGAAGCCGTCTCCCTGGTCGCATCCTGATTTGACGCCGGCGTGAGCCGGACCTTCCGTTTGCCAAGCAAGCAGGCCACCCTAGGGTGGCCTGCTCTGTTTTGGCTGTATGGTGGGGATCTGGCCCTCAGCCCAGACTGTCCCCTTCGTACAGGGAGAAGCCCATGTCTAGCCGGGTGTCGGCCAGCGGCTGGCCGTTGAGGCGGGCCAGCAGCATGGTGGCGGCCGCACGGCCGATCTCCTTGCGCGGTGTGACGATACTGGCCAGCTTGGGGGTCATGGCGTGGCCGATGTCGAGGGCGTTGCTGCCAGCGATGGCGATCTGCTGGGGCACGGGTATCCACTTGGCCTGACACTGCAGCAGGGCGCCCACCGCCAGGTCATCGTTGGTGCAGAACAGGCCGTCCAGATCGGGATAGCGCACCAGTGCCTGCTCCAGCAGCTGGCCGCCGAGGGTGAAGCTGGAGGATTGCTCGGTCAGCAGGTGCTGGCCGCTCAGGCCGAAATCCTGCATCGCCTGGTAGTAGCCTTCCATCCGCAGCTGGGTGCGCACGTCGAGCCGCGCGCCGAGATAGACCAGCTTGCGTCGGCCCCGGCGCAGCATCTCTGTTACCATGGCCCGGGCGGCTGCCCGGTGATCCATGCCGACCACCATGTCGATGGGGCTCTGCGGCAGATCCATGGTCTCCACCACCGGGATGCCGGCGGTGGCAATCATCTTGCGGGTGCGCTCGGTGTGCTGGCTGTCGGAGAGGATCAGGCCATCCACGTGATAGGAGAGCAGGGAGGCGACCTGCTCCTCTTCCCGCTCCGGGCTGTAGCCGTAGTGGGCCAGCAGGGTCTGGTAGCCGGCGGGCCGGGTCACCGACTCGATGCCGTGCACCACGGCGGAGAAGACCTGGTTGGAGAGGGAGGGGATCAGGATACCGATCGCCTTGCTGGTGGCGTTGGAGAGAATGTCCGGCGCCCGGTTGGGGATGTAGCCGAGCTCCTCCACCGCGGCGGCGATCCGCTCGCGGGTGCCCTCGGCCACGGCTTGCGGGTCGCGCAGGTAGCGGCTGACGGTCATCTTGGTGACCCCGGTCAGGTCGGCTATGTCCTGCAGGGTGGGGCGGCGCTTGCGGGTGTCGTTCATCTCGGGATCCGGCAGAAATGTTACACGTAACATTACCGTTTTTGTTTAACAAAGTCAGCATATGACGCCATCAACAGGGGGAGTCGCGGGATGATCAAGGACAAGTGCTTCGAGGGTGTGCGCTTCGAGCAGCAAGACCTGGAGGGGGAGCAGTTCCAGGGTTGCCGTTTCATCGGCTGCAACTTCTCCTGGCTCGAACTGGCCGAATGCCGCTTCGTCGACTGCAGCTTCTATGACCGGGAGAGCGAGCAGAGTTGTTTGCTGCAGGGCTGCGACCTGCGGGAAGCCAGCTTCCTGCGCTGCGATCTCACCATGGCCGACTGCAGCCAAAGCCAATGTCTGGGGCTGGATCTGCGCGACTGTCAGGCGCTGGGGATCAACTTCTCCCGCGCCAGCTTTGCCAACCAGATCACCGTCAAGAGCTACTTCTGCGAGGCCCATCTGACCGGCAACAACTTCAGTTACGCCAATTTTGAAGGGTGCCTGCTGGAGCAATGCGAATTGAGCGGCAATCGCTGGCAGGGGGCCAACCTGTTCGGCGCCTCGCTGGCGGGTTCCGATCTCAGCGGATCCGAGTTTGGCCAAATAGATTGGGCCAGCGTCAACCTGCAGGGTTGTGACCTGCGCCAGTGCGATCTGCCGGGGCTGGATCTGCGGCGGGTCAATCTGGACGGGGTGCAGATCAACGAAGATCAGCAGCAGGCCTTGCTGGAGCAGATCGGACTGATCGTCTTCCCCTGAGCCGGCAGGAAAAGAGGTAAGTTTTCGTCATCTGCCGTCATGCCTGCTGCCGGTGGCGAACAAAAAAACCTGCAGGATGCAGGCTTTTCTGGATGGCAGGTTGGCGCCGGGTGGCGGTGATCAGCGCTTGGCCAGCCACTTGGTGGGGTTGATCGCCTCGCCCTGATAGCGGATCTCGAAGTAGAGGCCGGGTCTGTCCTGGCCGCCGCTGTCGCCGACCAGCGCCACCGGTTCACCCTGTTCCACGTTCTGGCCCACCTGGCGCAGCAGCGACTGGTTGTGACCGTAGAGGCTCATGTAGCCGCGGCCGTGATCGATCACCAGCAGCATGCCGAAGCCGTCGAGCCAGTCGGCATAGACCACTTGGCCCGGGGCCACCGCCTTGACCTGGGTGCCTTCACTGGCGCCGATCAGGGTGCCTTTCCACTTCAGTTCGGCGGTGCGCGGCGAGCCGTAGGCGATCAGGATGGGGCCCTGCACCGGCCAGCGCAGGCTGCCGTTGGTCTTGAGCCCGCTGTAATAGCCGGCGCTGCTGATCCCCGAACCTCGCTCGGGTTTGCTGCTGGCCACTTCCTCGGCCGGTTGCTGTTGCTGGGCCGCCTTGTTTTGCTGGGCGGCGAGCCGCTGTTGTTCGGCACGGCGCTGCTCTGCCAGCTTGCGCTGCCGCTCCTGCTCCGCCTTCAGCTTGGCGAGGCGTTCCCGCTCGGCCCGTTCGCGCCGTTCTTGCTCTTCTCGCTGGCGGCGCAGCTCTTCCAGCCGGGCCTTCAAGGTTTTTTCCGCCTTGACCAGCTTGCTCAGCTTCTGTTCGTCATCCTGTACCGATTGCTGCAGCTGGTTGCGCACCTTGGCGCGGCTCTGCTGGCTGGCCAGCAGGCTCTGGTGATGCTGTTGCTGTTCGCTCAGCAGGCTTTGCAGCCGACTTTCGGTCTCTTTGGTGGCCTGCTGGTTTTTGGCCAGCTTGGTGCGGGTGGCACGCAACGCTTCGATGGCTTCGATGCGGGCCTTGTTGAGGTAGTCGTAGTAGTCGAGGGAACGGCTCAGTTTGGCCGGATCCTGCTGATTGAGCAGCAGTTTGAGGTAATCGTGGTTGCCGGCGGTGAAGGCGCTCTCGGCCTGCTTGGCCAGCAACTGCTTCTGATGGCTGGCCTGCTGTTCCAGATCCAGCTTGTCCTGCTGCAGCCCTACCAGTTTCTGCTGGTTTTCTCTGAGCTGCTGCTTGGTCTGCTCGAGCTTGGCGGCGGCGGCCGAGATGGCCTGCTCATCAGCCTTGAGCAGGGTGTTGAGCTTGGCAAGCTCCTGCTTGCTGAGCTTGATGGTCTGCTGTTGTTCCTTGATCTGGGACTGCATGGCACCGAGCTGCTGGTTGGCAGCCCGGGCCGTGGTCGGCCCGAACGACAGACAAAAAAACAGCGCGCCGGCCAACAGGCCGACGCGACTGGTTTTGGTTGAAATAACTTCGCATCCCCGCATGGGGAAGGATTATTTCAGAATCATCAGGGGCTTGCCAGTCATTTCCGGCGGTACCGGCAGACCCATCAGGGTCAGCATGGTGGGGGCCAGATCGGACAATTTGCCGCCTTCAGCCACCTCGGCCTTGCGACCGAAATAGATGAGCGGAACCGGCAGGTTGGTGTGGGCGGTGTGGGCCTGACCGGTCTCTTCGTCCAGCATCTTCTCGGCGTTGCCGTGGTCGGCGGTGATCAGGCACTCGCCACCCACTTCGGCCAGCGCGTCGGTGACGCGACCGATGCAGTGGTCGACCGCTTCACAGGCCTTGACCGCGGCGTCGAACACGCCGGTGTGGCCGACCATGTCTCCGTTCGGGTAGTTGCAGATGATGACGTCGTACTTGCCGCTCTTGATGGCGCCGACCAGCTTGTCGGTCAGCTCTTCGGAGCTCATCTCCGGCTGCAGGTCATAGGTGGCCACTTTCGGGCTGGCAACGATCTCGCGATCTTCGCCAGTGAAGCAGGCCTCTTCGCCGCCGTTGAAGAAGAAGGTGACGTGGGCGTACTTCTCGGTTTCGGAGATGCGCAGCTGGGTCTTGCCCTGCTTGGCCAGCCATTCACCCAGGGTGTTGACCAGCGCGGTCGGCGGGTAGGCACAGGCGGTTTTGATGTCGGCCGCGTACTCGGTCAGCATCACGAAGTTCAGCGCCGGGGTGGCGGTGCGGGCGAAGCCGGTGAAGTCGCTGTCGACGAAGGCGCGGGTGATCTCGCGGGCTCGGTCGGCACGGAAGTTCATGAAGATCAGCGCATCGCCATCCTGCATGGGGGCGGCGGCACCGATGCGGGTGGCTTTGACGAACTCGTCGTTCTCGTCACGGGCGTAGGCGGCGGCCAGGGCTTCGCTGGCGCTGTCGGCGGTGAACTCGCCCTTGCCCTGGGTCATCAGGTCATAGGCTTGCTGCACGCGATCCCAGCGGTTGTCACGGTCCATGGCGTAGTAACGGCCGATCATGGAGGCGAAGCGACCCTTGCCCAGGCGGGCGAACAGGGCATCGAACTGCTCGATGGAGGACTGGGCGGAGCGCGGCGGCACGTCACGGCCATCCAGGAAGGCGTGGAAGTAGATCTGCTCGGCGCCACGCTTGGCGGCCATTTCGATCATGCCCATGATGTGCTCTTCGTGGCTGTGCACGCCACCCGGGGACATCAGGCCCATGATGTGTACGGCCTTGCCCTTGGTCACGGCAGCATCGACAGCCTTGGCCAGCTCGACGTTCTGGAAGAAGTCGCCGTCCTGAATGTCTTTGGAGATGCGGGTCAGTTCCTGATAGACGATGCGACCGGCGCCGATGTTGACGTGGCCCACTTCGGAGTTCCCCATCTGACCATCCGGCAGACCCACGTCCAGGCCGGAGCCGGAGATCAGGGTGCTGGTGTAGTCACGGGCGAGACGGTCGAGGTTGGGAGTCTTGGCGGCAGCGACGGCGTTGTGCTCTTGCTTGGTGCTGTAGCCCCAACCGTCCATGATGACCAGAACCAAAGGTTTCTTAGCTGTTGACATAAGGCTATGTCCTCTCGGATAGGAATGAATTGCGGGAAGTGAAACTAGCGTAATATTACTACATCTGCCGAAATAGTCACCTGATAGCCAAGCCCCGTCCGGCGGGGGCCGCACGCTGTTGCCGAGCTGTTTCGTCTTTGTCGCCGGCTTGTCGCACCACTCGACGAATCCTCGCCGCAGCGGGCTGAATGCCACTTTTTATGCCGCCGCTTTCCCTCGTCCCCGTCTGGTGGGAGCCCGCTCCCGCTTTGCCGCCAAGATGGCTGATCTTGGCTGGGTCCCCATGTATACTCGGGCACTTGTCTTGGTCCCTGGATAGTAGAAGATGCAAGAGTATTTGGATTTTGCGGCCCGCAACCCGCTGCTGACCGCAGCCTGGTTCGGCCTGGCAGGCACCCTGGTTTACACCACGGTGCGTGCTCGTTTTTCTCCGGTGAAGTCGGTGAACAACCACACCGCAACCCTGCTGATCAACCGTGAAAACGCCACCGTGGTGGATATTCGCAGTCAGGAAGAGTTTGCCAAGGGCCATCTGGCCGGTGCCCAGCACCTGCCGCTCAGCCAGATCCAGAGCAATAATCTGGGCCCGGTTGAAAAGCATAAAGATGCCCCCATCATACTGGTGTGCGAGTCGGGGATGACCGCTGGTGGCGCGGGTCGCCAATTGAGCAAAGCCGGCTTCAAGCAGGTGTATGTGCTCAGCGGTGGCATGGCCCAGTGGCGTGCAGAGAATCTGCCGGTGACCAAAAAACGCTGATTTAAGGGCCTGCGCCCACCTATTTTCATAAAAAGGAATCAAACAAAATGGCTGAAGAGATCAACAACCAGGAAGTACAACCGGAATTCCACATCCAGCGCGTCTACACCAAGGACGTCTCCTTCGAAGCGCCGAATACCCCGCACATCTTCCAGAAAGAGTGGCAGCCGGACGTCAAGCTGGACATGGACACCAAGACCAACATCCTGGCCGACAGCGTCTATGAAGTGGTGCTGACCCTGACCGTGACCTGCAAGCTGGAAACCGAAACGGCCTTCCTGTGTGAAGTTCAGCAAGCCGGTATCTTCACCATCGGCAACCTGCCGGAGCCGCAACTGGCACATTGCCTGGCTGCCTTCTGCCCGAACATCCTGTTCCCGTATGCCCGCGAAGCGGTGTCCAACCTGGTGAGCAAGGGTTCCTTCCCGCAGCTGAACCTGGCACCGGTCAACTTCGATGCCCTGTTTGCCCAGCACATGGCGCAGGCACAGGCCCAGCAGGCGACTGCGGAAGCCTGATAATGGCCGACCAGATCGCTATCTCGGTCTTGGGGGCGGGGTCTTATGGCTCCGCCCTTGCCATTTCTCTGGCGCGCAACGGTCATCCGACCCTGCTGTGGGGTCACGACCCTGCCCATGTCGCCGAGCTGGAACAAGACCGCTGCAACAAGGCTTTTCTGCCGGATGTCCCTTTTCCTGCCGATCTGCAGCTGACCGCCGATCTGCAACAGGCGGTACAAGCTGCCCCCGTGCTGCTGCTGGTGGTGCCGAGCCATGTGTTCGGTCAGGTACTGGCCCAGGTCAAACCCTTCCTGCGCCCGGATACCCGTATCGCCTGGGCCACCAAGGGGCTGGAGCCGGACAGCGGCCGTCTGCTGCAAGACGTGGCACGCGAGGTGCTGGGTGACGAGATGCCGCTGGCGGTCATCTCTGGCCCTACCTTCGCCAAGGAGCTGGCCGCCGGTCTGCCGACCGCCATCTCGGTGGCGTCGACCCACGATGACTTCGCCGACGATCTCTCCCTGCTGCTGCACTGTGGCCGTTCGTTCCGGGTCTATACCAATCCGGACTTCATCGGTCTGCAACTGGGCGGGGCGGTCAAGAACGTCATCGCCATCGGTGCCGGCCTCTCCGACGGGCTGGGTTTTGGCGCCAACGCCAGGACCGCGCTCATCACCCGGGGCCTGGTAGAGATGCAGCGCCTGGGCGCCGCGCTCGGAGCCGATGCCAAGACCTTCATGGGGATGGCGGGGCTCGGGGATCTGGTGCTGACCTGTACCGACAACCAGTCGCGCAACCGTCGCTTCGGGCTGGCCCTCGGGGCCGGCAAGGACGTGAACACCGCCATGACCGAGATCGGCCAGGTGGTGGAAGGCTATCGCAACACCAAGGAGGTGCATCTGCTGGCGGCCCGCTGTGGCGTCGAGATGCCCATCTGCGAGCAGATCTTCAAGGTGCTGTACGAAGGCAAGAATCCGAAAGAGGCGGCTATCGCCCTGTTGTCGCGAGACAAGAAGGACGAGTGATCCGCCCGCTGCAGAACGCAAAAGGCCCCGCCAGCTGGCGGGGCCTTTTCTTTGCCGCATGTCTTTGCGACAAGGGCAGCAAATCAGTAGTAGGAGTGATCGCCGCGCTGGTGCTCGGTGGCATCCTTGACGCCGTTGAGCTCGCCCGGGAATTTCTCCAGCAGCTGCTTCTCGATCCCCTCTTTCAGGGTGTAGTCGACCATGGAGCAACCGTTGCAACCGCCGCCGAACTGCAGGATGGCCAGCTTGTCTTCGGTCAGCTCGACCAGGGTGACCTTGCCGCCGTGACCGGCCAGCATGGGGTTCACCTCGGACATCAACACGTACTCGATACGGTCGATCAGCGGAGCGTCGTCGGCCACTTTGCGCATCTTGGCGTTCGGGGCTTTCAGGGTGAGCTGGGAGCCCATCTGATCGGTGACGAAATCGATGGTGGCATCCACCAGGAAGGGGGCGCTCAGGGGATCGACCAGGCAGTCGAAGCCGCTGAAGGGCAGGTGTTGATCTTCCGGATCGACCGCGTCGGGTGGGCAATATGATACGCCGCACTCGGCATTCTGGGTTCCCGGATTGACCACAAACACCCGGATATTGGTGCCATCAGGCTGTTTTTCCAGCAGTTTACGGAAATGGGCCTGGGCGGTGTCGGAAATGCTGATCATCACTATCCTCATAAACCTGAGTGTACGACTAGGGTATTCATGATAACTCTCTTGGCAAGGCTTGGGTAGCATGCCGATGGTTACTTGAGATGCTTGAGGGTGCGACAGACGGCCCACACTTCCACCTTTGTGACTCCGCTCTCATGGAGCAAACGGGTGAGATGGCCAGCGGTCGCACCCGTGGTGACCACATCATCGAGCAGCGCCACGTGCTGGTAAGCGTGGGGCCTGATCTGGAAGGCACCGCGCAGATTGCGCCGCCGCTGGCCGGCACTGAGCTTGGTCTGCTGCGGGGTTGCCCTGACCCGGCGCAGCAGGCGCTTGTCACAAGGAATGCCGGTCAGCTCGCTGAGAGCGAGGGCTATCTCTTCCGCCTGATTGAAGCCACGCCACCATTGGCGCCACCAGTGCAGAGGCACCGGAATGATGGCCTCTGGCGGATCGCTGAGATCCAGATGATCGGCCAGCAGCCGGGCGAGCAGCGGGGCCAGCAGGATATGGCCGGAATACTTCAGCCGGGGGATCAGCATGGGGTAGGGTGGCCGGTAGTCACCGATGACCTGCAGCCGCTCCCATGGCGGCGGCCTGCGCTGGCAGCGACCGCAGATCGGCAGGCGTTCTTCATGCATTGCCGGCAAGGGAGCTGCACACAAGCGGCAGGTGTGGTCAGCTTGCTGCAGGGCCTGTCGGCACCAGGTGCACAGCAAGGGGTCAACATCGCAAGGCTGCTGGCAGAGCAGGCAGTTGCCCTGCCAGTCGGCATGGCTGCCGAGGATCGGACTTGCTTTGGCGAGCAACCGCTTTAACATGCTGACCCCAACAGAGTGAACAGGATCTGAGTCTAGATGAGCGTGTCGGTTGAGCGGTTTGGTCAGGGGCCCGATCTGGTGCTGTTGCACGGATGGGGAATGAATGGCGCGGTCTGGCACGGCATTGTACCGGCCCTGGCGTCTCGCTATCGCGTTCATCTGGTGGATCTGCCCGGCTTTGGCAACAGTCCGCTGGTAGGCGAGGTAGAGTACAGTCTGCCCTGGCTGGCTGAACAGGTGGCAGCCATTCTGCCGGAGCAGTGCCATTTGCTGGGGTGGTCCCTCGGTGGCCTGGTGGCAAGCCAGTTGGCCTTGAGCCATCCCGAGCGACTGCACTCCCTCATCACGGTGGCCAGCTCCCCCTGTTTCATGGCCCGTGACGAATGGCCGGGGATTGCGCCCAAGGTGCTGGCCGGTTTCAACCAGATGCTGGCAGGGGACTTCAAGCAGACCATCGAACGCTTCCTAGCGATCCAGGCTATGGGTAGCGAACATGCCAGGGACGACATCCGCCAGTTGCGCCACTGGCTGGCGGAGCGGCCCGCTCCCCAGCTGGCCGCACTGGAGGCCGGACTCGGTTTGCTGGCAGAGGTCGATCTGCGCGATGAGCTGACACCATTGAGCCTGCCTTGGCTGCGGGTCTACGGTCGGCTGGATTCACTGGTGCCCAAGGCGTCCATCCCTCTGCTGGACGAGCGTTACCCAAGCAGCCGCAGTGTGGTGCTGGAAAAGGCCTCACACGCGCCCTTTATTTCCCACCCACAGCAGTTCATTGAAATCATTGAACATTTTGTAGGTTGAAAAATAGCCAATTTGCTTCATTAATCCTCTGGCGTGGCGGATAATTAATCCAGTGTCAGAGGAGAGTTGTCATGCGTATAGATTCAGCATTGAACAGCGGTGTGCAAGGCTTTCAGCGTGCGGAGCAGATCGCCGACAAGGCGTCCAGCCAGATCGCCAGGCTCAACACCCCGAGCGGTGACAAGGTGCAGTTGCCCGAAGAACTGGTGAACCTCAAGAGTGCCGAGGTACAGGCCGGCGCCTCTGCCAAGGTGATCCAGACCGCCAGCGACATGATGGGAACCCTGATAGACATCCGGGTGTGACATGAACATCAATGTCAGTCTGCCGACCATCATTCCCAACCAGCTGCAACCGCAGACGGAATCGGCACGCACTGACAATCGTCGCGCGGCACTCATCCCCCAGAGCCGTCAGAGCGAGGCTTTCAACGCCGAGTCCGAAGTCGGCTCCCAGAAAGAGAAGTCCAGAGCCAGCCAGGCCAATCCCAATCAGGTTTCCCAGCAGGCGCGAGACGGTGCCCAGACCGGCAACCCGCAGGCGGCGGTCGATAACCGCTTCGTCGAGGCCACCGGTGAGGATGGCCAGCGCAACAAACAGCAGGATCCCAAGCAGCAGGAGCAACAGCAGAAGCAGGAGTTGCAGGTCAAGGAGCTGGCCGACAGGGATCAGGAGGTGCGCACTCACGAACAGGCGCACCAAAGCACCGGTGGTCAGTATGCGGGCAGCCCTACCTATGAGTTTGCCATGGGGCCGGATGGCAAGCGTTACGCGACCGGCGGTGGCGTCTCCATCGACATCGGGACCATCCCCGGCGATCCCAGAGCCACCATCGCCAAGATGCAACAGGTGCGTGCCGCTGCACTGGCGCCTGCCGAGCCCTCCTCTCAGGATCTGAGCGTAGCCAGAAGTGCTGCGGCCAAGGAGGCACAGGCCCGCAAGGCACTGCTCTCATCCAACCCTGATACTGCCCTGGCTGCTGATGGCAGCGCCAAGACGGGCGTGCTGAACGGCTACATGGAGCAGCGCAACCAGGTCATCGCCCAGCGCTATCAGCAGGCAGTCAAGCCTGCTGCCCAGCAGAACCTGAGCTTGAGTGTCTGAGGTTTCCACCGTATTTCAGCCCGGTTTTTTCCCTCGCGAGCAGGCATTTGCAACTAATCTGAGGGGTAATCCCATCCACGCTCACAGGAGTCGTCATGCACTTTGATGAAGTCAAACCGGAAGATTTTGCCACCTTCTCCCGTGTACCACCGCCGCACCTCCAGATGGAGCAGTTCTTGATGCAGCTCGGTGGGGGCGGTACCGAAGGCACCCATTTCAAGAAGAAGGTGATGCTGGCAGCAGGTTGGAGCCATACCGGCGTGGTCTCCTATGGCAAGTATCCGCAAGAGGCCTGCAAGGCATTCAACCGGCTGCGGGAAGTACTGGCAGCCCATCAAGAGGCTGACGCCATTCTGGCTGCGCTGGCCCAATGAGGCCGAGCAACAGCGACAAAAAAGCCCCTCGCGGGGCTTTTTGCATTCTGGGGGCTTATTTCTTCAGTTTCGACAGGGCAGCAGCGAAGGCGTTGCCCATGGCGCCATCGGCCGGGGGGCTTTGACGCGGTGCCTGCTTCGGCTTGGTATTGCCGGTGTGGCGTGACTCGGCCGGTTTGCGGGCTGGCTGGCCGGCTTTTTCATCCAGGCGCATGGTCAGACTGATGCGCTTGCGCGGTACGTCGACTTCCAGCACCTTGACCCGGACGATGTCACCGGCCTTGACCACCTCGCGGGGATCCTTGACGAAGCGATCGGTGAGGGAAGAAATGTGCACCAGCCCGTCCTGATGGACGCCGATGTCGACGAAGGCGCCGAAGTTGGTGACGTTGGTGACCACCCCCTCCAGTACCATCTCGGGCACCAGATCGCTGATTTTCTCCACCCCTTCCTTGAAGGTGGCGGTCTTGAACTCGGGACGCGGGTCGCGGCCAGGCTTGTCCAGCTCACCGATGATGTCGGTGACGGTAGGCACCCCGAACTGCTCGTCGGTGTAGTCGGCGGGTTTGAGAGTGCGCAGCAGGCTGCTGTTGCCGAGCAGGCTGTCCACGGTCTGCTCCAGCTTGGCGAGGATCCGCTCCACCACTGGGTAGGATTCTGGGTGCACCGCCGAGCCGTCCAGCGGGTTGCTGCCGCCACGAATGCGCAGGAAGCCGGCGCACTGCTCGAATGCCTTGGGCCCGAGCCGACTCACTTTCAGCAACTGCTGACGATGCTGGAAGGCGCCGTTCTCGTCCCGGTAGGCGACGATGTTCTGGGCCAGGGTCTGGGAGAGGCCGGAAACCCGGTTGAGCAGGGCGACCGAGGCGGTATTCACATCCACCCCGACCGCGTTCACGCAATCCTCGACCACCGCATCGAGGCGGCGGGCCAGCTGGCTCTGGCCGACATCGTGCTGGTACTGGCCGACGCCTATGCTCTTGGGATCGATCTTGACCAGCTCGGCCAGCGGATCCTGCAGCCGGCGAGCGATGGAGACGGCGCCACGAATGGAGACGTCGAGATCCGGGAACTCCTGGGAGGCGAGCTCGGAGGCGGAGTAGACCGATGCCCCCGCTTCACTCACCACGATTTTCTGCGCCTTGGCGGCCGGGTAGCGCTCGAACAGATCGCTCACCAGGCGGTCGGTTTCCCGCGAGGCGGTACCGTTGCCGATGCTGATGAGTTCGACCTTGAGCTTCTGGCACAGCTCGCTCAGGGTCTTGAGACTCTGGTCAACCTGGCGCTTGGGTTCGAACGGATAGATGGTCGCGTGATCGACCAGCTTGCCGGTAGCATCGACCACTGCCACCTTGACCCCGGTGCGGATGCCAGGATCCAGCCCCATGGTGCAGCGCATGCCAGCCGGCGCTGCCATCAGCAGATCCTTGAGGTTCATGGCGAATACCTTGATCGCCTCGTCTTCTGCCGATTCGCGGATGCGGCCGATCAGTTCGGTCTCCATCTGCAAGGAGAGCTTGATCTTCCAGGTCCAGCTCACCACCCCCTGCAGCCACTTGTCGGCCGGGCGGTGTTGCAGGTTGAGCCTGAGGTGATGGGCAATGATCCCTTCGCAGGGGCTGGCACCCTCATCGTCACCGGCAACCAGCGCCAGGTTGAGGATCCCCTCGTTGCGACCGCGCAGCATGGCCAGCACCCGGTGGGAGGGGGCCTTGTGCAGCGGTTCGTCGTGTTCGAAGTAATCCTTGAACTTGGCCCCTTCCTGCTCCTTGCCGGCCACGACGCGAGCACGCAGGGTGGCGTTGTGCCACAGGTAGTCGCGCAGCTTCTCCAGCAGGTCGGCCTGCTCGGCGAAGCGCTCCATCAGGATGTAGCGGGCACCGTCGAGGGCGGCCTTGCCGTCGGTGATCCCCTGCTCGGCATTGAGGAAGCGAACCGCCTCCTGCTCGGGATCCTTTAGCGGATCGCTCAGCAGCAGGTCGGCCAGTGGCTCCAATCCCGCCTCGATGGCCATCTGCCCCTTGGTGCGGCGCTTGGGTTTGTAGGGGAGGTAGAGATCCTCCAGCCGGGTCTTGCTGTCGGCCTCGTTCAATTCGCGTGCAAGCTCGGGGGTGAGTTTGCCCTGCTCCTCGATGGAGCGCAGGATCACCTGGCGGCGATCGGCCAGCTCGCGCAGATAGCCGAGGCGGCTCTCCAGGGTGCGCAGCTGACTGTCGTCCAGACCGCCGGTCACCTCCTTGCGGTAACGGGCGATGAAGGGCACGGTGGCGCCTTCGTCCAGCAGGCGAACGGCGGCCTGCACCTGCTCCGGGCGGGCATTCAGCTCACCGGCAATCTGATGTTCTATTACGTGGCTTTGCATCGAGGGTCTCTTGGTCGGGTCCTGGTCAACGGGCAGGCGCGAGGCGATGTCGCCGGGCAGGGGTCTGTCCTGGCGGTACTCAAGGTACCAGCCGGGCTACTGCCACGCGGGCCGGTTGGCGCCGCAAGGCGCCGGGTGTGAGCACTATATGGGGTCGGGCAGCGGGATGCCACCCCGGCAAAAACGACGCTTGTCATACCCGGTGGGCGGACATGCTTGGTCTCTCCTGGCCTCGTCAGCCGATTTGGTAGTCAGGGCCGGCGCTGGCTTATTTGGGATAGCTGATCTCATTGATGTACCAGCAGGCGTCACCGACTGGCGTACGCACTATGGCCTCGTCGCCCACCTCTTTCTTGAGCAGGGCGCGGGCCATGGGGGAGTCGATGGAGATGTAATCCTTGCGCTCGAAGATCTCGTCATAGCCGACGATGCGAAAGCGCTTGGTCTCTCCCTCCTCGTTTTCCACCTCGACCCAGGCACCGAAAAAGACCTTGCCCTCCTGGGCGGGGGAGTAGTCGACGATCCCCAGCTCCTCGAGGCACTTGCGCAGGTAACGGACTCGCCGGTCGATCTCTCGCAGCCGTTTCTTGTTGTATTGGTAGTCGGCATTCTCGCTGCGATCACCGAGGCTGGCCGCCCAGGCCACTTTGCGGGTGGTCTCGGGGCGCTCCTCGCGCCAGAGGAAATCGAGCTCCTGTTTGAGCTTGTTGTAGCCTTCACGGGTGATCAGCTTGGTCTTCATCGGTCGTTACCTGTGTCAGTGGGGCTGATGAGCCTCTTATGGCACGGCAGATCTTATCCGTTGTCGCCTTGCTGTCGAGCAAAAACTGGGGCGTCTGAGGGGATGCCTGAGTGGTAAGACGCGGGGTGAAGGGGCGCAAAATCGGCTGAATGGGCAATAACCGGTAACATATTTAGGCTTGGCCGTTACGAGCCCGAGCTCTAGTATTGGCAGCATATATAGAGGAGAGGCAAGCAATGAGTCAGCAATACAAGGTTCTGGTCGTCGACGATGATTTGAAATTACGTTCCCTGCTGGAGCGCTACCTGACCGAACAGGGGTTCGTGGTTCGGGGCGTCGCCAATGGTGAACAGGCCGACCGCCTGCTGACCCGTGAGAACTTCAGCCTGATGGTGCTTGATCTGATGCTGCCGGGGGAAGACGGCCTCTCCATCTGCCGCCGCCTGCGCGAGGCTGGCAACCAGATCCCGGTGCTGATGCTGACCGCCAAGGGGGATGAGGTAGATCGCATCGTCGGGCTCGAGATGGGGGCCGATGATTACCTGCCCAAACCGTTCAATCCCCGTGAGCTACTGGCCCGGATCCGCGCCGTGCTGCGCCGGCACACCATCGAGTTGCCGGGTGCCCCCTCTACCGCCGAGAAGGTGGTGAGCTTTGGCAGCTATCAGCTCAACCTGGCGACCCGCGAGCTGAGCCGCGATGGTGATCCGGTTGCGCTGACCAGCGGTGAATTCGCCGTGCTCAAGGTGCTGGTGAGTCATCCGCGCGAGCCTCTCTCCCGTGACAAGCTGATGAACCTGGCCCGCGGTCGTGAATACACCGCCACCGAGCGCAGCATCGACGTGCAGGTCTCCCGTCTGCGTCGCCTGCTGGAGCAGGATCCGGCGCAGCCCCGTTATCTGCAGACCGTCTGGGGTCTGGGCTATGTGTTCGTGCCGGACGGTGATGGCGAATGAAGAAAGTGAGCAGCATGTTTTCCCGCATGCTCTGGTTTTTGGCCGCCGTGCTGGTGGTCTATCAGTTTGTCTCCTATGCCACCTTCTACAACTATCTGCTGGCGCCGACCGTCAAGCAGATCAGCCACCTGCTGGCCAACCAGGTCAAGCTCATCTTCCCGGTCGAGAGCAACCAGCTGGCGCTGAGTGAAGACGCCGAGGCGCTGGTCTATGTGGCGACCGGCAGCGACATCTATACCCAGACCGAGGCAGAGCAGCACGGGCTCAACGAGTCCAAGCCCTACACCTATCTGGAAGAGAGCATCAGCCGCGAACTGGGAGGCAAGACCAAGGTCAGGGTCGAGATCCAGGATCACTACATCATCTGGATCCAGCCACCCCAGGCCAACAAGGTGTGGGTGCGCATCCCGCTGACCGAGATCGAGGACGACGACATCGAGCCGCTGATCCTCTACATGAGTGTGCTGCTGGTGGTGACCCTGTTCGCAGCCTGGCGCTTTGCCCGCCAGCTGGTGCGGCCGCTGGAGGATCTGGAAGCGGGGGCCGTGGCGGTGGCGCGCGGCAATTTCCCCGATGCGTTGGGGGAGCAGGGCTCGCGGGAGGTGCGTCGGCTGACTCGCACCTTCAATCACATGTCGAGTTCCATCAAGGGCCTGATCGAGGAGCGTAACCTGATGATGGCGGGTGTCTCCCACGATCTGCGTACCCCGCTGACCCGTATCCGGCTGGCGACTGAAATGATGTCCTCCGGGGATGAGTACCTCAAGGAGAGCATCAATGCGGACATTGACGAGTCCAATGGCATCATCGATCAGTTCATCGACTACATTCGGCCGGACGAGGGGCTGGATACCCAGCAGATCGACCTGACCCAGCTGATCCACGACAGCTTGCTGGTGCAGACCGATCAGGGTCTGGAGGTGGAGCTCGAGTTGCCGGCCGAGGCGGTGCGGGTGGCCTGCAATCCCATCAGCATTCGCCGCATCCTCAACAACCTGTCGGGCAATTCGCTGCGCTACGGTGCGAGCCGGCTGCAGGCCGAGCTCAAGGACGATGGTCACTGGGTGCGGCTGCGCCTGTCGGATGATGGCCCCGGCATTCCGGAGCAGGATTACTACCGGGTGCTCAAACCCTTCACCCAGGGCAACGAGGCCCGTACCGGCAGCGGCAGCGGCCTGGGGTTGGCCATCGTCGCCAAGATTGTGTCCCAGCATCATGGCACCATCAGGCTGGGGCGCTCCGAGCTGGGGGGCTTGCTGGTGGAGATCCGGCTGCCCAAGAACCAGCCGCTGGAGTGGATTGATTGAACAAAGGGCGTATCCGTGGATACGCCCTTTGCATGTCAGGCTTGCGGCTCGCTGGTCTTGCGGTAGCGCCTGCCGTATTTCAGTTGCTGGATCAGCAGGGCGGCGACGATGAGCGCCAGCCCGATGGGGGTGGCCGGGTGGATGGTTTCGCCGATCAACAGGTTGAGCAGCACCAGCGAAGCAAACGGCGAGATGAAGATGAGGTTGCTGATGGGGGCCGTGTTGGTGGCGTGGCGCAGCGCCATCAGCCAGAGCACGAATCCAAAACCCATCTCGAACAACCCCACGTAGATGGCGCCGGCCCACCCCTGCCAAGCGGTCATGGCAAAGTCCGAGAGCAGCCAGGTTGCCGCGACGATGAAGGGCAGGCTGATGAGGAAGCCCAGCAGCAGGCTGACGATGGGGTCGCCCTGGTTGCGGGTGTTGAGGATCCAGTAGCCGGCCCAGATCAGGGTCGATACCAGTGCCAGCGTGACGCCGAGGGGGCTGTCGAACTGCAGACCGAATACATCCCCCCTGGTGGCGATCACCAGCGCGCCGAAGTAGCCGAGCACGATGGCGACCCCGTCGCGGCGGCGCAGCTTCTGACCGAGGAAGGGCACCGCCAGCAGACTGAGGGTGATGGCCCAGGTGTAGTTGAGGGTTTGTGCCTGTTGGGCGGGCAGCAGGTCATACGCCTTGAACAGCAGCAGGTAATAGAGGAAGGGGTTGAGTACCCCCAGTGCCAGATAGTAGAGGGGACGACTCTTGATGTAGCCGAGCAACAGCGGCAGTTTGCCCTGACAGGCCACGATCCCCCCCAGCGTCAGGGTCGAGGTGCAGGCCGCGACCAGCAGCAGCTGTACCGGTTCAAAGTAGGCGAGGGAGATCTTGAAGGCGCTGGCGACCGTCGACCAGAGGGCGACGGCGCAGAGTCCATATTGATAGGCTTTTTTCTGATCTTTGAGCATGGGGTGTCGTTCCGATGACGAAGGCCGGCGCACAGTCTACCAGCCTGTTTGCAACATTGTCGTTACCCCTGTCAGGCAAGGGCTTGCCCAGCCGTTGGCGAGATCCATCTGTCACATAAAATTGCGCACAATCTGTTCGCCTTCTCTTGCGCAAATTGAAAAAATCCGTATAATCCCCTCCGCTTACCCATGAGGTAAGCCAGACGATATGTCTGCTTGCTGAGTTTCCCGCTTGCGGGGGCCAGCCATACAGTCCTCCCGATATGGGAGGAAACGTGAAAAATCACACCTCTGGCGGGAGCAATCTCGGTCGGGCGGTGTTGATTTATGTTCTTTTATCTATTGGAGCTCTGTCAATGCAGAACCAAAGAATCCGTATCCGCCTGAAGGCTTTTGATCATCGCCTGATCGATCAATCCACTGCGGAAATCGTTGAAACTGCAAAGCGCACCGGCGCGCAGGTTCGCGGTCCTATTCCGCTGCCGACTCGCAAAGAGCGCTTCACCGTCCTGATCTCCCCGCACGTCAACAAAGATGCGCGTGATCAGTACGAGATCCGCACTCACAAGCGTCTGGTAGACATCGTTGAGCCGACTGACAAGACCGTTGACGCCCTGATGCGTCTGGATCTGGCAGCTGGTGTAGACGTCCAGATCAGCCTGGGTTAATTACGGAAAGAGGTTGATAACAATGACAATCGGTCTTGTAGGTCGCAAAGTGGGTATGACTCGCATCTTCACTGAAGATGGCGTTTCTATCCCGGTGACTGTTATCGAAGTTGAAGCTAACCGTGTAACTCAGGTCAAATCTGTAGAAACCGACGGCTACAACGCTATTCAGGTTACCACTGGCGCCAAGAAAGCCAGCCGTGTAACCAAGCCGGAAGCTGGCCACTTCGCCAAAGCTGGTGTAGAAGCCGGTCGCGGTCTGTGGGAATTCCGCCTGAACAACGGTGAAACTTTCACTGTTGGTAGCGAGCTGAAAGTAGATCTTCTCGCTGACGTTAAGCTGGTAGACGTTACCGGCACATCCAAGGGTAAAGGTTTTGCCGGTACTGTTAAGCGCTGGAACTTCCGCACCCAGGATATGACCCACGGTAACTCTCTGTCCCACCGTGTACCTGGCTCCATCGGTCAAAACCAGACCCCGGGCCGTGTATTCAAGGGCAAAAAGATGGCTGGTCACATGGGTGCTGAGCGTGTAACGACTCAGAACCTGGAACTGGTTCGTGTTGACGCTGAACGCAACCTGCTGCTCATCAAAGGCGCAGTACCGGGTGCAACCAACGGCAACGTGATCGTTAAACCTGCCGTCAAAGCGTAACGTCTGAGGAGATAGTAATGGAATTGGTAATGAAAGACGCCAAGAGCGCTCTTGAAGTTTCCGAGACTACCTTCGGGCGCGAATTCAACGAAGCTCTGGTTCACCAGGTTGTCGTTGCTTATGCCGCTGGTGCCCGTCAGGGTACTCGTGCGCAGCTGACTCGCTCTGAAGTGTCTGGTGGCGGCAAAAAGCCGTGGCGTCAGAAGGGTACTGGTCGTGCCCGTGCTGGCTCCATCCGTTCGCCCATTTGGCGTTCCGGTGGTGTGACTTTTGCAGCTAAGCCGCAAGATCACAGCCAGAAAGTAAACAAGAAGATGTACCGCGGTGCTATCCGTAGCATCCTGTCCGAGCTGGTACGTCAAGAGCGCCTGATCGTTGTTGAGAAGTTCGGCATCGAAGCTCCGAAGACCAAAGAACTGATCGCCAAGCTGAAAGAAATGGAACTGACTGACGTTCTGATCGTGACTGCTGAAGTCGATGAGAACCTGTTCCTGGCTGCTCGTAACCTGTACAAAGTTGACGTGCGTGATGTTGCCGGTATCGACCCGGTCAGCCTGATCGCTTTCGACAAGGTTCTGATGACTGCTGACGCAGTTAAGCAAATCGAGGAGATGCTGGCATGATCCGTGAAGAGCGTCTGCTGAAAGTTCTGAAGGCTCCGCACATCTCTGAAAAGAGCACCATGGTCGCAGAAAAGCAGAACACTATCGTGTTCAAAGTTGCTGTTGATGCCACCAAGGCGGAAGTCAAAGCTGCAGTTGCGAAACTGTTCGAGGTCGAAGTTGAGACCGTCCGTACCCTGAACATGAAGGGTAAGACCAAGCGCGCAGGTGCACGCGTAGGCCGTCGTTCCGATTGGAAAAAGGCTTATGTGACCCTGAAAGCTGGTCAGGACATCGACTTCATGGGCGCAGCCGAGTAAGAGGAGTTCTGAAAAATGGCAATCGTTAAGTGCAAGCCTACTTCTCCGGGCCGCCGCCACGTCGTCAAGATCGTCAACCAAGACCTGTACAAGGGCAAGCCCTTTGCAGCTCTGCTGGACAAGAAAGACAAGTCCGGTGGTCGTAACAACAACGGCCGCATCACCACCCGTCACATCGGCGGTGGTCACAAGCAACACTACCGTATCGTCGACTTCAAGCGCGACAAAGACGGTATCCCGGCCAAAGTAGAGCGCCTGGAATACGATCCTAACCGTACCGCAAACATCGCCCTGGTGCTGTATGCAGACGGTGAGCGTCGTTACATCCTGGCTCCGAAAGGCCTGAAAGCTGGTGATGCAATCGCTTCTGGTGCTGATGCCGCAATCAAGGTAGGTAACACCCTGCCGATGCGCAACATCCCGGTCGGTTCTACCGTTCACGCTGTTGAGATGAAGCCTGGTAAAGGTGCCCAGCTGGCTCGTTCCGCTGGTACTTTCATCCAGATCCTGGCTCGTGAAGGTAACTATGTAACTCTGCGTCTGCGTTCCGGCGAAGTACGTAAAGTTCTGGCCGAGTGCCGCGCCACCATCGGTGAAGTTGGTAACTCCGAGCACATGCTGCGTCAACTGGGTAAAGCCGGTGCAAACCGCTGGCGTGGTATTCGTCCGACCGTTCGCGGTATGGCGATGAACCCGGTCGACCACCCGCACGGTGGTGGTGAGGGTCGCAACAAGGGCATGCAGCCTGTGTCCCCATGGGGCCAGAAGGCTAAAGGCTTCAAGACCCGTAAGAACAAGCGTACCGACAAGTACATCGTACGTCGTCGTAACAAGTAATTGTTAACATAGAGGAATCACCATGCCACGTTCTCTCAAGAAGGGTCCATTTATTGACCTGCACTTGCTGAAGAAGGTAGAGAAAGCGGTGGAAAGCGGGGATAAAAAGCCGGTTAAGACCTGGTCCCGTCGTTCAATGATCATCCCGAACATGATCGGTTTGACCATCGCTGTCCATAATGGTCGTCAGCACGTTCCGGTTTTCGTTACCGAAGAAATGATCGGTCACAAACTGGGTGAATTCGCACCGACTCGTACTTATCGCGGCCATGCTGCTGATAAGAAGGCTAAGAAGCGCTAAGGGATAAATGATGGAAGCTATCGCTAAACACCGTTATGCCCGTACTTCTGCCCAGAAAGCTCGTCTGGTAGCCGATCAAGTACGTGGTCTGTCCGTAGACAAGGCTCTGAACATCCTGACCTTCAGCCCGAAAAAGGCTGCAGCTCTGGTGAAGAAAGTGCTGGAATCTGCCATTGCAAACGCTGAGCACAACGAAGGCGCCGATATCGACGCGCTGCGTGTTGCTACTATCATGGTCGACGAAGGTCCCTCCATGAAGCGCATCCGTCCGCGTGCCAAAGGTCGTGCGGATCGTATCCTCAAGCGTACCGCTCACATCACCGTAGTGGTATCCGACGCTAAGGCTGGGAGATAAGCAATGGGTCAGAAAGTACATCCTAATGGCATTCGCCTGGGTATTACCAAGCCTTGGAATTCTACCTGGTTCGCGAACACCAAAGACTTCGCTGACAACCTGTACAGCGATTTTCAAGTACGCCAGTTCCTGACCAAGGAACTGAAAAACGCGTCCTTGTCCAAGATCACCATCGAGCGTCCGGCCAAGAGCATCCGTGTGACCATTCACACCGCTCGTCCGGGTGTTGTGATCGGTAAGAAAGGCGAAGACGTTGAGAAACTGCGCAAAGCTGTAGCCGCAATTGCTGGCGTGCCTGCTCAGATCAACATTTCCGAAGTCCGCAAGCCGGAGCTGGATGGCAAACTGGTTGCCGACAGCATCACTTCCCAGCTGGAGCGTCGTGTAATGTTCCGTCGTGCTATGAAGCGCGCCGTACAGAACGCAATGCGCCTGGGTGCCAAGGGCATCAAAGTGGAAGTTTCCGGTCGTCTGGGCGGCGCTGAAATCGCGCGTACCGAATGGTACCGTGAAGGTCGTGTGCCGTTGCACACCCTGCGTGCCGACATCGACTACGCAACTTCTGAAGCCCACACCACTTACGGTGTGATCGGCGTTAAAGTTTGGATCTTCAAGGGCGAAGTTCTGGGCGGTCTGGCTGCTGTTAATGCCGCTGCTGCTCAAGAGCAAGCTCCTGCAAAGCCCAAGCGTGACAACAAGCGCCGCGCTGCTAAGTAAGGAGATTCGGTAAATGTTGCAACCAAAGCGTACTAAATTCCGCAAGACCCACAAGGGTCGTAACCGCGGTCTGGCCAACTCTGGTAACGAAGTATCCTTCGGTACCTTTGGCCTGAAGGCGACATCCCGTGGTCAACTGACTGCTCGTCAAATCGAAGCAGCCCGTCGTGCCATGACCCGTCACGTTAAGCGTCAAGGCAAGATCTGGATCCGTGTGTTCCCGGACAAGCCCATCACCGAAAAGCCCCTCGAAGTTCGTATGGGTAAAGGTAAGGGTAACGTGGAATACTGGGTTTGCCCGATCCAGCCTGGCAAGGTTCTGTACGAGATGGATGGTGTACCTGAGGCTCTGGCGCGTGAAGCGTTTGCCCTGGCCGCAGCTAAGCTGTCCGTTCAGACCACTTTCGTAATTAAGACGGTGATGTGATGAAAGCCCAAGATCTGCGTCAAAAGAGCGTCGAAGAACTGAACCAGGAGCTGCTGGGTCTGCTGCGTGAGCAATTCAACATGCGCATGCAAGCTTCCACCGGCCAGCTGGCTCAGACTCACACTCTGAAACAAGTGCGTCGTGACGTCGCACGTATCAAGACTGTACTGACTGAGAAGGCAGGTGCGTAATGACTGACAAGATCCGTACTCTGCAAGGTCGTGTAATCAGCGACAAGATGGACAAGTCCATCACTGTTGCTATCGAGCGCAAGGTAAAGCACCCGATCTACGGTAAGATCATCAAGCGCACTACCAAGCTGCACGTACATGATGAAAACAACGAATGCAAAGCTGGCGACCTCGTGGAAATCCGCGAATGCCGCCCGCTGTCCAAGACCAAGTCCTGGACCCTGGTTGCCGTTGTAGAAAAGGCCTAATCGGTACTTTGTAGTCCAAACGGCCCCTTAGCGGGGCCGTTTGTTTTTTAGGCTACCTTTTCTAAAAATCCTGTGTTATAGTTTCGCGCCTTTTGAAGGCAGCCAGATCCCGAGAGGGATAAGAAGTAAACAAAGCGGAGCACTAAGATGATCCAGATGCAAAGTATGCTGGGTGTTGCCGACAACTCCGGCGCTCGCAGTGTAATGTGTATTAAGGTTCTGGGTGGTTCGCACCGCCGTTACGCCGGCATCGGCGACATCATCAAGGTTTCCATCAAGGAAGCCATTCCTCGCGGTAAAGTGAAGAAAGGTGATGTGTATAACGCGGTGGTCGTACGCACCCGTAAAGGCGTTCGTCGTCCGGACGGCTCTGTCATCCGTTTCGACAACAATGCGGCTGTGTTGCTTAACAACAACCAACAGCCAATCGGTACTCGTATTTTTGGCCCGGTGACTCGTGAACTGCGTAATGAGAAGTTCATGAAGATTGTGTCCCTGGCACCCGAAGTACTGTAAGGAGTCGAACGATGGCAGCTAAAATCCGTCGCGAAGACGAAGTGATTGTTCTTACCGGCAAAGACAAGGGCAAGCGTGGCAAAGTCACTCAAGTCCTGATTGCAAAAGGTAAGGTAATCGTGGAAGGCATCAACCAGGTGAAGAAACACCAGAAGCCGGTACCCGCACTGGGTCAGGCTGGCGGTATCGTCACCAAAGAAGCCCCCATCGATGTATCTAACGTAGCGCTGTTCAACTCTGCCACTGGCAAGGCTGACCGCGTTGGTTTCCGGATTGAAGACGGCAAAAAAGTCCGTTTCTTCAAATCCACCGGCGAACTTGTGAAGTAATTGGAGTTTAACGATGGCGAAACTGCATGATTACTACAAATCCGATGTAGTAAATGAACTGTCCAAACAGTTCGGTTACAAGACTATCATGCAAGTCCCTCGGATCGAGAAAATCACCCTGAACATGGGTGTTGGTGAAGCGATCTCTGACAAGAAATTGCTGGAAAATGCTGCTGCCGATATGGCTGCCATTTCCGGTCAGAAGCCGCTGATCACCAAAGCTCGCAAATCTGTTGCGGGCTTCAAGATTCGTGAAGGCTACCCGATAGGTTGTAAAGTAACCCTGCGTGGCGAGCGTATGTGGGAGTTCCTGGAACGGCTGATTTGCATCTCCGTACCGCGTATCCGTGACTTCCGTGGCCTGAACGCTAAAGCGTTCGACGGTCGTGGTAACTACTCCATGGGCGTGCGTGAGCAAATCATCTTCCCGGAAATCGACTATGACAAGGTCGATCGCGTCCGTGGTCTGGATATCACCATCACCACTTCCGCGAATACCGATGAAGAAGGCCGTGCTCTGCTGGCTGCCTTTAACTTCCCATTCCGCAAGTAAGGTTAGGGTTATGGCTAAAACTTCCATGAAAGCACGTGAAGCAAAGCGTGCGAAGCTGGTAGCCAAGTTCGCCTCCAAGCGAACCGAGCTGAAAGCTATCATTGTTGATATGAACGCTTCTGAAGAAGCGCGTTGGGATGCTGTCCTGCAACTGCAACAGCTGCCCCGTGATTCCAGTCCGTCCCGCCAGCGTAACCGTTGCAATATTACTGGTCGTCCGCACGGTTTCCTGCGCAAGTTTGGCCTGTCTCGCATCAAGGTGCGTGAGCATGCCATGAAGGGCGAAATTCCGGGCCTGAAGAAGGCTTCTTGGTAACGAATCTCGGGAGTTAGACTTATGAGCATGCAAGATCCGATCGCGGATATGCTGACCCGCATCCGTAACGGTCAGGCGGCGAGCAAAGTTGCGGTTTCCATGCCTTCTTCCAAGCTGAAAGTGGCTATCGCCAAAGTGCTGAAAGAAGAAGGTTACATCACTGGCTACTCCGTAGCTGGTGACGTGAAGCCGGAACTGGAAATTGAACTGAAATATTTCCAGGGCAAGCCAGTTGTAGAACTGATCCAACGCGTGAGCCGTCCCGGCCTGCGTATTTACAAGCGCACTACTGATCTGCCGAAAGTTATGGGCGGTCTCGGTGTTGCTATCGTGTCCACGTCTAAAGGTGTGATGACTGACCGTGCTGCCCGCAAGGCAAGCATGGGCGGTGAGATCATCTGCTACGTCGCTTAATAGGAGGTAGGAAATGTCTCGTGTTGCTAAGGCACCCGTCACTATTCCTGCTGGCGTAGAGGTGACTCTGAACGGCCAGGAACTGTCCATCAAAGGTGGTAAAGGTTCCTTGGTTCGCTCTATTCACGCCGGTGTAGAAGTGACCAAAGAAGACAATGTACTGAAGTTCGCCCCGCGCGACGGCATCGCTGGTGCTGACGCTCAGGCCGGTACTGCCCGTGCATTGGTCAACAACATGGTAATCGGTGTTACCCAAGGCTTCGAGCGCAAGCTGCAGCTGGTTGGTGTAGGTTATAAAGCCTCCATCAAGGGCAATGCTGTTGCGCTGGCTCTGGGCTTCTCTCACCCGGTAGAGCATGCGCTGCCGGCTGGTGTGACCGCTGAGTGCCCGACTGCCACAGAAATCGTTCTGCGTGGTGTCGACAAGCAGCTGGTTGGCCAAGTCGCCGCCGATATCCGTGCTTACCGCGCTCCGGAGCCCTACAAGGGCAAGGGTGTACGCTATGCCAACGAGCAAGTGCGTACTAAAGAAGCTAAGAAGAAGTAAGGTAACACTATGGACAAGAAAGCAGCTCGTCTCCGTCGTGCTACTCGTGCTCGGAAAAAGATGCAGGAACTGGGAGCTACCCGTCTGGTTGTTCACCGTACCCCGCGTCATATCTATGCGCAGGTTATTGCAGCCAACGGTTCCGAAGTTCTGGCCTCTGCTTCCACAGTAGAGAAAGCCATCAGTGAAGCTATTAAATACACCGGTAACGCTGATGCAGCGACCGCGGTAGGTAAAGCAATCGCTGAGCGTGCTATTGCCAAAGGCGTTCAGAACGTATCTTTCGATCGTTCCGGTTTCAAGTATCACGGTCGCATCGCTGCTCTGGCAGCTGCTGCACGTGACGCTGGTCTTCAGTTCTAAGCTAGGAGTCGAAGATGGCTAAAGTCGAATCTCAAGCCGGCGAACTGCAAGAAAAGCTGATTGCAGTAAACCGTGTTTCGAAAACTGTTAAAGGTGGTCGTATCATGTCCTTCACCGCGTTGACCGTGGTGGGTGATGGTAACGGCCGTGTAGGTTACGGTTACGGTAAAGCCCGTGAAGTTCCGGCCGCTATTCAAAAAGCGATGGAACAGGCTAAGCGTAACCTGAACAAGGTTGAGCTGAACAACGGCACTCTGCACCACCCGGTGCGCGGTGTTCACTCCGGTTCCACCGTGTTCATGAAGCCGGCCTCTCAAGGTACTGGTATCATTGCAGGCGGCGCCATGCGTGCTGTTCTGGAAGTTGCTGGTATCCACAACGTGCTGGCCAAGACCTACGGTTCCACCAACCCAATCAACGTTGTTCGCGCAACTGTCGACGCTCTGGTACAGGGTCAATCCCCGGCCCAGATCGCTGCCAAGCGTGGTCTGCGCGTTGAAGAAATTCTGGGGTAATGCGACATGGCTAACACTGTAAAAGTAACTCAAACTCGCAGCTCTATCGGCCGTCTGCCAAAGCACAAGGCGACTCTGCGTGGTCTGGGTCTGCGTCGCATTGGTCACACCGTTGAGCTGGAAGATACTCCCTGCGTACGCGGCATGATCAACCAGGTTTATTACATGGTTAAGGTGGAGGGCTAAGCATGCGTCTGAATACTCTGTCTCCGGCCGCTGGCTCCAAGCGCGTTAAGCACCGTCCGGGCCGTGGTATCGGTTCTGGTCTGGGCAAGACCGGTGGTCGTGGTGTTAAAGGTCAAACCTCTCGTTCCGGTGGCGGCAAAGTCCGCAACGGTTTCGAAGGCGGCCAGATGCCTTTGAAAATCCGTCTGCCGAAGTTCGGTTTCTTCTCTCGCAAATCTTTGGTTTCTGCCGAAGTGCGCCTGAACGAAATCGCCCTGGTAGAAGGTGATGTGGTCGACGTGAGCACTCTGAAGCAAGCCGGTGTTATTACTAAAAACATCGTGTTCGCTAAAGTTGTTCTGTCTGGCAACATTGACCGTGCTGTGACCGTTCGTGGTCTGTCCGTCACCAAAGGTGCACGTGCAGCCATCGAGGCCGCTGGCGGTAAAATCGAGGAATAATCAGTACAATGGCTAAGAAACCAGGATTGGATGTTAAAGCACAGGGTGGTCTGAGTGAACTGAAGAGCCGTCTGCTCTTCGTTCTCGGGGCGATTATCGTTTTCCGTGCAGGCTCTTATGTGCCGATTCCTGGTATTGACGCCGCCGTACTGGCCGAGTTGTTCCAACAACAGAAGGGCACCATCATTGAGATGTTCAACATGTTCAGTGGTGGTGCACTCTCGCGTGCTTCTATTCTTGCGCTGGGGATCATGCCGTACATTTCGGCGTCGATCATTATCCAGCTGCTGACTGTGGTTCACCCCGCTCTTGCTGAACTCAAGAAGGAAGGTGAATCCGGCCGTCGCAAGATTAGCCAATATACCCGTTGGGGCACGCTGGTTTTGGGAACGTTCCAGGCCATTGGTATTGCAACCGGTCTGCCGAATATGATGCAAGGACTCGTGACTCATCCGGGTTTGGGCTTCTATTTCACGGCCGTTGTGAGTCTGGTCACCGGTACCATGTTCTTGATGTGGTTGGGTGAGCAGATTACCGAGCGTGGGATTGGTAATGGTATCTCGTTGATTATCTTCACAGGTATCGTTGCTGGTCTGCCTCATGCCATTGGCGCTACGGCCGAACAGGCACGTCAAGGGGAATTGCACATCCTGCTGTTGTTGTTGCTGGGCTTGATTGTTTTCGCAGTGACTTACTTTGTGGTGTTCGTGGAGCGTGGTCAGCGTCGTATCGTCGTTAACTATGCCAAGCGTCAACAAGGCCGCCAGGTATTTGCCGCGCAAAGCACACACCTGCCGTTGAAAGTGAATATGGCCGGTGTGATTCCTGCGATTTTCGCATCCAGCATCATCCTCTTCCCAGGGACCATTACTTCTTGGTTTGGTCAGGGCGAGGGCAAGATCGCTGACATCCTGCAACAGGTCTCTATGGTCCTGCAGCCGGGTCAGCCCTTGTATGAGATGCTCTATGCAGCAGCCATTATCTTCTTCTGCTTCTTCTATACCGCGCTGGTGTTCAACCCCCGCGAGACAGCAGACAACCTGAAGAAGAGTGGAGCCTTTATCCCGGGGATCCGCCCGGGCGAGCAGACAGCACGTTATATCGATAAGGTTATGACTCGCCTGACATTGGCAGGTGCGCTCTATATAACCTTTATCTGTCTGGTACCCCAGTTCTTGATGACTGCCTGGAACGTACAGTTCTACTTCGGTGGCACCTCGCTGCTGATTATCGTGGTAGTTATCATGGACTTCATGGCTCAGGTTCAGACCCATATGATGTCTCATCAATATGGTGATGTCCTGAGGAAGGCCAACCTGAAGGGCTACGGCCGCTAAAGGTCGGCGTAGTTACGGAGTTAAGCAATGAAAGTTCGTGCTTCCGTTAAGGCAATCTGCCGTAACTGCAAAATCATCAAGCGTCACGGTGTGGTGCGTGTGATTTGCAGCGAGCCAAAGCATAAACAGCGCCAAGGCTAATTTTTTACGGTTAGTACTTGCAACAAATAGTTGTGCTGGCTAATATAGCCAGCCAACTTTTGTTGTGTATTGGTTGACCGCCACGTATCCGCTCACGGGCTTTGTGGTGGTCGTAATCTACTATATGTAGGAGTGAATAGTGGCCCGTATCGCTGGCATTAACATTCCTGACCATAAGCATGCAGTCATCGCTTTGACTGCTATTTATGGCGTCGGTCGTACCCGCTCCAAGGCCATCTGTGCCGCAGCCGGTATCGCTGAGAATGTGAAAATTAAAGACCTGGACGAAGCTCAGATCGAGAGTCTGCGTGAACAAGTAGGTAAATTCACCGTTGAAGGTGACCTGCGTCGTCAGATTTCCATGAACATCAAGCGATTGATGGATCTGGGTTGCTACCGTGGTTTGCGTCACCGTCGTAGCCTGCCTGTTCGTGGTCAACGTACCAAGACCAACGCTCGTACCCGTAAGGGTCCGCGCAAGGCTATCAAGAAGTAACGGGAAGGTAGAAAATGGCTAAAACTCCGACTCGTGCTCGCAAGCGCGTTAAAAAGCAAGTGAGCGACGGTATTGCGCACGTTCATGCATCTTTCAACAACACAATCGTGACCATTACTGACCGTCAGGGCAATGCTCTGTCATGGGCTACCTCTGGTGGTTCAGGTTTCCGTGGTTCCCGTAAGTCCACTCCGTTTGCTGCCCAGGTAGCTGCTGAGCGTGCTGGTGAGATCGCCAAAGAATACGGCGTGAAGAACCTGGAAGTCATGGTCAAAGGTCCGGGTCCCGGTCGTGAGTCTTCCATCCGCGCTCTGAACGCGGCTGGTTTCCGCATCACTAACATTACTGATGTGACTCCGATCCCGCACAACGGTTGTCGTCCTCCCAAGAAGCGCCGCGTGTAACGCTGTAGCTACTTGGTCTAGGATTGTTGGAGAAAGAAGATGGCAAGATATATCGGTCCTAAGCTTAAGCTTAGCCGTCGTGAGGGCACCGACCTCTTCCTGAAGTCTGGTGTTCGTGCGATTGATTCTAAGTGCAAGATTGACACCGTTCCTGGTCAACACGGTGCGCGTAAAGCGCGTCTGTCTGACTACGGTGTTCAGCTGCGCGAGAAACAAAAAGTTCGTCGTATCTACGGCGTATTGGAAAAACAGTTCCGCAACTACTACCGCGACGCTGCCCGTCAAAAGGGTAACACCGGTGAAAACCTGTTGCAGCTGCTGGAAGGTCGTTTGGACAACGTTGTTTACCGTATGGGCTTCGGTGCTACCCGTGCTGAATCTCGTCAGCTGGTGAGCCACAAGGCCATCATGGTCAACGGTCGCGTTGTGAACATTCCTTCTTTCCAGGTTTCCCCTGAGGACGTGATCTGCGTTCGTGAGAAGGCTAAGAAGCAAGCGCGTATCAAAGCATCCCTCGAGGTTGCTGGTCAGCGCGAGAAGCCGACTTGGGTAGAGGTTGATGCCGCTAAAATGGAAGGTGCTTTCAAGCGTCTGCCAGAGCGTTCCGACCTGTCTGCCGACATTAACGAACAGCTGATCGTCGAGCTTTACTCCAAGTAAAGCTAGCTTCTAAAGAGAGGACACAATGCTGGGTTCTGTAACAGATTTTCTTAAACCGCGGCTAGTTGACATCGAGCAAGTTAGCCCGACTCATGCGAAAGTGACTCTCGAGCCACTTGAGCGTGGCTTTGGTCACACGCTGGGTAATGCCCTGCGTCGTATTTTGCTGTCTTCTATGCCCGGTTGTGCAGTTACTGAAGTCGAAATTGACGGGGTACTGCATGAGTACAGCAGCAAAGAAGGTGTACAGGAAGACATTCTTGAAATCCTGCTCAACCTGAAAGGTATCGCTGTGAAGCTGGAAGGCAAGGACGAGGTAACTCTGTCCCTGACCAAGTCTGGAACAGGCCCCGTTACCGCTGGTGATATCACTCACGGTGATGAAGTCGAGATCGTAAACCCGGAGCACGTAATCTGCCACCTGACTGGCGCTAATGCTGAAATCAGCATGCGCCTGAAAGTTCAGCGCGGTCGTGGTTATGTGCCTGCTTCTGCTCGTGTTCACAACGATGATGAAGAGCGTCCTATTGGTCGCTTGCTGCTGGACTCCGCGTTCAGCCCCATCGTTCGTATTGCCTACAACGTTGAGGCAGCACGTGTGGAGCAGCGTACCGACTTGGACAAGCTGGTCATCGACATGGAGACCAATGGTACTCTGGATCCTGAAGAAGCCATCCGTCGTTCTGCCACTATTCTGGCCGAGCAACTGGAAGCCTTCGTGGATCTGCGCGATGTCAGCGTGCCCGAGAAGAAAGAAGAGAAACCCGAGTTTGATCCGATTCTGCTGCGTCCTGTCGATGATTTGGAGCTGACAGTTCGTTCTGCGAACTGTCTGAAGGCAGAAGCTATCCACTATATTGGTGATCTGGTACAGCGTACCGAAGTTGAGTTGCTTAAGACTCCTAACCTCGGTAAGAAGTCCCTGACTGAGATCAAGGACGTGTTGGCCTCCCGTGGTCTGTCTCTTGGCATGCGCCTCGAGAATTGGCCGCCCGCCAGCATCGCTGACGAGTAATCCAGATTACGGGTTTCACAGATTTAGTTAGAAGGATAAGGTCATGCGCCATCGTTTGAGTGGTCGTCAACTGAACCGGAACAGCAGCCATCGTCAGGCTATGTTCCGCAACATGGCCAGCTCCCTGGTTCGTCATGAGATCATCAAGACGACTCTGCCTAAGGCAAAAGAGCTGCGTCGTGTAGTTGAACCGCTGATCACCCTTGCCAAGACTGATAGCGTTGCTAATCGTCGCCTGGCATTTGCCCGTACTCGCGATAACGCGATCGTGGCTAAGCTGTTCAATGAACTGGGCCCGCGCTACCTGGAGCGCGCCGGCGGCTATACTCGCATTCTGAAATGCGGTTTCCGTGCAGGCGACAACGCCCCTATGGCTTACATTGAGCTGGTAGACCGCCCGGCCGCTGCTGAAGCAGCTGCTGAGTGATAAAGAAAAAGCCGGGCTTGTCCCGGCTTTTCTTTTAATGGATTTTGATACTGCCTCAACTGCCTCAACTGCCTCAACTGCCTCAACTGCCTCAACTGCCTCAACTGCCTCAACTGCCTCAACTGCCTCAACTGCCTCAACTGCCTCAACTGCCTCAACTGCCTCAACTGCCTCAACTGCCTCAACTGCCTCAACTGCCTCAACTGCCTACTCTTGATCGTGTAGTTCCTTATATAGGTAGGTATCCCTTATTATCGAATGATGATCTTCCATTCATCTGTTACAGAAAAGCCAGCCAATGGCATGAGTTGCTCGTAGAGGAGTGGCTAATCTAGCTCTGGATGTGGTGGTTTCTGTGGATAAGTTTGTATAAAAGCTGTGCTTGGATATGAATAACTAAAAAACTGCAGTTTTTTGCAATTTTA
>NZ_JAPDBT010000022.1:0-59694 GCF_027705405.1 Aeromonas sp. QDB34 | reverse complement strand
TTAGAATACCGGCCTGTCACGCCGGGGGTCGCGGGTTCGAGTCCCGTCCGCTCCGCCACTACTTAAGAAGCCCAGTCGAAAGACTGGGCTTTTTTTCGTTTCCGGCACAGCCATCATTTCCCCCGAATAGCCTCTATTGCCTCACGCGACTCAGTAAAACACGCAGAGCCATACTGTGGTCATGTCGGGATGGGTCCATTCCACCCGGTGTTTTTGGCGGGCGGGAATGTTGATGTGGTCGCCCGGGCCCAGCTGTACCAGCTGCTGTTGCTGGGTCTGCGGATCGATGAACAGCAGGCTGGCTTCCCCCTGTACCACCAGGATCCACTCATGTTCATCCTGATCGTACCATTCACCCGGGGCGGTTTGATGACCGTGGGAGAGGATGCGTTCGATCCGCAGGTGGTTGGTGCTGACCAGATCCTGAAAGAGTTCGGTAGGCAGTGGCGAGGGAATATCGTTCAGCAGATTGCGCGTGTGCATGGGTATCTCCCGTCTGACAGTGCGAGTGGTTCTCTGCAGTATAGGAGCGAGCCTGGTGGATAAAGGTGAGAGCCGTGACAGGCAGGCAAGCAAATTCGTGCCCGAACGAGAACGATTACGGCCATTTTGATGAAAAAGTCAGGGAATTCGCTGCAATTCCGACAAATTCTTGCTATTTTGCGCGCCACGAAAGCAAACGATTTCCTTCACACTTTCAGGACAAGTTATGGCAAAGCAAGATATGGCCGCCCAATCAGGGAATGGCGGCTTTTTGGACTCTTATTTTTCCATTTCTGCGCGCGGCAGCAGCGTGCGCCAGGAGTTGCTGGCCGGGTTGACCACCTTTTTGGCCATGGTTTACAGCATCATAGTGGTGCCAAACATGCTGGGCGCCGCCGGTTTTGAACAGGGGCCGGTGTTTGTGGCCACCTGCTTGATCGCCGCCTTCGGCTCTCTGCTGATGGGGCTGTGGGCCAAGCTGCCGATGGCCATCGGTTGCGCCATCTCCCTCACCGCCTTTACCGCCTTCAGCCTGGTGCTGGGTCAGGGGCTGAGCATTCCGGTCGCGCTGGGCGCCATCTTCCTGATGGGGGTTCTGTTCACCTTGATCAGCGTCACCGGCGTGCGCCAGTGGATCCTGGACAACCTGCCCTCCGGCATCGCCCATGGTACCGGCATCGGTATCGGTCTGTTCCTGCTGCTGATCGCCACCAACGGCGTCGGCATGGTGATCAAGAACGAAGGTGCCGGTCTGCCGGTTCAGCTGGGTGAAGTGACCGCCTTCCCGGTCATCATGACGGTGCTGGGTCTGGCCGCCATCTTCGGTCTGGAGCGTCGCAAGGTGCCGGGCGGCATCCTGATGGTGATCATCGCCATCTCCATTCTCGGCCTTGTGTTCGACCCGAAAGTGACCTGGCAGGGCTTCTTCGCCGTGCCGAGCCTGACGGGCGAGAAGGGCTCTCTGGTGGGCAGCATGGATCTGCTGGGCGCCCTCAATCCGGTGGTGATCCCGACCGTACTGGCGCTGGTGATGACCGCGGTGTTTGACGCCACCGGCACCATCCGTGCCGTGGCCGGTCAGGCGGGCCTCATCAACGAACGTGGCCACATCATCAGCGGCGGCAAGGCCCTGACTGCCGACTCCGTCAGCAGCATGGTGGCGGGCGCCGTCGGTGGTGCACCGGCTGCCGTCTACATCGAATCCGCAGCTGGCACCGCCGCCGGTGGCAAGACCGGTCTGACCGCTGCCCTGGTCGGCGTGCTGTTCCTGCTGATGATCTTCCTCTCGCCGTTGAGCTACCTGGTACCTGCCTATGCCACCGCGCCTGCGCTGATGTATGTCGGCCTGCTGATGCTGGGCAACGTCACCAAGCTGGATTTCAACGATTCGGTCGATGCGCTCTCCGGCATGCTGTGCGCCGTCTTTATCGTGCTCACCTGCAACATCGTTACCGGCATCATGCTGGGCTTCGTGGCGCTGGTCGTCGGTCGCCTGTTTGCCGCCGAGTGGAAGAAGCTCAATATCGGTACCGTGATCATCGCCGTGGCACTGGTGATCTTCTATGCCGGTGGTTGGGCCATCTAAGGCTCCCGGTTTACGTGAAGGGCTCCTGCGGGGGCCCTTTTTGTTGGCTGTGAGACGGCTAACAGTTTTCCTTATATTGGCTCCGCATTGTTTCAGATTGAAACGCCGACCACCCTTCTGCTGTTTCAAATCCGAACCAAACTCCCGGTTATTTTTATCCTGTTTTCTGTCGTTAGACTGGCTCCATCAACCATCTGCCTACCCGTGTGGTGGCAAGCCAAGGAGTGAGCCATGAAGAAACTGATCAATGCTGTCGATGCCGTGGTCCGTGAACAACTGATGGGGATGGCAGCCGCCCACCCCGAGCTCAAGGTCCGTATCGAGCCACACTACATCACCCGTGCCGACTCCCCCGTGATGGGCAAGGTGGCGCTGGTCTCCGGCGGTGGCAGCGGCCACGAGCCGATGCACGGCGGTCTGGTGGGCAAGGGGATGCTGGATGGTGCCTGCCCCGGCGAGATCTTTACCTCGCCGACCCCGGATCAGATGTATGAGTGCGGCCAGGCGGTCGACGGCGGCGCCGGCGTGCTGTTTCTGGTGAAGAACTACACCGGCGACGTGCTCAACTTCGAGACCGCGGTCGAGCTGCTGCACGGTGACGGGGTCAAGGTGGGCTTCGCCCTGATCGATGACGATGTGGCGGTCAAAGACAGTCTCTATACCGCCGGCCGTCGTGGTGTCGCCACGACCGTGCTGTGCGAGAAGCTGGTCGGTGCCGCCGCAGAGGCGGGTTACGATCTGGCGCGCTGCGAGGCGCTGGCCCGCCGTATCAACAACCAGAGTCGCACCATAGGCGTTGCTACCCATGCCTGTACCGTACCGGCCGCCGGCAAGCCCTCCTTCACCCTGGCGGACAACGAGATGGAGTTCGGCGTGGGCATCCATGGCGAGCCGGGCATAGCGCGCCGTCCCTTCACCAATCTCGACACCCTGGTGGGTGACATGTTCAATGAACTGGCGGACAACACTCCCTATGGCCGTACCCTGCGTCACTGGGACAGAGCTTCCGGCAGCTGGCAGGAGGAGCACACCTTCATCGAGCCGTTCAACAAGGGCGATCGCGTCATCGCACTGGTCAACAGCCTGGGCGGTACTCCCATCTCCGAGCTCTACGGCGTCTATGGTCGCCTTGCTACCCTGTGCGAAGAGGCGGGCATCCATCTGGTGCGTAACTTGATCGGCCCCTACTGCACCTCCCTCGACATGACCGGCATCTCCATCACCCTGCTCAAGGTGGATGACGAGCTGATGACCCTGTGGGATGCCCCCGTTCACACCCCGGCCTTGCGTCGCGGCTGCTAAGGAGCCCTCATTCCCATGCTAAGCAAACATCAGATCGTCAACTGGCTGCTCGACTGCGAGCATATCTTCACCGAGCAGCGTGACTACCTCACGGCGCTGGATACCGACATCGGCGACGGCGACCACGGCCTCAATATGCAGCGCGGCTTTACCAAGGTGGCCGAGAAGCTGCCGGCAGTGGCGGACAAAGACATCGGTCAGGTGTTGAAAACCACCGGCATGACCCTGCTCTCCTCGGTCGGCGGGGCCAGCGGCCCGCTCTACGGCACCTTCTTCATCCGGGCCGCGGCCAGCAGCGATGCCTGCCAGAGCCTGACCCTCGGCCAACTCGGCAAGATGCTGAGCGACGGGGTGGAGGGGATCGTCTCGCGCGGTCGCGCCGAGCCGGGTGACAAGACCATGTGCGATGCCTGGTGGCCAGCCCTGGCCGCCCTGCAGCAGGCGGAGAAGCAAGGCTTGCCGCTACCTGAGGCGCTGGACAAGGCGGTGGCTGCCGCTGCCGCCGGCACCGAGGCCACCATCCAGATGCAGGCCCGCAAGGGGCGCGCCAGCTATCTTGGCGAGCGCAGCATCGGCCATCAGGATGCCGGGGCCACCTCGACCCTGCTGCTGCTGACCGCCCTGCGTGACAGAGCGAGGTTGTGACATGATCGGAATCGTAGTGGTCTCTCACAGCGCCATGCTGGCAGCCGGCTTGAAAGCGCTGGCCGACCAGCTGGGCAGCCCGGCGAAACTGTTGCTGGCGGCCGGGGTCGATGACCCCGACCACCCCATCGGCACCGACGCCATCGCCGTGATGAGTGCGATTGAAGAAGCGGACGACGGCAGCGGCGTGCTGGTACTGATGGATCTGGGCAGCGCCCTGCTCAGCGCCGAGACCGCCCTCGAGCTGTTGCCCCCGGAGCTGAGTGCTCGGGTACGGCTCTGCCCGGCCCCGCTGGTCGAAGGCACCCTGGCCGCCGTGGTGGCGGCCGGCTCCGGTCTGACGCTGGACGAGGTCGCCGCCGAGGCGCTCGGTGCGCTGGGCCCGAAACAGGCGATGCTGACGGGCAAGGCGGAGCCGCAGGATGTCGAGGCCGCTCCTGCCCCCGACGACGGCTGGCTGCGCTGCGAGGTGGTGGTGGACAATCCCCACGGCCTGCACGTGCGCCCTGCCGCTCGCCTGGTGGCGGCACTCAAGCCTTTTGCCGCAGAACTCAGGTTGCAAAAAGAGGATAAAGAGGCCAACCCCCGCAGCCTGACCCGGCTCACCATGCTCAACGTGCGTCAGGGCGACCGGCTCACCCTGCTGGCGCGCGGGGAGGATGCCGAGGCCGCCTTGGCCTGCTTCCAGCAGCTGGCTGCGGAGCGCTTCGGCGACTGACGCCACTGTTGCAAGGCGCTGCACTCGCTCGCTGAGCCGGTGCAGCCCCATTCAAGACGAAGGAGTCCCCGGCACTGCCGCCCCTTCGCCCCGATTCTTAATAAATAAAGAGAGAGGGATAAAATATGGACCGCATCATCATCAGCCCCAGCAAATACGTGCAAGGCAACGGGGCCCTCGCCAATATCGGCAACTACGTCAAGGCGCTCGGCGCCAAGCCGCTGATCTTGGCCGACGCCTTCGTCACCAAGCTGGTTGGCGATACCGTGGCCACCAGCTTCCACGGGGCAGGCATCCAGCCCGAGTTCGACTGCTTCAACGGCGAGTGCTCCCGCCCCGAAATAGATCGCCTGCTGGCGCGCTGCAAGCAGACCCCGTTTGACGTCATCATCGGCATCGGCGGCGGCAAGACGCTGGATACCGCCAAGTCGGTCGCCTTCTACCAGCAGGTGCCGGTGGTCATAGTGCCGACCATCGCTTCCACCGATGCCCCCACCAGCGCGCTGGCGGTCATCTACACCCCGGAAGGGCAATTCAGCGAATACCTGATGATCCCGACCAACCCCAACATGGTCATCATGGATACCGGTGTGGTCGCCCGTGCCCCGGTGCGGCTGCTGGTCTCCGGCATGGGGGATGCGCTCTCCACCTACTTCGAGGCGCGCGCCAACAAGGTGTCCGGTTGCAAGACCATGGCCGGTGGTGCCTCCACCCTGGCGGCGCAGGCCATCGCGAAGCTCTGCTACAAGACCCTACTGGCCGATGGCTACAAGGCCAAGCTGGCGGTGGAGCAGGGGCTTTGCACCAAGGCGGTGGAGAACATCATCGAGGCCAACACCTATCTGAGCGGTATCGGTTTCGAGAGCAGCGGTCTGGCCGCCGCCCACGCCGTTCACAACGGCCTGACCCAGCTGGCCGAGTGTCACCACCTCTATCACGGTGAGAAAGTGGCGTTCGGCACCCTGGTGCAGCTGGTGCTGGAGAATGCGCCGATGGCGGAGATCGAAACCGTATTGGGTTTCTGCCGCTCGATTGGCCTGCCCACCAACCTGCATATGATGGGGGTCAAGGAGCTGGACATGGCGCGCCTGATGGACGTGGCCAAGGCCTCCACTGCGGAGGGGGAGACCATCCACAACATGCCGTTCAAGGTTACCGCCGAGGACGTGCTGGCGGCCATCGTCACCGCCCACCAGCTGGGGCTGTAACTGGCCTCTGACAAGCGTGCCATATAGAAAGACCCCGCCACTGCGGGGCCTTTTCGTTGTCAGCGGGCTTGTTGCGAGAGCTCGGATCGCCGTCAGCCGTGGTAGTCGGCGGGATCGATCTCGAGCAGCTTCAGTCGTCGCCAGAGGGTGGTGCGGCCGATCCCCAGTTGCTGGGCCATCTGGCTGACCTGCCCCTTGCAGGCGTGGGCGCAGCGCAGGATGGCCTGATGCTCCAGCTCGGCCAGGGTGAGCAGCGGTTGTCCCACCACCTCGTCCGCCACCAGCTGATGGCCGTGGCGAATGGCGGCCGGCAGCGCCTCGGGCGGGATCTGCGGCTGGCTGGAGTGGAGCAGTGCATGCTCGATGGCGCTGCGCAGCTCTCCCAGGTTGCCGGGCCAGGGGTAGGCGAGCAGGCAGTCGAGGGCCGCCGGGCTGAACTGGCGCCCCGGCTCGCGCCCCTGCGCCCCCAGCTGCTGGCTGATGAGGCCGGGCAGATCGGCCGCGCGCTCGCGCAGGCTCGGCAGCCACAGTTCGCACGCCTGCAACGCATAGAGCAACTGCCGCCCGAAGTGCCCCTCTTGCACCTTCTGCTCCAGCGCGGCGCTGCTGGTAGCGATGATCCTTACCTTGAGCGGCAGGATGCGGGCCGAATCGAAGCGCTGGATGCGGCCGGTCTTGAGCAGTTGCAGCAGCGCCGCCTGCATGGGGGCAGAGAGGCACTCCACCTGCTCCAGCACCAGGGTGCCGCCGTGGGCCAGCTCGAACTTGCCCGCCCGCTCCTGTCCCGCTTCGTCGGAACCCATCAGCTCCAGCGCCATCCGCTCGCTCGGCAGCGCCTTGCAGTTGAGGGTAATAAGTGGCCCGGCGGCCCGCTCGCTGCCAAAGTGGATCGCCTCCGCCAGCTGGGCCTTGCCCACCTCCTCCTCGCCGCGCAGCAGGATCGGTCCCTGACTCTGGGCTGCCTGCCGGGCGTAGCGCAGCAGCTTGCGCATGGCGCTCGATTCGCCCACCAGCGCCGACAGCTCGGGCACCGTCTGGCGCAACTGGTGGATGGCCCGCAGCCGGTCAACCGGGTGCAGCAGGGCGATAAAGCTGACCCCCTCCGGCCCCGGCAGCGGCTTGAGGCTCACCAGCGCATTGATGAACTCCGCCTCCTGCGCGCCGAGCCGCTCCAGCGTCACCTCCACATGGCTGAGCGGCGTCTGCCCCCTGATCGCCAGCTGCAACCGCTGCGGCAACAACAGGTGCTGCTCCAGCGGCTGACCGAGGCAGAGCGCCGGATCGAGCCGCAGCCGATTGGCCGCCAGCGCGTTGAGGTAGCGCAGTCGCCCCTGCGGATCCCAGGCCAGCACGCCATCATCCATGCCATCGAGCAGGGCGTAAAGTTCGCTCAGGTGGTGCTGGGACTCCTGCATCAGGGTCTCCATATGCAGCAGATGGGCCAGCTCGCGCCCGGCGCTGACGGTGAGCGCCAGATCGCCCGCGCCCGCCTCCTCCACCTTGCAGATCAAGGCGATGATGGCGACCTGACGGCCGTTGCTGTTGTAGACCGGACTGGCGCAGCTGTGCCACGGATGCAGGGTCTGATTGAAGTGCTGGGGGCCGCTGACGCAGAGCGGCACTCCCTCCAGCGCCGCCAGATTGATGGCATTGGTGCCGATGCGCCCCTCGCTGAAAAAGGCGCCGGGGCCAAACCCCAGCGCCGCCAGCTCGCGCAGGGTGTCGGGATGGCCGGTCTGGGCCAGCAGGCAGCCGCTCTCGTCGGTGAGCAGCAGGGCGCAGGGACGCCCCTCCATGAATTCGTAGAGATCTTCGAGGGCCATCTCGCCGGTGGTGAGCAGGTCACGCTTGCGCTGGCGCAGGCTCTGCAAGGTCTGCCCCTTTGCGCTGTGGGGCGGATGCCAGAGGGTGGCACTGGTCTGGTGGGCGCAGCGCAGCCAGGATGCCTGCAGATAGTCAGGCCAAGCGAGCAGCGGCTGAAGGTCAGATGGCATGGTCACAGCAATATCCGGCAAGATGTGAGCCGACCATTTAACCACTCTTGCTAGCCCGATTCAGTGACCTGCCTCAGAGGGTGGCAACCCCGCCCTCCTCTCGGTCCGGTTCGCCGTCGGCAAACTGCTGGCCGAGCCAGTGGCAGAAGGCGCGGCACTCCGGCATGGTCTCGCTCTCCTGATGCACCAGCAGATGCCATTGCGGCCCCTTGACCCTGTGGGTAGAGAGCGGCAACAGCTGCCCCTGCTGACGAGCGGGACGGGAGAGCCGCTCGCTCACCAGGGCGATGCCGAGCCCCTGACAGGCGGCGTCCAGCAAGAGGCCGGGATCGGAGAAGTTGAGCCCCCGGGTCTGCAGCTGCAGATCCTCTCCGCCCTTGAGGGTCCAGTGGTGCCAGTCCAGCTCCCGCTCCCCGTGCAGGGTGGTGCGCTCTGTCGCAGGTAGCGCCAGCGCGGCGGGGGCCGCCACCGGCAGCAGGCGGTCTGCCAGCAGCAGCTGGTGGCGGCACTCGGCCTGGGGGGCCAGCTCCCAGCGCAGGGCGAGATCGATGGTCTGCTCGGCCATGTCGGGCTCTTCATCGCTGGTGAACAGCCAGAGATCGATGTCGGGATGCAGGCGGTGAAACTCCCCCAGCCGCGGCAGCAGCCAGTGGCGAGCGATGGCGGTGCTGGTGTTGAGCACCAGCTGGTTCGGTTTGCGGTACTGCTCCAGCCGCTGGATCCCCATCGCCAGCTGCAACAGCACGCTCTGGGTGGTCTCCAGCAGATCCTGCCCCGCATCGGTGAGGGCGACCGAGCGCCCCTGCCGGTGAAACAGCGGCTGGCCGAGCAGCTCCTCCAGCGAGCGAATCTGCTGGCTGATGGCGGACTGGGTCAGGTGCAGCTCCTGCGCAGCCTGATGAAAACTGCCGAGTCTGGCCGCCGCCTCAAAGCCCCGCAGCACGTTGAGCGGGGGCCACTGCTTGAACACCATTGATTAGCTCCACTTATCACTTTTACCGAAAATTGATCGTTTGTTCGCCGCCAAAGCCACGGATAGTCTATTACTCAACGCAATTAGATTAACAGCGCTTGTTATTTTCGGTCATTCAGCGACAGCAAAGAGCGCGCTTATCCAAGGAGTTTTTCATGCCATCCCGACGCAACGTATTGAAACAGCTGGCGGCCATTGGCGTGTTGGCCGGGCTCGGCAATCTGCCGGGCAAGGTGCACGCAGCCAGCAGCAATGCCGATGAGGAGGCTGCCACCGGCGAGCGATTCCATATGCCCGATGAAGCCGCCCCTCAGACGCAGGTCTGGGTCGCCTTTGCCGCCAGCTCGGCTATCTGGGGCCGCGACTACAAGGAGGTGCAGGCAACCATCGGCCGGCTGGTACAGGCCATGGCGCCTTATACCCAGGTGAACGTGCTCTGTCGCGAAGCCGAACAGGCGCTGGCCCGCCAGCTCTGCGGCGAACAGAACACCCGCTTTGTCGTCGCCGAGCTGGACGATATCTGGCTGCGCGATACCGGCGGCGTCTTCGTCCAGAACGGCGAAGGGGAGCTGGGGCTGGTGGATTTCAACTTCAACGGCTGGGGCGACAAGCAGGAGCACGAACAGGATGCGGGCATAGCCGAGCTGGTCAGCAAGCAGGCGGATGCTCACTATCTGCAAAGCAAGCTGACTGGCGAGGGGGGCGGTATCGAGGTGGATGGCAACGGCACCGCCATCATGACCGAGAGTTGCTGGCTCAACAGCAACCGCAATCCGGGGGTGAGCAAGGCACAACTGGAGGCGGAGCTGAAAGCCAATCTGGGGCTGCGCAAAATCATCTGGCTGCCGGGCATCAAGGGCAAGGACATTACCGATGCCCACGTCGATTTCTACGCCCGCTTTGTCCGCCCCGGGGTGGTAGTGGTCAATCTGGACAACGATCCGGAGTCCCACGACTACCAGGTGACCCGCCAGCATATGGCCATCCTCAAGCAGGCCACCGATGCCGACGGCAACAAGCTGGAGCTGCATGTACTGCCGCCCCCGCTCGATGGGCGGGACAACCGCTTTAGCCGCAGCCGCGACTTCGCCGCCGGTTATATCAACTATCTGCCGATCAATGGTGCGGTGATCGCCCCCGAGTTTGGCGACAAGGCCGCCGACAGCTACTGCCACGAGCTGCTGGCCCGCCTCTACCCCGGCCGCGAAATCGTGCAGATCAATATCGATCCGGTCGCCGCCGGTGGCGGCGGCATTCACTGCATCACCCTGCACCAGCCAGCCTGACCATTCTCTACAAACTCATGACCCGGGGCGTTGCCACGCTCCGGGTTATATCGCCATGCTTTTTTGTTAACCACGAACCACTTTACCCGCCGCCATAAATCTTGGCCCACTACGCCATATGGCGTATCACCTTGATCACACTCCTGACCTGTTCACAACGCCGAGGCCGTGTGGTGCTTTCCATTGCCGCTCCACAAGTGTATTTTTGCTCAGTGGCAAAAAATAGAGCCAACGGGAAATGTTGAGCGAACGGATTCAGCACCAGAGGCCGTTGGCAATATTGTGATCTAAAATGTATTTCTTGTAGCGGTGTTCAGGGGGGGGGCAGAGTTATACGAAAGGTTCTATTAACTGATTAGTACTGCCGTTTATCTAATCACTGTTATGTTCTCAAGACTACGGAGGTAAAATGAAGCTATTCAGCCAGCTGGTTACGTTGATCGGTATTTTAATATCGGGATTTCACTCATATGTGAATAACTATAGCTTTGAAGGGGTTGTTGCATTTCTTTCGTTCATCGCAGCTTTTGCGGCAACTTTCTTTTTTGGTAAAAATTCTAATATGAATCAGCAGGTAGGCAAAAACTCTAAAGCCTATCAATCAGGCAGAGATATTAACATTAAGGAGTAGGCCGTGATAGGGGATATGAAGCAAGAGACAGGTGAAAACTCTGATGCTTACCAAGCAAGGCGAGATATCAATATCACCCATCAGGGGATGGACTATCGTAACGTCAAACAGCTATGTCTTGATTTAATACATGACAATTTTCCTAAGCTCCAAGAAGAAGCGATGAAGCAGGTCAATGAAAATGTCATGGCCTTGGCTAGTGAGTTAAAGACTGAGATTGCGAAAAAACAAGCAGTTACTGATCCAGGAAAATTTGCACAACCCGATGTCCAAGCAGCCTTGAATGAGGCAGTTCAGGGAGCTGCCAAAAAAGGTAAAAAGGCGGACTTAAATTTGTTGGCAAGTTTGGTCGCTTCAAGAATTGATAGAGGCAATAGTGATTTATTAGATATTACTATTGAAGAAGCAATTCGACTTACGCCTAAGCTCACGAGAGAACACATAAATTTTCTTAGTGTTAAACATTTTATGTCAAGCATGACTATTCAGATGCCGAATGTTTCTTTTGGACATTTGGAGCAATTTGCTGCACCTGTTCTAGCCGCCTTCGGGCGTGACTGCGTGCTGTCAGTGCCAAATTTGCAGTATTTGGCTGGGGTTGGAGTTTTAGATTTCAATCCTATGTTTGGTCATGATGTATATGAAATTCAGTTTAACGGTTATCCCTTGCTCGCAGAGAACACGCAGGAATTTAAAGAAAGAATAAAGGATAAGGCGCCGAGTTTATGTAAGCTTTTAGAACTGTATGATAAAGAAAAATTCTCATCTGCCAATTTAAACAGCTTTGGTCAAGTTATTGCTCTTACAAACTTGGGTCGTATATTTACCAATATAGACCTTAAGATTTGGATAAATTGAACATAACAAACGGCTCTTGTTGGACTCGTCTACGCTGCGCTCCGGCTCATCGTAAAACCGTGCGTTAGTTGCTTGAGAGGAAATTTGGCTAATCAAACCTGCATGGGGCGGTAATATGTGGGGTATGCAGGTTGGCACGAATTAGCAAACCTGACGCTATCGCCATAAACCACGCTCACCACAAACAAATGAGCCGCCCAATGGGCGGCTCTTTGCATCGGGGATGAATGAATCGTCACGGCGCCTTGGGCGGCTCCACCAGAGCGGTCGCCGGTTGGTCATCTTCCTTGATCCAGGCATCCAGCAGGGTGTAGCCCACCGCCAGCACTACCGGGCCGATAAAGAGGCCGATGATCCCCATCGCCAGCAAGCCGCCGATAACCCCCACCAGAATGAGAATGAGCGGCAGGTCGGCGCCGCGCTTGATCAGGAAGGGGCGCAGGAAGTTGTCCATGGTGCCTGCCAGCAGCGACCAGACCAGCAGGAAGGTTCCCCAGGTGGTATCGCCGCTCCAGTAGAGGTAGCCGACACAGGCCAGCAGCACTGGAAAGGGGCCGATCTGGGCGACGATCAGCAGGAACATCACCACCACCAGGATCATGGTGTAGGGGATGCCGGCAATCAGCAGACCCAATCCCGCCACCGAGGATTGCACCAGTGCGGTCACGACGACCCCCATGGCCACGGCGCGGATCGCCTGTGAAGCGAGCACGGTGGCGTTGTCGCCACGCTCGCCGGCCAGCCGGTGGGCGAAACGGCGAATGCCGGTCGCCACCACTTCACCCGAGTGGTAGAGCAGGCCGCAGATGCCGACGGTCAGCAGGAAGTGGACGAACAGCAGCCCCAGGTTGCCCGCCTGGGAGGCGAGCCAGCGGGCGGTCTGGCCAAAATAAGGGGCCAGCTTGGCAAACAGCACCTGGCCACCGCTCGCCAGAATTTGCTGCCAGAAGTCATAGAGCTTGCCGCCCACCAGCGGAACCTGCTGTAGCCAGAGCAGCTCGGGAGGCGGGGAGTGGCTGATGGTGGTGCCGAGTTCAATCAGCATGGGGGCCTTCTCCGCCACGTTGGCCAGCGCCATGAAGAGCGGGATGACGAACATCAGCAGCAGTACCAGGGTCATGCTGAGGGCCGCCAGGGCGCGCTTGCCCCACAGCAGGCGCTGCACCATCAGCATCAGTGGCCAGGTAGCGATGGTGATCATGGTGGCCCACACCAGGGCGGGCAGGAAGGGGCGCAGCACCATGAAGCAGGAGACGATGAGGAGGCTGAGGAACAGTACTCCCAGGGTTATCTTGGCCAAATCCACTTTTTTCATATTCATAGCAATCCCTTGTCAGGGCCTGGGCCCTTGGGTAGCGGGTCATTATTCACGAGTGAGAGTATCCACCAGAGGCCGGCGCTCAACCAGAGCCCCAGGCAACAATAAAGCAGCCACTGGCCGAGCAGGATAAGCCAGGAGCTGGTCAGCCAGAGCGGCAGCACCCACCAGAGCGCCCCCAGCGGCAGGCCGCCGAGCAGCGCCAGCAGCGGGGTGCGCCAGCCAGTCTGCACCGTGCGCGGCAGCGGCAACATCATGCCGAGGGTCAGCCCCAGACTGAAGGTGGCCAGGCCCGCCAGCGCCGAGGATTGGCTCCACCCGGCGGCCAGCGCGCAGGCGAAGGTGAGCCCGGCCCAGCTCCACGGCTTGGCCGCCAGGTTGGCGAGGCGGGGATGCAGGGCCAGCAGCAATGCGCCAAGCAGCAGGCCGACCGCCACATCCGACAGGAAGTGAACCCCGAGCCAGACCCGGGCCAGCCCGGTCAGGGCCGCCAGCAGCAGAGCCAGGGTGGTGCTGCGCCAGGGGTTGGCGGGCCAGCACCCTCTGAGCAATGCGCCCCAGAACAGCAGTGCCGAGGCGGCGTGGCCGCTCGGCATGCCGAAGCCCTGGGCGCTGCCTTGTGCCAGCGCGGGATCGAGGTGGAAGGGTCTGGGCCAGCCAATCCCCTCCTTGGCCAGCTGCACCAGCACGGTGAGGGTCAGCATGGCCAGCAGCAACTGGCGCACCCGGGGCCAGCCCAGCCAGGGCAGCAGCAAGGGTAGCAGGGCAAGCTGAAAGGCGGCTGAACCGAACAGGTTGCTGACCTCGAGCCAGCGCACCTGGGTACCGAGCCAGGTCTGCAGCTGGTGGATCAGCGGCACTTCCATTTGGTGCAGTGCATTGCCCTCGCCACGAAAATCGGGCTGCCACAGCACAGGGCTGTCGGGAATGGCGGCCAGTAGGGGGGCCAGCCAGTCGAGCTGCGCCGGAAAGCGGCGCTGATCATCCGGCAACCGGGCCGGAGCGATCAGCCTGGCATTGAGGATCTCGCCGCCCAGATTGGGGGCCCGCAGCAGGGAGACAAAGCCAGAGCCGGTCTGTGCGCGAATGGGTTCCAGGGTCTGGCAGGCAAACAGCAGGGCGCGCTGCCATGGCCCCAGCTCGGCGATGACCCGACCCCGCAGGCCGGTCTCTTCATAGAGTTCCCGCAACGCCGCCTGTTGCGGCGTCTCGCCCGCGTCTATGTAGCCGCCGGTCAGGCTGTAGCGGGACGAGACCCTGTCCTGCACCAGCAACAGCTGTTGTTGATGTTTGACGACGCAGACGGCTGCGCCTGGCGCGGCCAGAGCGGGCAATCCCGCCAACAGAAGACAGAACAGCAAAAAACAGTAGCGCGACATGACCGCCTGACGAGTGAGGGAGAGTGGGCACAAGCGTCACAGAAATCAGATAGTTGGGCAATGGTTTCAAGTCAGGCTTCGCTACTTGGGGCGGCTTGGCGAGAGGCTGGCCAGCTGCACAAGGATTGCCGCGGGGAGAGGCAGTCCCTAGTATTGGCAGCTATGTTATTTTCATGCAGCAAACCTTGGGACCTTCCATGAAACAGTTTGGCTTTTTTCTGGGTATCGCCATCGGCGTCATCCTGATCCTGTTCGGCAGCATCGTCATCTTCCAGGCCCTGCCTGCCGCGCTGGACGTGCTGGAGATGCCGAGCCGCATCCCCTTCGTGCGCGAGGTTTACACCTGGCTGATGACCAGCGCCAGCGGTCTGACCGGCCAGCTGGAGCAGAACTTCCTGGAGGCGTTCCAGACCGTGCTCAAGCTGATCCTGCTCATCACCTTCATGTGGGTCTGCGTCAAGCTGGTCAACATGGGGGTCTTGATCATCCGTGCCGGGGTGGACCTCATCCGCACCGCCATCGAGCACAGCGAAAGTGCCCAGGCCAAGAAATCCGATCACGACCACCACTTCCAGTGAGCGGATCGCACCATGAAACAGGCCACCTTCGGGTGGCCTGTTTGCATCCTGGGTTTATTCGATCGTGGGCAGGTGATCCGCCGGTGGTGACTGCACCACATCCTGATAGCGGGCGATCAGCCGCTTGAAGGCCTCCCCCTGTCTGACCTTGTCGAGCGCCTGTTGCAGACGGGCGACCTGCTGTTTGTCCGCCGCCGGGTTGAAGGCGAAGCAGTTGTCCTGATCCGCCAGGGTGGCGACGGTGACGAAGGTATCGGACGAAAAACCGAGCTGCCTTGCCTGGTGGAACAGCATGACTTCGTTGCCGGCCACCAGATCGGTGCGGGCCATGATGAGCTGGCGTACCACCTGATCCATGCGCTCCACCGACATCAGGTTGGCGGGGCTGATGCCCCGGTTGAGCAGCAGCTGCTCCCCTACATCCGCCTGCATGACTCCGATCTGCAGCTTGGTCAGATCGGCCTTGCCGGTCACCTTGGGGGCATCCCGCTTGCGCCCTACCAGTGAGACCCGCGAGTGGCTGATGGGGCAGACCCAGAGAAAGTGCGGATCCCGCGCCTGGGTGTGGGCCGTGGTGAACAGCACCGCATCCGGCTGCTGGGTCAGCAGGTACCAGGCCTTGGCCCAGGGCATGAAGTGGATGGGCTGCTCCGGCTCGCCCATCTCCTGCCACATCAGTCTCAGCAGCTCCACCGCCAGGCCGGTGCTGTTGCCCTTCTCATCCTGGCCGTTGAACGGCATGTTCTGCTCGGAGTAATAGGTGAACGCCGAGGCGGGCAGGGCTGTGCCGAGACAGCAGCAGATCATCAGGCTGAGCAGACGCGACATGGCAGCACTCCTTGCAACAAATCGTCCTTCCAGTTTAGGGGGCTATGTCGAGAAGTTCATGATTTCCCGCGCCCGGTAGCGTGGGCGGTGAGGGATTGTGGTGGGGAGCGAGGGGGTGGAAAACAGCCAGGCCATCTTGCGATGGCCTGGTGAGGGGCTTACTTGAGCAAGGCTTCCATCTCGGCTTCGGCAGCGGCGCGCGCGGCCTCGGCCTTGGTGGCCGCATCCGTTGCGGTGGCAGTGGCACTGCTGGCCGCCTGCTTGGCGGGCTCGGTCACGGCCTTGGTGGCCTGCTGCTGCACGGTGGCAGTGGCGCTGCTGGCCGCCTGCCTGGCGGGCTCGGTCACAGCCTTGGTGGCCTGCTGCTGCACGGTGGCAGTGGCGCTGCTGGCCGCCTGCTTGGCCGGTTCGGTGACGGCCTTGGTGGCCTGCTGCTGCACGGTGGCAGTGGCGCTGCTGGCCGCCTGCTTGGCCGGCTCGGCTACGGCCTTGGTGGCCTGCTGTTGCACGGTGGCAGTGGCGTTGCTGACCGCCTGCTTGGCCGGTTCGGTGACGGCCTTGGTGGCCTGCTGCTGCACGGTGGCGTTGGCGCTGCTGGCCGCCTGCTTGGCGGGCTCGGTCACGGCCTTGGTGGCCTGCAGCTGCACGGTAGCAGTGGCACTGCTGGCTGCCTTGCCGGCCTGTTGCTGGGCCGAGGTAGCGGCGCCGTTCACGACCTGCTTGGTGGTGTCAGCCATGGTCTTGCTGGTGCCCTGCTGCAGGGAACCCAGCACGCTGCCAAATACCGAGCTGGTGGTGGCGGCGCCGGTCAGGCTCTTGGTCGCCGAGCCGGTCAGACTGTTGGTGGCACCGGTGAGCGCGCTGGTCGCCGGATTGCCCTGCGTCTGCCAGTTCTGCATCTCGGTTGGCCAGCTCGGGGCACCGGCCGCCAGGTTTTCGCCAAAGACCTGGGGCGTACCGTCCCCCTTGAGCAGCATGACGGACATCTGGTTGGTCTGTGAGTTCCACACCATGCCGGCCTGCTTGGCAACGTCCGGCACGGGGGCATAGCGGGAGACCACGTAGAACAGCGGCCCTTCCTGCTGTAGCTCGTTGGCGGTCTTGAGCAACTGCATGGTGCTGTCGTAATTGGGGCCGAGGATGCTGGTCATCCGGTCCTTGATCAGCGGCTGTTCAAATAGGTTGGCTTCATTGGGGTCGAAGCCGACCAGGGGTTTGAGCAGGGCCCACATCAGCTGGCTGGTGGGGCTCATCATCAACAGGGGGGCGACGCAGGCGGACAACATCAGGCTCAGGCAGGCCGCCTGGAGCAACGGCATGATACGCATTGGGATAATATCCAAATAACGATTTGATTAATAAGGTTATATTCGTCGAGAACCGACAAATCCACCGGGGTTTTCCTGCACCTGTTTTGACGGGCATGAGCAGGCGCTGGCAGGCTATCATATTGGCTTGGGAATGCCAGCGAGGGCGCTGCTTATTAATCAAGTTTGTGTCGTTTCCGGTCGCCTGAACCTTCTATCGAGCAAGGAGAGACATCATGTATCTGGGCAAGAGGGTAGGTGGCTGGCTGTTGCTGGCGCTGCTGGGCGGGGCGACCGGCACTGGCGTGGCGGCAGAGCCGAAGCGGGTGGAAGTGGGGGCCGAACTGGTGCTGCCGCTGGGCTCGCTGCCGGAGCGAGTCTGCTGGTATCAGGATCAGAAATATTCGCTGGGGGCCAGGATCGCGCAGGGCGACAGCTGGCTGGAGTGCGCCCCGCAAAACGAGCTGGAGAGCAACGGGCCACTGGCCTGGCGCGAGCCGAAAAGGGCGTCGGATGCGGCCGGCAAGGCGACGAAGAGCGGCATCATCAGCGTCGGTCAGTGAGGCTTTTCTTGATCCAGCTAAAGACATGGACGTGACCTCTATCGCATAATGCGGCTCTTTTCCTCTCTTGGCTGGAACCTAAGAAATGGCTCGTCGCTCTTCCAATGCACAACGTCGTCGCAGTAGCTGGTGGTACAAACGCCTGTTGGCAAGGGAGCGGGAAGAGCGCGAAGCGCGTTCCGTCCGGGATTGATACAGCAGTGAAAACAGAGCCTTGGGCTCTGTTTTTTATTCATCATCGCAGACGATCACTGTGACACTCTGCCTATGCACAGCATGTTTGCCGTAACGGGTGGTACAAACGCCTGTTGGCAAGGGAGCGGGAAGAGCGCGAGGGCGCTGCGTCCGGGATTGATACAGTAGTGAAAACGGAGCCTTGGGCTCCGTTTTTTATTTATCAAATACCATCATGACGAGAACGGGGGCCAGCAGGCCCCCGTTTTGCTTTGGCAGATGTTGGCTGCCTGCGATTTAGCGCTGCAGGGCGGCCAGCGCCAGCTCGACCCGCTTGGCGTACTCGGGGTCGGCCTGCTCGAAGTGCTTGAGCTGGGCCGCGACGATGGCGTCATCCTCCACGTTGACGAGGGAGCGCGCCAGGTTGGCGGCGAGGCGCGAGCGCTGCCCCTCGTCCATGATCCGGAACAGGTTGCCCGGCTGGCTGTAGTAGTCGCTGTCGTAGTCGCGAAAATCGTAGTGCAGGGCGGCCCCTTCCAGGCTCAGCGCCGGCTCGTGCTGCTCGCTCGGCTGCTGGGTGCCGAAGCGGTTCGGCTGGTAGTTGGGGCTGGCGCCGCCGTTGCTGTCGGCCCGCATGGCGCCGTCACGGTGGGCACCGTGGTGGAACGGGCAGCGCGGGGCGTTGACCGGCAGCAGGCCGTGGTTGACGCCGAGGCGATAGCGCTGGGTGTCACCGTAGGAGAACAGGCGGCCCTGCAGCATGCGGTCCGGCGAGAAGCCGATGCCGGGCACCACGTTGGCCGGGGTGAAGGCGGCCTGCTCCACGTGGGCGAAGTAGTTGTCCGGGTTCTGGTTGAGCTCCAGCACGCCGACCGGGATCAGCGGGTAGTCGCTGTGCGGCCACACCTTGGTGAGGTCGAACGGGTGGATCTTGTAGGTCTGGGCTTCGGCCTCCGGCATCACCTGCACATAGACCTTCCAGCGCGGGAAGTTGCCCCGCTCGATGGCGTTGAACAGATCGGCCTGACTGGTCTCCCGATCCTGGCCGACGGCGGTGGCAGCCTCTTCATCGGTGTAGAAGCTGTGGCCCTGCTCGGTCTTGAAGTGGAACTTGACCCAGAAGCGCTCGTTGGCGTCGTTGATGAAGCTGAAGGTGTGGCTGCCGTAGCCGTTCATCTCGCGCAGGCTCTTGGGGATGCCGCGATCGCTGAACAGTATGGTGACCTGATGCAGGGATTCCGGATGGCGGGACCAGAAGTCCCAGGCGGCGGTGGCGCTGCGCAGGTTGGTGCGCGGATCCCGCTTCTGGGTGTGGATGAAGTCGGGGAATTTCAGCGGATCGCGAATGAAGAACACCGGGGTGTTGTTGCCCACCAGGTCCCAGTTGCCCTGCTCGGTGTAGAACTTGAGGGCGAAGCCGCGCACGTCGCGCTCGGCGTCGGCGGCGCCCTTCTCACCGGCCACGGTGGAGAAGCGCAGGAACACCGGGGTCTGCTTGCCGACGGCATTGAACAGGTCGGCCTTGCTGAAGGCACTGATGTCATGGGTCACGGTAAAGGTGCCGTAGGCGCCCGAGCCTTTAGCGTGAACCACCCGCTCCGGGATCCGTTCCCGATCGAAGTGAGCCAACTTTTCCATCAACCAGATGTCTTGCATCAGCACCGGGCCGCGGGGGCCGGCGGTGAGGCTGTTGTTGTTGTCGACAACGGGGGCGCCATTGGCACTGTGCAGGGTCTTGTCGTTCATGGTGCTTCTCCTTGTTGGTGAGCCTTGAGTCTATAACAAGGAAAAACCAGGGAACCAATGGGCCCTCCCTCGCCCTTTGATAGGCATCACAAATGGGTGGGGCTGGGGGGATGACCGGACCCTTCTGATGCTGCATGATGAGGTTTTCGAGAAGGAGCCTCAGATGCAGATCACCATTCGTCACGCCGAACCGGCCGATGCCCCCGCCTTGCGGGATCTCTATGCCATGCCCAACGCCCAGGCGGGCACCCTGCAACTGCCCTATCCGACCCTGGGCGTGTGGCAGAAGCGGCTGGAGAGCGGCAGCGTGGTGGCGCTGGTGGCCGAGGTCGATGGCCTGCTGGTGGGCCAGCTCTCGCTGCACATGGAGCCCAACCCCAGGCGCAAGCACGTGGCCTGTATCGGCATGGGGGTGCGGGATGACTGGGCCGGCAAGGGGGTGGGCTCCGCCCTGCTGGGGGCCGCGCTGGAGATGGCCGACAACTGGCTCAACCTGCAACGTGTCGAGCTCACCGTCTACACCGACAATCAGGGGGCGCTGGCGCTCTATCGCAAGTTCGGTTTCGTCGAGGAGGGGCTGGCCCGTGGCTACGCCTTTCGTCAGGGGGAGTACGTGGATGCCCTCTACATGGCGAGGATCCGGCCATGATCGACTACCGCCGCCGGCTCATCCCGGTGCTGCGGGCGCTGGAGCAGGATCCGGATCTCTCCATTGAGGCGCTGGCGGAGCGGGCCTGCCTCTCCCTCTACCATTTTCATCGGGTGTTCACCGCCGTGGCGGGCGAGGCGCCGGGGGAGATGTGCCGGCGGCTGCGCATGCAGCGGGCCGCCTGGCAGCTCTGCTACACCGATGCCAGCATCACCGCCATCGCGCTGGGGGCGGGGCTAGGCAGCTCCCAGGCGTTTGCCAAGGCCTTTCGTCGCTACTATGGCTGCACACCGGGCGCGTTTCGCAGTGACAAGAGCAAGAATGGACACCTGGAGAGCAAGGATGGACACGCATGGGATGGCCCGTCCCCTTATGCTGAAGGCCACTCATCAGCAAGGAGCAACACCATGAAAACTGTCGAGATGGATGCCCGCACCCTGGCCTATGTGCGGGTCACCGGTCCCTATGGCGAGGGTTATGATGCCGTCTGCGGCCGCCTGCACCAGTGGGCCGCTGCGCGCGGTCTGGAGGGTGGGGAGTGGATCTTCATCTACCACGACAACCCGGAGGTGACGCCGCCGGCCCAGTGCCGCACCGACATCGGCATCACTGTGCCGCCCCAGACCCGGGGTGAGGGAGAGGTGGAGACCCAGCTCATTCCGGCTGGCCGTTATGCCCAGTCCCGCTACCTCATCACCGACCGCAACCAGTACGGACCGCGCTGGCAGGAGCATGTGGGTGACATAGTTGCGGCCGGGCTGGAGTTTGGCAGCGGCCCCTGCTTCGAACTCTACCACAGCGTGAGCAACGATCCCCTGCGCGACGACGTGAGCTTCTGCTCCAGCGTGCGCTAGGCGTGCGGCCATAAAACGAGGCGCCCTGGGCGCCTCGTTTTGTTTGGGGTGACTGGCGTTCCGGCATGCCTGCCGCATCAGGGCTGGCTCGGCACCTTGTCCCGCCGGGATTTCCACCACCAGCGCAGGCGGATCTGGGAGATCAGCATACCTGCCAACATCAGGGCGCAGCCCACCATGGCGCGCTCGTCGAGGGTTTCCCCCAGCAACAGCACACCACCGATGGCGGCGAACACAGTCTCCAGGCTGAGGATGATGGCGGCATGGGCCGGATGGGCGCCGCGCTGACCCACCACCTGCAGGGTGTAACCCACCCCGACCGACACCAGACCGGCATAGAGCAGGGCCTGCCAGCCGGCCACCGCGCCACTCAGACTGGGGGTCTCGATGACCAGTGCCGTACTCAGACTGAGCAGGCCGCACACCACGAACTGAACGCCGGCGAGGCGAATGGGGGCGACCCGGCTCGAGTAGTGATCCAGCACCAGCAGGTGTACGGCCCAGAACAGGGCGCCCACCACCTGCAACAGGTCGCCGTAGCCGATGGTGAAATCCTCGGTGACGCTGAGGTAGTAGAGCCCCGCCATGGCGATGAGGGCGCCAACCCAGGTATTGGCCCCCGTCTTGTGGCGCAGGGCGAGCCCTATTACCGGCACCAGTATGATGTAGAGACCGGTGATGAAACCCGCCTTGGCTGCCGTGGTGTAGAGCAGCCCCACCTGTTGCAGCGAGGCGGCGCTGAACAGCACGGTACCGGCGATGAGGCCGCCGGTCAGCAGCAGACGCCGATCACCGGGCTGTGCGGTGGGTTGCCGGGACTTGAGCCACCACAGTAGCGGCAGCAGGGAGGCGGCCCCCAACAGAAAGCGCAGGCCGTTGAAGGTGTAAGGCCCCATGTGATCCATCCCGAGCCGCTGGGCCACGAAGCCCAGCCCCCAGATGGCGGCGGCCATCAATAACATCATGTTCGAACGCATAGATTCATCCCTGAAAGACGGACGGGCAGAGCCGTGCCGCAACACTCCAGCCTCCAAGATAACCGTGCGCGGGGGGATTTGTCTTTAGCTGTCGATGAGGTTGGCAGTGTGAGCGGTTATCCCACGGCCTTGCCGCAGCTCGTGCGGCTCAACCGTTGGCGATGCCGGCCAGCAGGGGGATGAGGGCGAGCAGCAGCAGGTTGCCGCGCAGGATCCAGATCACCCAGAACTGCTGCTGGATGGAGACCATGGGGGCGCGCCCCTGGCGCAGGGAGCGGCGCCAGCGGTAGAAGAGACGGCTGGGGTAGCCAAAGCTGATGGCCATCACGCAGAACAGCAGCAGCTTGGTGCGGTAGCCCGGATTGGCGAGCAGCACGGACGGCTCGTCGGGGTGGGCAAGCACCTGCAACACCCCGGTGATGAAGATGAGCAACAGAGCAAGCGCCGCCAGGCCATCGGCCAGCAGCAGTTTGCGCACCTGCTCGATGGACATGCCGCGACGGAACAGAAAATATTCGGAGGTGATCGCTCCGGTCAGGGTGATCACGGCGCCGTAGTGCAGCGCCATCAACAGATCCGGGTTCAGCATCCTTGTCGATTACCTCTCGTTGAGCAGATGGTCAGCTTCCCTTTGGACGCCATCTCGCGCTGCTGATATTCTGACACTACGCGTTGTCTGGCAATAGCAGGAGTCAGGATTGGATAAACGAGCGGTCTCCAAAAAAACCTGGTCCCTGGTTGCCCGGATGCGTCTGGGCCTGCTTCTGCTGTTCATCCCGGTATTGATGCTGGGGGGGATCTACTACCTGCACATGGAACGCAGCCTGCAAAACGAGCTGCAGCAGCGCCTGCTCGCCACCAATCACCAGCTGCGCCACGTCTTCATCGAACCCTATCTGCACGAGATGGAACGCCAGTTCACCCTCATTTACGACCAGGTGCAGGTGGCGGACATCAGCGGTCCCCGTCTGCACAACACCGAGACCTATCTGAAGGAGTGGCAGCTCTACAAGGGGGTCATGGCCGACCTGGTCTACATCTACATCGGTACTGCCGAACGCCAGATGCTGATCTACCCCGCCTGGCAGGCGGATGCCAACTTCGATCCCAGGGTTCGCCCCTGGTATCAGCTGGCCAGCCAGTACGTGGGCAAGATGGTCTGGACCGAGCCCTATTACGACTATACCAACGGCAATCTGGTGATCGCCCTGGCGCGGGCCCTGACCGACCGGGATGGCAAGGTGCGCGGGGTCTTTGCGATGGATGCCATCCTGGCCCCCTTTTCCGCCCAGCTGAATCGCCAGCTGGGGGATGGCTACCAGATGGTCGTCAACCAGTCCGGCAAGGTGCTGGCACATCCTGACACCGCTCAACTGCTCAAACCCATGGCCCATCCCGAGTGGCTCTCCCGCTTCAGCCAGGAGGACGGCATCTTTCTGGACAAGGCCTCCAGCCAGTTCGTGGCCTACAGCAAGCTGCCCGAGCGCAACTGGGTGCTGATCAGCGTGCAGCCGGCGGCCAGCGTTATGGCGGTGGTGGAGCGGGTCTCCCTCAACGTGCAGCTGATGGTGGCGCTGGCCTGCGTGCTCTACGTGATGCTGGCGCTGGTCTGGTCCCGCTATTTTCGCCGCATGCTCGACGAGATCTCCAGCATGATCCGGGCGAGCCGGATGCAGCCCGATGAGGTGCCGCAGGGGGGGATGCGCGAGCTCAGACACGTCTATGCCGAGCTGGCGGAGGTGAGCAAGGATTATCACGAGGCGCGCCAGCAGGCCAACCTCGACAAGCTGACCGGCCTCTACAACCGCCGCTTCTTCGACGAACGCGTCAATCGTTTGCTGTTCGAGCATCAGCCGTTCTGCCTGGCCATGGTGGATCTGGACGATTTCAAGCGGGTCAACGACACCTTCGGCCATCAGACCGGGGACGTGGTGCTCAAGCGGGTGTCCAAGCTGGGCATGCGACTGCTGGGGGATCACGGCTGGGTCTGCCGCTACGGCGGCGAGGAGCTGGTGGTGCTGCTGGTCAACCCGGATATCCACTTCTGCCAGATGCTGCTGGAGCAGTTCCGCAAGGGGGTGGAGTCACTGGACTGGCGCGAGCCCGAGCTCAGGATCACCTTCAGCGGCGGGCTGGTAGCCAGTCAGGCGGGGATGGATGGCAAGACGCTGCTGGAGATCGCCGATGCCGAGGTGTACCGGGCCAAACGCGACGGCAAGAACCGCATCTATCTGGGCAGGCCGGAGGCGAAGAGGCAGGAGGATGCGCCCCCTGCCGACGATGCACTGCTGAGCAAGGAAGAGGCCTGAGGGCCTCTTCTTCATTCAGGAGGCCAGCTGCCAGTCGAGGGTGGGCCAGGCCTGCTCGATGGCGATCTGGCGCAGACCGGGCGCCGGGTTGACCGCGTGGGGGTGGGTTACCGCCTGCAGCAGCGGTAGATCGTTGTGGGAGTCGCTGTAGCCGTGGCTCTCCTGCCAGGGGTTGGCGCTGGCGGCAAACAGCTGGTTGATGCGGGCCACCTTGCCCTCGCGAAAGCTGAGGGTGCCGCGGGTCTGGCCGGTCAGCATGCCGGCCTCCTCGTCGAGCAGGATGGCCACGCAGTGATCCATCCCCAGCATCTGCGCCATGGGGGCCACCAGATGTTCGCCGGAGGCGGAGATGAGCACCAGCTCGTCGCCGCGCTGGCGGTGCCACTCGATGCGTGCCAGCCCCTCCGGGTAGATACGATCGCGCAGTACCTGCTCGGCAAAGCGGGCGCAGAGCGAGTCGAGCCACTGGCGCGTCTTGCCCGCCAGCGGTTGCAGGGTGAAGGCCATGTACTGGTGCATGTCCATCTTGCCCTGATGGTAGAGGGACATCATCGCCTGCTCCTCGGCGATCATGCTGGCCGGAGCCAGCTCCTCGGCCACCATGTACGCCAGCCAGAGGCTGGCGGAATCCCCGGCAATCAGGGTCTCGTCCAGATCAAACAGTGCCAGTGCCATGGGTGCTCCTCGCAGTAAAAATGGAAATGAAATCCGGTGTCATGCTACCTCACAGAGCTGATCCCGGGCCACCACCAGGGTCACGGTGCTGCCCACCGGCAGCAGCTCGCCAGCGGAGCGGTTGAGGCAGTCCACCGTCAGCAGGCCCGCCGGACAGCTCACCTGATAGCGGATCACGTTGCCGAGCAGTTGCTGCCCGCTGATGACCCCCGGCAGGTTCGGTTCGTCGCTGTGAGCGCCAGCCGGCAGCAGGGAAAGGGACTCCGGTCGCAGCGCCAGCTTGCCGCGGCAGTGCGGGCCGAACAGGGATCTGGCCTGTTCGCCATCGAGCAGGTTGTAGTTGCCGATAAAGCTCGCCACGAACTCGCTGGCGGGGCGGGTGTAGATCTCCTCCGGTGTGCCGCTCTGGACGATGGATCCCTTGTTCATCAGGAAGATCCGGTCCGACATGGTCAGAGCCTCCTCCTGATCGTGGGTCACGAAGATGGTGGTGAGTTCAAGGCGCTGCTGGATCTCGCGGATCTGCTGGCGCAGGCTGCGGCGGATGCGGGCATCCAGCGCCGAGAGCGGCTCGTCCAGCAGCAGGATCCGCGGCTGCACCACCAGAGCGCGGGCCAGCGCCACCCGCTGGCGCTGGCCGCCGGAGAGTTCGCTCGGATAGCGGCGCTCGAAACCGGTCAGCTCCACCAGTTCCAGCGCCTCCTGCACGCTGGCGGCCAGATCCCGCCCTGGCTGGGGCTTCATCTTGAGGCCGAAGGCGACGTTGTCCCGCACCGTCATGTTGGGGAACAGCGCATAGCTCTGGAACACCATGCCGATGCCCCGCTTCTGGGGCTCCTGCCAGGTGATGTCTTCACCGGCCACCCGCACCTGACCGCCATCCACCGGGGTGAGCCCGGCCAGCGCCCGCAGCAGGGTCGACTTGCCGCAGCCGGAGGGGCCGAGCAGAGTCACCAGCTCCCCCTTGCGGATGCCGAATTCAATCCCCTCGAACACCTTGGTATCGCCGTAGGATTTGTGCAGTTGATTCACTTCTAGATGGAACATGTTGATTCACCGATGAAATCTGTTGGCCGCCCAGGTGAGCAGCAGGGTCAGCAGGAAGTAGCTCATCACCAGCGCACTGGTGAAGTGGCCCGAAGTAGCACGCATGTTGTAGAGGTAGACCTGCAGGGTCTCGTAACGGGTTCCCACCAGCATGTTGGCAAACACGAACTCGCCAAGCAGGAAGGAGAGCGACAGAAACAGCGCCGCCAGCAGCCCCTTGCGCAGGCAGGGGATCACCACCAGCAGAAAGGCGCGGGCGCTGCTCGCCCCCAGCAGGTGGGCGGCATCCATCAGATCTTTCAGCGGCACCCCCTGCAAACTGTTGGCCAGCGCCCGGTACATGAAGGGGAGCAGCACGGTGAACCAGGTGCCGATCAGGATCCACGGCGTGCCGATGATGGGCAAGACGCCGTCGGCGTAGATCTGCAGCAGCCCGACCGAAGAAACCACCGGCGGCACCGCGAAGGGGAGCAGGATCAACAGGTTCATCCAGGGATCCAGCCTGGGGAAGTAGTAGGCCACCACCAGCACGGTGGGTACCAGCACCAGCGTCCCCAGCAGCAGGGTGGCGAAACAGACCAGGAGGCTGCGGCCAAAGGCCGCCAGAAAGCGCGGGTCGCCCCACAGTTTGAGATACCAGTCGAGGGTGAAGCCATCCGGCAGCAGGGTCGCCCCCCAGCGGGTGGAGATGGAGTAGAGAAAGGTAGCCAGCAGCGGCAGCAGCAGGGTGGCGACCAGCCCACCCAGCACCCACTTTGGCCAGCGCGGCGTCAAATCATGCATGGGATTGCCCCTTGTTCACATAGCTCTTTTTCAGCAGCCACTGGTTGGCGGCCGTCACCACTCCCAGCAGCACCATCAGGATCACCGCCAGCGCCGCCGCCATATTGGGCTCGAGGAAGATGTCGCCGGAGACCAGGCTGGCCACCCGGATGGTCACCAGATTGAAGTTGCCGGTGGTGAGGGCGTAGGCAGAGGCATAGGCCCCCACCGCGTTGGCAAACAGGATGATCAGGGTGCCGAGCAGCGCAGGCGTCAGCACCGGCAGCGCCACGTGCCACACATACTGCCCCTTGCTCGCGCCGAGCAGCGCGGCCGCTTGCGGCCACTCATCCTGCAGCGCATCGAAGGCCGGATAGAGCAGCAGCAGGGCGAGCGGGATCTGGAAGTAGGTGTAGATGAGGATAAGGCCGCTGCCCGAGTAGAGGTTGAAGCCGTCGATGAGGCCCCAGGATTTGAGCAGCAGGGTCACTGCACCGTTGATGCCGAGAATGATGATAAAGGCGAATGCCAGCGGCACACCGCTGAAGTTGCCGGTCATGGTGACGAAGGCCAGCAGTACCCGCTTGACCCGCTCGCCGCTGTGACGCAGCGCTGCCGCCCCGAGGGTGCCGATGGCAAGCCCCGCCATACTGGCGATACCGGCGATGCGCAATGAGTTGCCGAACGATTGCAGGTAGAAGGGGGAGCTCAAAATCTCCCGGTAGTAGTCGATGCCCCAGCCATCCGGGGTCTGGAAACTGCCCACCAGCACCCACACCATGGGGGCAAGCTGGAACAGGATCATCAAGAGGACAAACGGCAGCAGCACCAGCGCGGGCAGCCAGTGGCGGCGCACCTTCTGCTTGGTTGCCACGGGTTGATCCACGAGGATCTCGGTGGTTGCAGGCATCATCAGTGCACCTCGCGCATAAAGGCGGCCTTGAGCAGCGGTGGCGCTGCCGGCTTGTCGTGGGAAACCCCCAGCAGATCCGCCATCAGGGCGCAGAGCTGGGTCTGGGCAATCGCCACCCCATCCGGCCAGCGCTCGACGAAAGCATCGCCAAACAGCCAGAGCGGCACAGTGCGCTCTTCCGGCAGGGTGCCGCCGTGGCTCAGGTCGTTGTTCATGCCGTGATCCGAGGTGACTACCACCTGATACCCCTCCGCCAGCCACTGGGGCAGCAGGTCGGCCAGCAGGCTGTCCATCCGGCGCGCCTGATTGCGGTACTGGCGGGAGTCGAAGCCAAACTGGTGGCCCGCATCGTCCACCCCCATCGGGTGGATCAGCAGAAAATCGGGAGCGTACTGGCTGCGCAGCCACTCGCCATCCATCAGCAGATGGCTGTCGGGGTAGTTGTCATCCCAGTAGAAGCAGCCGTGCTGGATCGGCAGCTGCTCATCGTGGGTAAAGCGATCGCGGGCCGCCAGCCAGGGGCTCTTGTTGTAAAGCTCGCTCACCCAATGGTAGGCCGCCGCTGCGGTGCGTTTACCCGCGGCGCGGGCCAGATGGAAGATGGAGTCATGCAGACTGAGACGGCTCACCCCGTTGTGGGTGATGCCGCTCGCCACCGGCGGTACGCCGGTCAGGATGCACTCGTAGAGAGGCCGGGAGAGGGATGGCAGGGCGCAGCTGAGGGTCGTATAGAGGCCACGCTCCGCCTCCACCATGCCTGCGAGGTAGCCCATCCCATGGGCTACCCCGGCAGAGAGGCCATCCACAAGTACCACTATCACCTTGTGTTGCACTGGCCACTCCTTACTGCATGTAGATCATGACGTTCTCTTGCCACTGACGCGGCAGGGCCTTGGAGCTCTGCTCCCAGGCGGCGTGATCCTGCACCGGCTTGGCCTTGGCATACTGCTCGGCCGGCAGCAGCTTGGCCTTCACGTCATCCGGCAGCGCAACGTTGCTGCGGATCGGGCGGGCATAGCCGCGGGCCAGGTTGATCTGACCGGCATCGGAGAGGATGTATTCCCGCGCCAGCTTGGCGGCGTTGGGGTTCTTGGCCCACTTGTTGATGATGGTGGTGTAACCGGCGATGACGGAGCCGTCGCTCGGGATCACCACTTCAAACTTCTTGGGGTCGATCTGGTCGCGGTAGTTGAGGGCGTTGAAGTCCCACAGCACCCCCACTTCCACCTCGCCCTTCTCGATGTTGGCGATGGTCGGGTCGTTCAGCGACAGGCGTCCCTGCTGGGCCAGCTTGCCGAACAACTCTAGGGCAGGCTTGAGATTCTTCTCGCTGCCACCGGTGGCATAGGCTGCCGCCAGCACGCCGTTGTTGGCCTGGGAGGCAACACCGACGTCACCCAGGGTCACCTTGTAGTCGCCACCCAGCAGGGATTGCCAGCTGGTGGGGGCGGCCTTGACCAGATCCTTGTTGATCAGGAAGGCGATGGTGCCGGTATAGGCCAGCATCCAGTGACCGTCCGCATCCTTGGCCCAGTTGGGAATGTCGGCCCAGGTGGAGGGTTTGTAGGGCTGGGTGACCCCCTGCTTGACCGCAACCGGGCCGAAGGCGCCGCCCACGTCGCCGATGTCGGCGGTGGCATTGGCCTTCTCGGCGGCGAACTTGGCGATCTCCTGCGCCGAGCTCATGTCGGTATCCTGATGCTTGATGCCGTAGATGCTGCCGAGCTGCTGCCAGGTATCCTTCCAGTTGGCCCAGCTGTCGGGCATGCCGATGCTGCTGAGCTGCCCTTCACCGCGGGCGGCCTTCTCGAGATCCGCGATATTTTCGGCGGCAAACAGTGGCTGACTGATGGCCACCAGGGCCAGTGCACTTGCGATCACGCTTTTCATCATCCCATCCCTCTGGACTAGGTCAGTTAAGGTTCGAGAGGGATGCTAGAGGGGAAATATGACGGTGGCGGGGCGCTTTGATGGCAGTTTGATGACAATCGCCCTGTCATGGCGCTGTCATCCGCAGCGGTTACAACTCTGAACCCAAGTGAGGCTGGACTACTCCAGCAAGGGCTGAACCAACAAGGGCTGGGCCAGCCGCCGCAGTCAGGATGAGCGACAGGGACATGAGCGTGATTGAATCGAGATTGAGCGAGCGGGTCGCGGCCGATGGCCGCGCCTCCAAGTGTGAACAGATTTGCCAGACCCTGCGCCGCTATATCGGCAGCGGCCAGCTGGCGGCGGGGCAGCAGTTGCCCGCCGAGCGGGCCCTGAGCGAGCGCTTCGCCACCACCCGCATCACCATCAAGGAGGCGCTCTCCAGCCTCGAGGCGGACGGCCTCATCTATCGGGCCGAGCGACGCGGCTGGTTCGTGGCGCCGCCAAGACTCACCTACGATCCCGCCATCCACACCCACTTTCATCAGTGGATCGGCGAGCAGCAGCGCACCGCCGAAACCCGGGTGCTGGCCCACGGCAGCGAGCTGGCCAGCAGTGAGCTGTGCCGCTGGATGGGGCTGGATCCTTTTACCCCGCTGTATGAGATCCGCCGCCTGCGCCTCATCGATGGTCGTCCGGTGCTGCACGTCAGCCACCATCTGCTGGCCAGCCGCTTTCCCGATATCGCCAGCGCACCGCTGGCCAGCTCCCTCACCGAGCTCTATCAGCAACGCTATGGCATAGGCCAGGGTGGGGCGAGTCTCGAGATCACTCCCTCGGCGGCGCGCGGCGCCATCGCCCGCGCCCTCAATCTGGCGGAGGGGAGCGCCGTGCTGCGGCTGGTGCGGGTCAATTATGACCAGCGGGGCGCGCTGGTGGATTGCGACATCGAACACTGGCGACCCGATGCGATCAGAATCTGTCTCGATACGCGGGCATTGCAGCCGCCTGCATTCGACAGGCCGGTGCAGATCCAGTTCGCGGATCAGGGGTGATCCGGCGCGCTCTGGCGGGCCATGCCTGGGTGGAAAGGAGGGGAGGCGGATCCCGCAGGATCCGCCGGGATCAGTTGTCGATATTGGGGATCAGGTCGTCGAAGCTCTGGTAGCCGCAGTCGGCCAGCTGCAGCGACATGGTGTAGGTCTTGCTGCCCTCCCGCTGGCCGATGGCGGGGCGGTTGAGCTTGAGCTCCTGGTGCCAGTACTCCTTCATCCGCTCGATCAGCGCCATCGCCTCGCTCTCGTCCAGATGGAGCTGACACAGCGCCATGTAGTTGTTGGACTTGTGCATGTTCTCCACCAGATAGTCTCCCAGCACGGACATGGCCTGGCGCGCCTGCTGGCGGGCGAAACGGCTGTGCTGCTCGAAGCTGATCCGCTCGCTGATGAGGAAGTGGTAACTGTTGTCGATGCCGAGCTGCAGGATGCCGAGCTTCTCCAGCTTGCGCAGATAGAGGTAGCAGGAGGCATCGGTCAGGCCGTACTCTCGCTTGAGATCGATTAACGTCTTGTCGCGCCAGAAGATGTTGGCGAGAAAGGCGTAGAGGCCGGGCTCCTTGTGGAATGCCTCGTCCTGCTCCTGGGTGAAGACGGCCCGGCGGCTCTGGGCGTCCTGGGTGCGGTCCAGCAGCTCCTCGAACGACAGCCCCACCAGGTGGCAGATCTCCAGCAGGGTATCGAACGGCAGGGAGGGTTTGTTCATCATCCGTTTGACGGTGGCGATGGAGACGCCCATGGCTTCTGCCAGGGTCTGATAGCGGATCCCCTTGTCGGTCAGGGTCTTCTTCAGGGTGTCGAGAATATTGTTGGCCAGGGTCTGGCTGTAGGTCATGCAACTATTCCTTTATCTGCATCTTTATGTTGTGTCAGAAACTGAGTTCTTTTGTCGTTATGGGCTCAGATACTGACACTTAAAAAAACCAGAGGAAACAAACCCGGCGTAATCGATGGAAATGGCCAGACCAGTATGAGTGGGAGGTTGCAGATAGTGATACTCTGCGGTGCATATCCTTCAACCATTCAACATTTTGCTGGTGGCGCATAAAACATCGCGCATAATTCAACACGAATCGGATTCAAGACCTTCCTGGTTGAGAAATCGATTGTTTGCTTCCAATTTAAGGGTTTTTTAAACCGCAAGGTTTTTATTCTTTCCTGGCATTGAGCGGAACTCGCAAGAGGGCCGCTTTTTTCTTTTCTCCGAATTTGCGCCCGCCGTCAAGCGGCGGGGCACCGGCAGCCCACTGTCGCTGCTTGCGCCCTCTTTCTGTTAGCGCCCGTCTTACTCCCCCTTGCAGGGAAACAGCTTGGGGATCTCCCGAATAAGCCAGCTCTTGGCCTTGCCCATGGTGTCGCGCCGCCAGGCCAGCACGACCTGGATCTGGTGGCGATACTCGGGGCTGATCACCTTGAGCCGTCCGGCCCTGATGTCCTCTTCTATCCAGCTCAGCGGCATGGTGCCGACCCCGATCCCCGCCAGCAGGGCGTCGCGCTTCTCGCCCATGGTGCTGACGGTCAGGCGCGGCTGCTTGTCGAGCAGGCGATAGGTGAGCACCGGCTTGCGCAGCGCCGTGTCGGCCACCGCGATTGCCCGGTAGCGGCGCAGGGTATCGTCCGCCAGGGGCTCGGGCTCCTGATGCAGGGGGTGATCGGGGTGGGCGACGTAGAGCATCACCTCCTCCTGCAGCGGCTGATGCTTGATGCCGGTCATCATGATGTCGGGGTTGAGGGAGGAGATGAGCAGGTCGGCCCGGCCATCCTCCAGACACTCCCAGCTGCCCGCCAGCACCTCGGCCCGCAGCCTGAGCCGGGTATCGGTCAGCTCGGCCAGCCGTTCCACCAGCGGGTAGAGCGCCTGCAGAGGCACCAGGGCATCGACGGCGATGGTGATGTCGGTCTCCCAGCCGCGGGCCAGTGCCCGGGTCTCGCCCACCAGGTGCTCGGCCGCCTCCAGCAGAACCCGACCCCGCTCCAGCAGCATGCGGCCCGCCGGGGTGAACTTGGTTCTGTGGCCGCTGCGGTCGAACAGCATGGCGTCCAGCTCGTCTTCCAGCTTCTGCACCGTGTAGCTCAGCGCCGAGGGCACCTTGCCCAGTTCGTCGGCCGCCGCCGCGAAGCTGCCACGGCGGTCGATGGCATCCAGCACCCGGATGGCTTCCAGGGTCAGCGCCCGTTCCTTGTTCAGTTCCTTGGCCATAAATTGCCTTCAATTTTTTTGAACATGTTTGCCAGTTTATCTCGCTAACAAGTTAGGCCAAGTGTCTTTAATATTCAATCAACGCTTAGGCAGGAACGCCAAGCAGCCAAATAAACGGGTAGTTCCAGACTGTGACTCCATCAATCAGGGAGTCTGACTTCGGTGAAAGAACTACACACTATTTGAATGACCTCTTGCATGGATGCATTGATTCTGGCCACAGCGGCCTTGGCAATGACATAGAACCAAGAGAGTGAATGAACATGAAAAACGTAATCAAGATGCTGGCCGTTGCAGGCCTGATGACCGCAGGTTTTGCTCAGGCTTCCGTCCCGGCTGACCTCAACGCCGCCCCGGGCGTGCTGTTTGTGAACTGGCACGCCACCGCCGCGGTAGAAGGCAAGGGCAACCCCATGCTGGAAGTGCGTGACGAGTCTGGCGACCTGGTTGCCTCCGTCCATGCCAACCTGATGGGCAGCCAGCAGGTACAGATCCCGAGCCGCACCCAGGGCAACCTGACCGTGAGCCTGGGTGAGCAGAGCAGCGACTACCGCATTCCGTTCGGCATCGGTAGCGGCAAGCAGCGTTAATCAACCGTATCGGTACGTGAGGAGCACACCATGATGAAATTGAGAGCCGCAGAAGCGCGCGGCAAGGCCAACTTCGGCTGGCTGGATGCGCGCCACAGCTTTTCCTTCGGGCACTACTACGACCCGGACTGGATGGGGCATTCAGTGCTGCGGGTCATCAATCAGGATCTGGTGGCGCCGGGTGGCGGTTTCGCGACCCACCCTCACGCCAACATGGAAATCCTGACCTGCGTGCTGCAAGGCACCATAGAGCACAAGGACAGCCTCGGCCATGCCGAGCAGATCCCGGCGGGGGATTTCCAGCTGATGAGCGCGGGGTCCGGCATCCGGCACAGCGAGTACAACCCTTCGCAGACCGAGCCGCTCTCCCTGCTGCAAATCTGGATCGAGCCGAACGAACACGGCACGACACCCGGCTATCAGCAGAAGAAGATTGAAGCCAATCCGGGCATGACGCTGGTGGCGTCACCGGACGGCGAAGCAGGATCCTTCAGGATCCGCCAGCAGGCCCGCGTCTGGCGGTTGCAGCTTGAACCGGGTGAGAGCCTCACCTGGGATCTGGCCGGCCGACACGGCTACCTGCAGATGATTTCAGGGGAGTTGACCGCCAACGGTCTGGCTGCCCGACCCGGCGACGGGGTTCTCAGTCGTGATGAGCCCAAATGGGATCTGGTGGCCGCGAGTGCCAGCCAAGCCCTGTTATTTGACCTACCCTGAAGCAGTCAGCGGTGATGTGACGCAAAACGAGGATATTGAAATGGACAAGATGAAAGATTTGGCACTGCTGGTGGGTCGCGTTCTGCTGGCTCTGATGTTTGTGATTGCGGGCTGGGGCAAGATCGGCGGTTACGCCGGTACCCAGGGGTATATGGAAGCCATGGGCGTGCCCGGTTTCATCCTGCCGCTGGTGATCCTGCTGGAGCTGGGCGGTGGCCTCGCCATCATGCTGGGCCTGTTTACCCGCAGCCTCTCCGTGCTGATGGCCGGTTTCACCCTGATGGCCGCCTTTATTTTCCACTATCAGCCTGCCGACCAGATGCAGATGCTGATGTTCATGAAGAACGTCTCCGTGGCCGGTGGTTTCCTGGCCCTGGCGGCAGCCGGTGCAGGGGCCTTCAGCCTGGATGCCCGCTTCGGCAAGAACTGGTAATACCCCCGCAGGTTCGAGTTTTCCAACGCCTTTTGGCCGGTGCAATCGCACCGGCTTTTTTATGCCCGTCACATTTGTCTGCGGCAGATGACGGCGACGTGATCGGCGACAACAAGCGCCTTTTGCATCTTCCCCCCCGATCCCCGACAATCCCGATACCTGTGAAGTGACGGGGATCCTTGAGGTTTTCCCGCGCTGACCCCTCTTTTGCTCTGGCGGGAATTGCCCATGTTTACCCTCTACCACTCCAATCAGCTGGATCTGCTCAAAGAGCTGCTGGTGAGCCGCATCCGGCAGGCGCCTCTCTCTCATCCTTTCGATCGCGAGCAGATCCTGGTGCAGAGCCCGGGCATGGCCCAGTGGCTCAAGCTGGAGCTGGCCAAGGCCTTCGGCATTGCCGCCAATATCGACTTTCCGCTGCCCGCCAGCTTTATCTGGGAGATGTTCACCCAGGTGCTGGCGGACGTGCCGCGCCAGAGCCCCTACAACAAGGGCGCCATGAGCTGGCAGCTGATGACCATTCTGCCCGCCCTGCTCGATCGCCCGGCCTTTGCGCCGCTGGCCGCCTATCTAGGCGGGGATGACGCAGATCCTGCCAAGGATCCCGAGCAGGTGCGGCTGTGGCAGCTCTGCCAGAAGGTGGCGGATCTGTTCGACCAGTATCTGGTCTACCGGCCGGACTGGATCGCCCGCTGGGAACAGGGGGAAGGGTTGAGCCAGGAGCTGGCCGGGGTGAGCGGGCAGGATTGGCAGCCCGAGCTGTGGCGCGAGCTGGTGGCCCGCACCCTGGCGCTGAGCCCAAGCGGCTACCACCGCGCCAACCTCTACGAGGAGTTTATCCACGAGCTGGCGCGTACCGCCACGCTGCCGGGCAAGCTGCCGCAGCGGGTCTTCGTGTTCGGCATCTCGGCACTGCCGCCGCGCTATGTGGAGGCGCTGCTGGCCCTCGGCAGCCGGCCGGAGGTGGAGGTGCACCTGTTCGTCACCAACCCCTGCCGCTACTACTGGGGCGACCTGCTGGACAGGAAAACCCTGGCACGCCTCGAGAACAAGCTCAAGCCCGGCACCGATATCGAGACCCTGCAGGGCCCCGCCAACCCGCTGCTCGCCTCCATGGGCAAGCTGGGGCGCGACTACCTGCACCAGCTGATGGAATTGGAGGTGCCGCAAATCGAGGCCTTCGTCGATATCGACGAGCTTGATGGCAAGGGCAATATCAAGCTGCTGCACGCCATCCAGAAGGATGTGCTGGAGCTGGCCGAACGGGGTGCCGGCCAGTTCGACCTTGACGCCAGCCACCACAAGAGCCCGCTCGATCCGGCCGATGGATCCCTGCAGATCCATGCCTGCCACGGCCCGATGCGCGAGCTCGAAGTGCTGCACGACCGGCTGCTGGCGCTGTTCGAACAGGATGCCTCTCTCACCCCGAAAGACGTGGTGGTGATGATGCCGGACGTGAACAGCTACGGTCCCTACATTCAGGCGGTGTTCGGCGCGCGCGGCCAGATCCCGTTTGCGGTGTCGGACCGGGCGGCGAGTCAGGAGAGCCCGCTGCTGCAAAGCTTCCTCGCCCTGCTCAGGCTGCCCAACGCCCGCTTCGGGGCGGGTGAGCTGCTCGCCATTCTCGAGGTGCCCGCCGTGCTGCGCCGCTTCGAGCTGGATGACGAGGAGTTCAACCAGCTGCGAGTCTGGGTGCAGGAGACCGGCATCCGCTGGGGGCTGGATGACTGCTACCCCGAGCGCTTCGATCTGCCGCGCCTCTCTGGCAACAGCTGGCTGTTCGGCCTGCGCCGCATGCTGCTCGGCTTTGCCATGGGTGACGGCGAGCCGGTGGCAGGGATCCTGCCCTATGCAGACATTGAAGGTCAGCAGGGGTTGGCGCTTGGCAAGCTAGCCTGGTTCGTCGATTCGCTGGCCGAATTCTTGCCCCGCCTGCAACAGGCGCAGCCGCTGGGGGAGTGGATCGCCTGCCTCAACGCGCTGCTGGAGCGCTTCTATCTGGCCGACGAGGATGAAGAGCGCCAGCTGCAACTGATCCGCAGCCAGCTGGCCGACTGGCTCGCCCAGCTTGGCGAGGCCCGCTTCGAGCAGCCCATCAGTGCCGACCTGTTGCAGGATTACCTCGGCAGCGTGCTGGGGGAGTCCCGCTCCAGCCAGCGCTTCCTCGCCGGTCAGGTCAACTTCTGTACCCTGATGCCGATGCGCTCCATCCCCTTCAAGCAGGTCTGCCTGCTCGGCATGAACGACGGCGTCTACCCGCGCACCTTGCCCCCCATGGGGTTTGACCTGATGGCAGTGGCGGGCCGGCGGGGGGATCGCTCCCGTCGTGACGATGACCGCTACCTGTTCCTCGAGGCGCTGCTCAGCGCCCAGCAGGGGCTCTACATCAGCTATCAGGGTTTCAGCGCCCAGGACAACAGCGACAAGGTACCCTCCGTGCTGTTGGCCGAACTCATCGACTATGTGCGGCAGGGCTTCGTGCTGGCGGGGGATGAGGATCTCGACGACGAAAGCTCCGGCAAGCGGCTGCTGGCGCACCTGATCACCCAGCATCCGCTCACCCCCTACAGCCACGCCTACTTCTATCCGGCGGCAGGCTCCGGCCTCTTTACCTATGCCGCCGACTGGCTGCCGGCCCTCCATCCGCAGCGCGGCGCGGCCAACTTCCAGAGCGGCGAGCTGCCTTTACCTCCCGAATGGGGCAAGGAGCAGGGGCTGGAGCTGGCGGAGCTGCTGCGTTTCTATCGCCAGCCCGCTCGCTACTTTCTCAACCGCCGCCTCAAGGTGTGGTTCGAGCTGAACGAGGCCAACATCGAGGAGAGCGAACCGTTCGAGCTGGACGGCCTGCAACATTATCAGCTGAAAGATCTGCTGCTCGATGCTCACCTGGCACAGGGGGACAGCGCCGTGCGTCGCGAGCGGCTGCAGCTCACCGGCCTGCTGCCGCAAGGGTGGTTCGGCAGCCTGCTGCTGGAGGATCTGGACGAGCAGATGGGCAAGCTGGCGGATCGGCTGCGGCCCTGGGTGGCGGCCAATGAGGCAGAGAAACAGGCGGTGGAGGTCGATATCGCGCTGGCCCAGGGTCAGCTGCAAGGGTGGCTCGACACCCAGAAGGGGCGCTTGCTGGTGGTGAAACCCGGCAGCTTCAACGGCAAGGATCTGTTGCTGGGCTGGATCCAGCACCTCTGCCTCGCTCTGAGCGACGCCCCCGGCGACACCCTGCTGTTCGACGCCAAGCAGAGTCTGCGGCTGGTCAGGCTCCCGGCCGACGAGGCGCGGCCCAAACTGGCGGCGCTGGTGGCGCTCTGGATGCAGGGGATGAAGCGGCCGCTGCCCTTCTTCCCGAGCACCGCCTGGGACTGGCTCAAGGCGATCGAGAAGGATCCGGAGAAACCGGAGGCGGCCGACAAGGCTGCCCTCACCCGCTTCAACGGTGGCTACATGGCCAAGGGGGAGGGGGAAGACGCCTATGTCGCCCGCTGCTTCCCGGAACTCGACGAGGCCGTGCTGGCCCAGCTGCAGGCGCTGGCCCGTGAACACCTGACCCCGCTGCTCAAGAGCCTGGAGGAGTTGCAATAATGGCCAACCCGCTCAATACCCTGCGTTTTCCCCTCTATGGCGAGCGGCTGATCGAGGCCTCTGCCGGCACCGGCAAGACCTACACCATCGCCGGTCTCTACCTGCGCCTGCTGCTGGGCCACGGCCCGCTTATCGAAGAGGGGGAAGACGCCGGTCAACCCAGCGCCCACGAGCGGCCGCTCTCGGTGACCGAGATCCTGGTGGTGACCTTTACCGAGGCGGCTACCGCCGAGCTGCGCGGCCGGATCCGCGCCCGCATCCATGAGGCACGGCTCGCCTTTATGCGCGGTAAGGTCGTCGATGAAGACAAAGACCCATTGTTAGCTGAGTTGCTGAAGGAGGTGGCGGATCACGAACTGGCGGCCCGCCGCCTGCTGGCCGCCGAACGGCAGATGGACGAGGCGGCGGTCTTCACCATCCACGGCTTCTGCCAGCGGATGCTGAAACAGAACGCCTTCGAGTCGGGCGCTCTCTTTGAAACCGAATTTCTCACCGACGACAGCCAGCTTCGGCTGCAGGCGGTGAGCGACTACTGGCGATCCGAGTTCTATCCGGTCGACAAGCCCCTCGCCAGCGCGGTGCGTGCGCTCTGGCCGAGCCCCGCCGCCCTGCTGCGGGAGATGGGCAGCTGGCTCGACAACAGCGAGCTGGAGATGCGCCCGCCGGCGGGGGACGAGACCCTGGCGGCGCGGCACAGCGTTGCCATGGCCCGCATTGAGGCGGTGAAGCGCGAGTGGCTGGCGCAAGGGGACGAGATCCGCCGCCAGACGGATGGGCAAGTAAGCCGCTACACCGGCAAGAACTACGAAGGCTGGCTTGCCAAGATAGCCGACTGGGCGCAGGACGAGCACAGCGGCTACGCCATTCCCAAGGAGCTGGAGCGCTTCGGCCAGACGGTGCTGGAGGAGAACCTCAAGAAGGGGGGCGCGGTGCCGACCCTGCCGCTGTTCAGCCAGATCGATGAACTGCTGGCGAGCCGTCCCGGCATTCGGGATCTCATCCTGCAACGGGCGGCGGTGGTGGTGCGCAGCCGGATGCAGGCCAGCAAGCGGCAAGCCCATCAGCTCTCGTTCGATGACCTGCTCAAAGACCTCGACGGCGCACTTGGCTCCGGCCTTGGCGAGCGGTTGTGCGAGCGGATTCGCGCCACCTATCGGGTGGCGATGATCGATGAATTTCAGGATACCGACCCCCAGCAGTACCGCATCTTCCACCGGCTTTACGGTGGCCACACGGACACGGCGCTCTTGATGATCGGTGACCCCAAGCAGGCCATCTACGGCTTTCGCGGCGCCGACATCTTTACCTACATTCAGGCGCGGCGAAATGTGAGCGCCCACTACACCCTCGGGCGCAACTGGCGCTCCAGCCGCGCGCTGGTGGCGGCGGTCAACGGCCTGTTCGAGCGGGCCAAGGATCCGTTTATCTACGAGGCGGATATCCCCTTCCTGCCGGTGGAGGCGCAGGGCAAGAGCAAGGCGCTGCAGCTGGATGGCGAAGCCGCACCCGTGCTCCACTGCTGGCAGCTGAGCGGCCAACCCACCTTCAACAAGGGGGATTACCAGAGCCGGATGGCCCGCTCCACGGCGGTGGAGATCCACCGCCTGCTGACCCTGGCTCGCACGGGCAAGGCGCAGATTGGCGATCAGCCGGTGAAGGCCGGAGATATCGCCGTGCTGGTGCGCACCGGTGCCGAGGGCAAGCTGGTGCAGCAGGAGCTGGCACGGCTCGCCATCGCCTCCGTCTACCTGTCGAATCGCGAAAGCGTGCTGGCGCAGGTAGAAGCGCGGGAGATCCTGCTCATTCTGCACGCCTGCCAGAACCCGGGGGAGGAGCGCAGCCTTAGGGCGGCGCTCGCCACCGGGCTGTTCGATCTGGATGCCAAGGCGCTCGACGAGCTCGCCAGTGACGAGCGGGCGTGGGAGAGCGCGGTGCAGGAGTTTATGGAGTACCGCAAGATCTGGCACAAGCGCGGCGTGCTGGCCATGCTGCGCTCCCTGCTGCACCGACGCAATCTCGCCTCCTCCCTGCTGGCGAGCCCGAATGGCGAGCGGCGGCTGACCAACTTCCTCCACCTCGGCGAGCTGCTGCAACAGGTGAGCTGCGAGCTGGACGGCGAATATGCCCTGCTGCGCTGGCTGGGGGAGGCGGCGAGTTGCCCCGACGGTCAGGATGCGGAGCAGGTACTGCGCCTCGAATCCGAGCGCAAGCTGGTGCAGATCGTCACCATCCACAAATCCAAGGGGCTGGAGTATCCGCTGGTGTTCCTGCCCTTCATCTGCAGCCACCGCGCTGCCGATACCCCGCTGTTCCACGAAGCGGATGGGGCGGGCAATCGCACCGTGCTCGATCTGACCGGCGCCGAGGAATCCCTGGCCGAGGCCGACCGGGAGCGGCTTGCCGAAGACCTGCGGCTGCTCTATGTGGCGCTGACCCGGGGCGTTTACGCCACCTGGCTGGGGCTGGCGCCGGTGCGCTCCGGCAATGGCAAGTCGGAGCAGACCGACCTGCACCAGACCGCCATCGGCTACCTGCTGCAAAAGGGTGAGGAGGGGGATGCCACCACCCTGGCGACTGCCCTGACCGAGCTGGCGCAGGCGCTGCCCGGGGTGGCTGTCGGTGAGCCCTCGCTCACCCGCCCGGCCCCCATGGCGGCGGAGGAGGAGCAACTGGGTGAGCCGCAGGTGCGCCACTTTACCGGCACCCTTGAGCGGGATTGGTGGATCAGCTCCTACTCCGGGTTGGCGGCGCAGGGCCACGGCCACAGCAAGGGGGTCTTGGCCAATCCCGGCTTCGATGACGAGGTGGTGACCGAGGCGGCTGCATTGGCTTCCGAGCAACCGGAAGAGGCGCCCCAACCTTCCATCTTCACCTTCCCGAAAGGGGCGCGCCCCGGCACCTTGCTGCACAGCCTGTTCGAGACCATCGACTTTCAGAGCGCCGGCGGCGAGCCGCTGGCGGAGCACATCGCCACCCTGCTGGCGCAGGACGGCTTCGACGAAAGCTGGGCGCCCGTGCTGCAACAGCAGGTGGAGGCGGTGCTCAATACCCCGCTGGAAACGGGCTTTGGCGAGCCGGTGCGGCTGCGGGATCTGGCCCCCGAGCGCAAGCAGGTGGAGCTGGAGTTCTTCCTGCCCATGGGGCGGGTGACGGCACCAGCGCTGACCGCGCTCTGCCAGCAGCACGACCCGCTGTCACGCGGCAACAAGCCGCTCAGCTTTGCCACCGTGCAGGGGATGCTCAAGGGCTTTATTGACCTGGTGTTCGAGTGGCAGGGGCGCTGGTATCTGCTCGACTACAAATCCAACCACCTCGGCATGAGCCCGGCCGATTACAGCCGTTCGGCGCTGGAGCAGGCAATGGCCGAGCACCGCTACGACCTGCAATACCAGCTCTACTCGCTGGCCCTGCACCGGCTGCTGGCCCTGCGCCTGCCGGGCTACGACTTCGAGCAGCACTTTGGCGGGGTCTTCTATCTGTTCCTGCGCGGCATGCCGCAGGGTGGGATTTTCCATACCCGCCCCAGCCGTGAGCTGGTGCAGGGGCTGGATCGGTTGTTTAGCGAGGGGGCAGCGCCCGCCCTCGCCGGGGTATCGGATAACGGGGTAGAAGCATGAACGGCACCATGATGATTGAACGGCTCAAGGCTCTGGCGCTGGCGGGGCGCATCCGCCAGCTGGATCTGCAATTTGCCAAACTGGTGGCCGATCTGGGTGGCAGCCCAGAGCTGGTGCTGGGGGCGGCGCTCGCCTGCTTCGAGCTGGGGCGCGGCCATGTCTGTCTACCGCTGGAGATGCTGACAGCCGGATCCCTGCGCCCGTTCGGGCTGGATCCGGATCAGAGTCGGGATCTGCTGGCCGATCTGGCGGATCCTGCCCGCTGGCCCGCCCTGTTTGCAGAGAGTCCGCTGGTTGGCACCGAGCAGGATGAGGGGCTCGCCCCGCGCTGGCCGCTGCGGCTGTGGCACGGGCGGCTCTACCTCACCCGCTACCACGATCATGAGCAGGGGGTGGCCCGTCATCTGCGCGCTTTGAGTGAACGTGCCGAATGGCCGGAGATCGCCCCGGCCCTGTCGCGGCTGTTTGCCCGCGACTACGGCCTGGTGTTCGGGGCGCTGCTCAAGGCCCGCCTCGCCCCCGATTTCTCGGCCCGCCACTTTATCGAAAAGTATCTGGATCTGGTGTTCCCGAGCGAGGTGGATTGGCCCGCCATCGAAGGGCTGCTGGCCAGTGCCCAGGCGGCGAGCGATTTGAGCAAGCTGGATGCGCTGGTGCCCGAGGCACTCTGCTGCAACGGCCAGAAGCTGGCGGCGGCCACCGCGGCGGCGCGCCCCTTTGCGGTCATCTCGGGTGGCCCCGGCACCGGCAAGACCACCACGGTCGCCAAACTGCTCGCCATTCTGGTGGAGACCGGCCTGCAGGCAGGCAAGGCCCCGGCGATCCGGCTGGTGGCCCCCACCGGCAAGGCGGCGGCGCGCCTAACCGAGAGTATCGGCTCTGCCCTGCAGGCCCTCGATCTGCCCCCCGAGTGGGTGGAGGCGATCCCCACCGAGGCAGGCACCTTGCACCGGCTGCTCGGGGTGATCCCGGGGCGCAGCCAGTTCCGCCACCACGCGGGCAACCCGCTTCACCTCGACTTGCTGGTGGTGGATGAGGCCTCCATGGTGGATCTGCCGATGATGGCGCGCCTGCTCGATGCGCTGCCAAGCCACGCTCGCCTGATCCTGCTTGGCGACAAGGATCAGCTCGCCTCGGTGGAGGCGGGGGCCGTGCTCGGCGATATCTGCAGCTTTATCGAACAGGGCATCAGCCCCGCCCAGGCGGACTGGCTCTCCCGCCAGACCGGCTACCGCTTGCAGGGCTCGCCCGCGGGGGCGCCGGTGCGCGACAGCCTCTGTTTGCTGGCCAAGAGCTGGCGCTTTGATCAGCATTCCGGCATCGGCCAGCTGGCGCGTGCCTGCAACAGCGGCGATGCTACGGCGGTGGAGGCTGTCTGGGGCGCAGGATTTGCCGATATCAGCCTGCACCCCTGGGCGGGGGAGGCCTACGATGCCCTGATTGCCCAGGGGGTGGCCGGTTATGGTGCCTATCTGAAGGCGGCCCGCGCGGGGGAAGCGCCTGCCGCCGTATTCAAGGCATTCAACAGCTTCCAGATCCTCTGTGCCCTGCGCGATGGCCCGTTCGGGGTGCTGGGGCTTAACGAGCGGCTCGAACTGGCCCTGTCACGGGCCGGCCTGATTGCCCGCGATGGCGACTGGTATGCCGGTCGCCCGGTGATGGTGGTGCGCAACGACCATGGCGTTGGCCTCTACAACGGTGATATGGGGCTCTGCCTGCCCGATGAAACCGGGCGGCTCAAGGTCTGGTTTGAGCAGCCGGATGGCACCCTGCGTGCCTTGCTGCCAAGCCGTTTGCCGCCCCACGAGACGGTCTACGCCATGACCATCCACAAATCCCAGGGTTCCGAGTTTGCCCATACCGTGCTGGTGCTGCCCGACAGCCCCAGCCCGCTGTTGACCCGTGAGCTGGTCTATACCGGCATCACCCGCGCCAAGGCGCGGCTCGATCTCTACGGCGATCGCGCCCTGCTGGCACAGGCGGTACGGAAAAAGACCGAGCGTTATTCCGGATTGGCGGAGAGGTTGGGGGAGTGATTTATTGGATGGCGGTAAAGGGATTTACTGCTGTTGGATAAGTTTTTTCATGAGTGTTTTGGTCGGTGTGAATATCTCATAAGCAGGTAGTAATGGAGGGTTTATGTCATATGCTCTAATAGATAATGCTTCTTTGACTGCTGTAGATAGGGTTTTGGGTAAGATCGTCATTAATAATTCAGATGCTATAAATGGAGACTTAGTCGCATTTGAAAACATGATTCAAGCAATACTTTTTTATGATGATTTGATATGTATTGATAACTACAAGAAAGAATATAAGGCTGAAAGAGCTATAGACTTTAATTTTATTAGGTTTTTATCACCGACTGATACTGGGCTTGCTGATATTGAAAAAATGGCACAGGCAGAAGCAAGACTGATTCAACCAAAACTGAAAGGTGGTGGATTTGCTGATGATGATTTTCGAGAGCTCATCGACTTACTAAAATTGAATATGATCTGTACGTGGGATATTCGCTCCAGTGTATATTATTTGACAATAAAGATGCTTGGTGAGCCTTATACCGAAGAATATACTAAATACAGTGAGTTAAGTGCTGCAATATTCAGTGAATTATCCGATGCAAGTACAACAAAAGGTTTTTGGTCAACCAAAACAGAAGTTATTAGTCGAGAAAGTGGGAACATTACAAAGCAACTGGAAATGTTCATTGCTTCTTTAAACTGGTTAGCATTCAAATCAATTTACTACAGCATGGCAGCGAAACATCTAAGAGCTGATACATTCATTCATCCAATCAGGCATGCTTATCAATTACATTGGATGAGAAAAACGGGTGCATTTGGTCATGACTTTTCTGCGAAACTAATTTCAAGTCTATCTGACAGAATCTCAACAACAGTCTCGGAAGTCATAGACTATGGTCGTTCCACGACAGTCAGCTTGGATATTCCTATTTTTAGCGTATGGCTTGCTAGGGAGGCTGGTGGAATTGAGCATGTGATTAATGCTGCTCTTGAGCTAAAAAAATCAGACCATTTTATGGTTGCTAGAAATGTCATGAGGGAAATAAAGATATCTTATGATGAAGGAGGAATATCTAATGGTCATCACAAAGTCGCGAAACTATCTAAAGAGTTAGATATGATTTCTGGTGATTTAAAAAGAAAGTATGGTGTACCTTCTTCTCAAGGTATTCAAGGGAGTTTCTTAATAAAAGTATTTAATTCGGTTTCTGGATTAGCGGGTGGGCCTATTCTTCCTGAAAAAAACTTTGTAATAAGTATGCCAAGTTTTTTGCAAGGTAGCACAACCAAGGCTTTTTCAATAATCTTTAAAAATATTGCTAATGAGCTTACATCAATGGAGCGACTGGGAGGGCATAGAGATCTGTTATCAGCTGGTTTTAAAATAGATGAAAAAAATTATTCTAGGCCAAAGACTGAAGATCCTAGGTTTCGTTGGAGAGGTTCATGGTGGAAGCAGCCTATGTAGTTTGGTATCTCGTATTTTTAGCTTTGCAGGCTCAGCACCAACCTACCGATTGTGTAGGTTGTGGCTGAACAAAGCGAAGCCCAACGTTTACCGCGAACTCTTTTTTTCCTGCCCCTCATCCCCAACCCTTCTCCCGGAAGGGGAGAAGGGAGCAATGCCGTTACCTTCGTCCGATTACGCTTCGCTAATCGAACCTACGTGACTGATGGTATTGCGGTTAGCCGAACCGGTGTGGTGAGCGATCATATCTCAGGTGCTGCTTTATCCCCTCTTCCGTGGGGAGGGGGTGAGGGGATCTTTCAGGTATTAGATGGTCAGCTCCAGCCGATTGCCTTCCGGGTCGAGGAAGGTGCTCTCGTAATAGCCGTCGCCGGTCCAGCGGGGGCCGTCCAGGTGTTTTACATCGGCGCCCTTGAGCAGCTTGAGACGGGCAGTCATCTTGTCCACCTCCTCCACGCTGCCGAGGGAGAAGGCGAGGTGGGCCAGCCCCTGCAACGGGTGTGGCAGATGCAGATCCGCCGGAAACAGGATGGGGGTATGCATCAGCTCCAAGTTGGCGCCCCCTTCGAAACGCACGAAGTAAGAGCTGAATTGTTTGCTCGGATTGTGGTAGCGCTCATTGGCCTGCCCGCCAAACAGGGTGCAGTAGAATGTTGTGAGCGCCTCCAGATCCTGCGCCCAGATGGCGACGTGATGGATATGCATGGCTGGTCTCCTGTGACTCGATGCCCTTGATGCTATGCTGGGGCCTAATCCTTCGACATGGCTGAGCCCGTCCTGATGATGTCTGAAACTGCCAACACCGAGATTATCGATGTCTCCCCCGACTGCCGCGAGCAGATCTGTTGTGACAGCTTGCTGCCGGCCCTCGCACAGGAGCAGGTGTGGCTGGCGGGCTATTCCCGCCTCAAGACCCGCTACCGCATCGCGCGCCGCTTTGCCGATATGCACTGTTTTCTGCTGACCCTGGGCGGCGAGGGGGAGGTGCAGGTGGGGGATCGCCGCGAGCGGTTGCAGGTGGGCGAGTGGGCGCTGGTCCCGGCCGGGGAGCCGCTCTGCTATCAGCTTGGTGAGCAGCTTAGTGAGCAGGTTAATGAGCCGTTGGATCAGCCGTTGAGTGAGACGGGCGAGTGGGCGCTGGTATGGCTGCTGTTGCGCAAGGATTCCCCCTGGGATGCCTTCGCCAGCCACCCCCGGCTTGGCTGCACCTCCCAGCAGGCCACCGTGCTGCGCACGATCGAGAACCTCTATGCGGAGCAGGAGCGCCATCAGGACCCACTGCTCAGCGCCTTGCTGGTAGAGCAGCTTGGCTTCTACCTGCGCCGCTTGCTGCAAAAGGGGGAGGGGCAGCGGCGTGGCGAGCGGCTGGCGCTGCGCCTCGAATTGCTGCTCAAAGAGGCGCTGACCGAGCCGTGGGACATAGCGCGCATGGCCGGCGCCCTGCACCTCTCCGAGCGCCAGCTCTACCGGCTCTGCCAGCAGCACTTTGCGCTGGCGCCCATGGCGCTGCTGCAACGGCTGCGGCTGCAGCGGGCGGCGCTCCTGCTGGCCAGCCGGGCCGACTCGGTGAAGCTGCTGGCCGAGCAGTGCGGCTTCAAGAACGAGTACCACTTCTCCACCGCCTTCAAACGTCAGCATGGCCTGGCGCCCAGCCACTATCGCAGCCTGCATCATCCCGCCTTTAAAACCGGACAAGGGTGAAATATTGAGCCACACTGGTTGCTACTGTTATTCAGACGAACCCGATTGCGGCCGATAACCGGAACAAGCGGGGCGGTTTTCATCGATCAACGGATAGCGGGCTGTGCAGCCGTCTGCCGCTGTCATTTCTCAACATCAGACTGGAATGCCCCGTACCCTGCGGGGCGGCAAGACAAGGATGGTCTCCATGCTGCAGGACAGCGACACGATCAGGATCTCGGACGTCAGCGAGGCCGTGATACACGGTATTCTGGCGGTGGTGAGCGACGGGATCTGGGACTGGAATGCCAACACCGGCTTCGTCTATCGCAACCCTGGCTGGTATCAGATGCTGGGCTACGAAGCCCACTCCCTTGGCAACAACGTCTTCACCTGGGAGAGCGTGATCCACCCCGACGACATGGATCGGGTGATGGCCAGCTTCGATGCCTACCTGAGCGGCGCCGCCCCCGACTACCGGGTCGAGTATCGCTGCCGCAGTCGCGCCGGCGACTATATCTGGATTGAGGATTGCGGCCGCGTCATCGCCCGCAATCCGGATGGGTCGGTGGCCCGGATGATCGGCGCCCATCGCAACATCCACGCCCAGAAGCTGCTGCTGGAGCAGCTGGAGCGGCGCAATCACACCCTGGAGCAGCAGATTGCCGAGCGCACCGCCGAACTGGTGCGGCTCAACGAGGCGTTGCAGCAGAAGGCGGGGGAGAATCGCCAGCTGGCGGAGACCGATGCCCTGACCGGTGCCGCCAGCCGCTACCGGCTGGAGCGGGCCATCCGCCAGGAGTGCGAACGGGCCAAGCGCTTTCACCAGCCCTTCTCCGTCATCGCCATGGACGTGGATGACTTCAAGCAGATCAACGACAACCACGGCCACCACGCCGGGGATCAGACCCTGATCAACATAGTGGCGCTGGTGCGCAGCCACATCCGTGGAATAGACCTGATTGCCCGCTGGGGTGGCGATGAATTCATGGTGGTGCTGCCCAATACCGACCGGCTTGATGGCCGGCTGGTGGCCGACAAGCTGCGGGAGCTGCTGGTGCAGTCGCGGGTCTGCCAGCACTTCGACATCACCATGAGCTTCGGGCTGGCCGAGTACCAGCCGGACGAGCCCATGAGCCAGCTGATGGTGCGGGTGGATCGGGCCCTCTACCAGGCCAAGCTGACGGGCAAGAACCAGATCTGCGAATAGTCCGTCCATAGCCGGCGTCGGCGGTCCGGCGAGCTCGCCACCATGTCGGATTATTCTGGTTATCCCCCCCGAATGCGTCTTGACCGCACCCTCATCTTGACTCCGTACGAGTACGCTGGTCTGATGCGCGCTCTTTAATCCCCCGCGAGAGATGAAACGATGAAAAAGAGCATCCTGGTTGCCCTGACTGCACTGCCGCTGATGGCCAACGCCGGTCTGATGGATTCCCTGACCGACACAGTGACCAGCAGCGTGACCAGCACTGCCAAAGAGATGGCCGGCTCCGCCATGGACAGCGCCTCCAATGAAGCGATCAAGAAGGCGCTGGACATCAAGGAAGGCGGCTCCAACAAGCAGGCCATCAAGGACAAGCTGGGCGCACCGGCCAGTACCAAGACCGAAGCCGGTCTGGAAGTGTGGACCTATGACCTGGGCGCCCTGAACAAGGTATCTCCCATGCTGGCAGAGACCTCCAAGACCCTGTTCAAGGATGCCGAAGCCGCTCAGAAGAACGTGCTTATCAAGTTCGAAGGCGAGACCGTCAAGACCCTGAACCTTGTCGACAAGACCAAGGCTTGAGTCTGAACGACGTGCATGAAAAAAGGGGCCCACGGGCCCCTTTTTGCTGCTTGTCGAATTACTGATGCGCTTCGGCGAACTGCTTCATCGCTTCGGCGTGCTTGGTCATGCCGTCGGCGCGCAGGCTCAGGTTTTTCACGAACTCGGCTTTCTTGGCCGGATCTTCGATCTTGTCGTAACGCTGCTGCAGGTGAGTCTGGATCTGCTCCGGCGTCATGTTCTGCATGCGGGCCATCTTGTCGTGGCGACCGCCATGGTGCTTGCCGCCCATCATGCCGCTGCCATCCATCGGGCAGTCGGTCATCATGCCTGGCTGGGCGGTGGTGACGGCTTCGCTGGCGGCATAGGCGCCGAGCGGCAGGCCAAGGATCAGGGTGGCGGTCAGCAGGGTCTTGGTCAGTTTTTTCATGGTCTATCTCCTTGCGGATTGAGTTCGGGGTCGGCTTGCTCGCCTTGACCCTAAGTAAACACCAGACTGGTGTCTGAACTTTGCCAGTTGAAGCCTATTTTGTAGCAGAGTGTGACACGGTGACGCTGTACAGGGCTTGACCGGGCGCATGTCGGACGGGAAATAAAAATACCCCGTCAGCGTCGCCCGCTGGCGGGGTATTTTTAGGCTGGGGCCGGCTTAGCGCTGGCGACCGCTGCCGACGCTGTAGGGCATGCGATAGCTGCTGCTCTCACCGTCCAGGCTGAGGGTCAGGTCACCCTGGGCCCGCATCGGCAGACGCACCTGTTGCATCCCCTGCAACTCGGCAGGCACCCGTTTGAGCACGTCGCCGGTGGCGTTGCGGATCACCAGAGTGGGGTGTGCCTCATTGCTGCTGACGGCGTCGTGCCAGTTGACGAACAGCAGGCCGGGGGCGGCACTGACGTCGGCGGGCAGGGCGGCCTGGGCCAGGCCGGTGTGGGCCAGGCCGGCCAGCATTAACAGAGTCAGGCTCTTGTTGATCATGATATTGGTCTCCTTGGTATGACTCGCCGCAAGATGGCGGCAGAAAAGTCAGGGTGCGCAGCCGCCGCCTGGCGGCCACACATCATGACGAAGGGGATTCGGTTGCTCCCTTGGCATCGCCGCGGCCGGGGGCCATGTCGGCGGAGGATGTCTGCTGGTGGTCCGGGGGGCTCGCCGGTTGGGTTGAGCTGCCGTTCGCCTTTCTGGCAAGGGCTTCGCTGGCGGCAAAGGCCAGCAGCAAGGGGGTGGTGAGGGCCAGCATGGCCTGTCTACTCCTGCAACCGATGGGATGGCCACAGTAAACAGCCGGCTTGTGTCTCAACTTTGCCGAACGGGCGCTTTTTTGTAGCAGAGTGTGGCATCTTGCTGATCTGGCACACTTTGACACAAACCGCCCGGCAGATTTTCGTATACTCGTGCCAGCTCTAACAGGAGAGGCCTCATGAACCAAAGCAGCACCCACATTCTGGTGGTCGACGATCACAGCGAGATCCGCGATCTGCTGAAGCGTTTTCTGGAACAGCACGGCCTGCGGGTCAGTTGTGCCCGGGATGGCAAGGAGATGAAGCGGCTGCTGGAGGAGCGGGAGTTCGATCTGCTGGTGCTGGATCTGATGATGCCGGGAGAAGACGGCCTGACCCTGTGCCGCGAGCTGCGGGCCAAGTCCAGTCTGCCGATCATCATGCTCACCGCCATGGGGGAGGAGACCGACCGCATCATAGGGCTGGAGATGGGGGCCGACGACTACCTCGCCAAGCCGTTCAATCCGCGCGAGCTGCTGGCCCGCATCAAGGCGGTGATGCGCCGCACCCAGGTCGAGCCGCAGCCGGCGGCCGAAACGCTGACCCGGGATCTGCGCTTCGATCGCTGGCTGCTCGACATCAACCGGCGCGAGCTGGTGGATGAGGAAGGAGTGGGCCTGAGCCTCTCCACCGCCGAATTCGACCTGCTGCGGGTCTTTCTGGAACGGCCGCAGCGGGTGCTGAGCCGGGATCAACTGCTGGATCTGGCCCGTGGCCGCGAGGCAGTGGCGTTCGACCGGGCCATCGACACCCTGGTGAGCCGGCTGCGGCGCAAGCTGGAGCGGGATCCCAAGAACCCGGAGCTGATCAAGACCATCTGGGGCGGCGGTTACCTGTTCGCCGCCGATGTGACCCAGGTATAAGGCCGTGGGGATCCTCAAGCGTGGCTGGTCGAAACTGTGGCCCAAGGGGCTGACCGGCCAGATCATCCTGGTGGCGCTGGCCGGGCTGGTGTTGATCCAGCTGCTCAGCATCCAGATCTACCGTACGGATCGGGAGGAGGCGCTCGGCTACATCAACAGCCGCAACGCCATGCAGCGCATCGTCTCCGTGGTGCGGCTGCTGGCCCTCTCTCCCCCCTCCCTCTATGACGAGATCATCAAGGCGAGCCGCAGCGAGACCTTGCTGCTGCGCATCGCCGACGAGCCGCTGCAACCGGACAACCGCAGTCCCCGCTTCGAGCAGCTGGTGCGCTCCCGGCTGGGTTACCCCTCGACCCTGATGGTGGAGATCAGCGCCGAGCTCAAGCAGGATGCCCAGCGCAGCCGCGCCTGGCAGCACCACAGCCGGATGATGAAGGATCGCAAGGGGATGCCGCCACCGCAGGACATGCGGCTGTACGGCTCCATCCAGCTGCCACGCGGTGGCTGGCTGCAGTTCAGCTCGCTGGTGGACAAGGAGTCGGCCAGCTGGTCCTGGCAGACCACCCTCAACCTGATGCTGGTGGCGAGCCTGGTGATCGGCCTGATGATCTGGCTGTTCCGCCGCGCCACCCTGCCGCTCAAGCAGTTGGCCGCCAACGCGGATCGACTCGGCCGTGGCGAGGACATAGAGCCACTGCGGGAAGAGGGGCCGACCGAGGTGCGCGAATCCATCCAGGCCTTCAACCGCATGCACACTCGGCTCGACCGTTTCGTGCAGGACCGCACCCGGATGCTGGCGGCCATCTCCCACGATCTGCGCACCCCCATCACCAGCCTGCGGCTGCGCACCGAGTTTCTGGACGAGGGGGAGGACAAGGATCGGATCCAGCAGACCCTGCAGCAGATGGAGCAGATGCTGGCAGCGACCCTCAGCTTTGCCCGGGAGGAGGGGCAGCAGGAGGCGACTCGGGAGCTGGATCTGGTCAGCCTGCTGGAGAGCCTGTGCGACGACTATGCCGACACCGGCCAGCCGGTCACCTGCCTGGCCGAGGGCAAGCAGGTCTACGCCTGTCGCGCCAATACCCTGCGCCGGGTACTGCAAAACCTCATCGGCAACGCCATCAAGTACGCCGGCAGTGCAGAGGTGTCGCTGGAGCGTACCGACAGCGAGCTGGTGATCCGGGTCTGTGATCAGGGGCCCGGCATCGATCCGGCCAGGCTGGAGGACGTGTTCAAGCCGTTCGTGCGACTCGACGAGGCCCGCAACACCGAATCCGGCAGCGTGGGGCTGGGGCTCTCCATCGCCCGCACCCTGGTGCACCAGCACGGCGGCGAGCTGACCCTGCACAACCGCGAGCAGGGCGGGCTGGAAGCGCGCATCAGCCTGCCGCTGTAAGAGCGGCGGGAGCAGGGCGGGGAGGGTGGCGACGAGCCGCCTCCCCGTTTTTTATCTTGCACTTATCTGACTGAAATCACGCCTATTTCATACTCGCTCATGCTTGTTCTTCTATGCTGAAGGTGGCGATAATCGATGGCCGCACAGACGGCCAAACAGCAAGGTTGGTGCAGGGATGGCGGGCGATTCTGGTTTTCGGTGGCGAGTCTGGTGCGGGGTGTGGTTGTTGCTCTTGGCACAGGCGTGGCCCGTGTTGGCAAATACGCCGCCCAAGCCGCTCATCGTGACCAACTCCAAGGCCTGGCAGCCCTTCTCCTACCTCAATGAAGAGGGGGAACCCGATGGCCTGCTGATCGATCTGTGGCGCGAATATGGCAGGGTCACCGGTCGCCCGATCCAGTTCAAGCTGGTGGACTGGCAGGCCTCGCTGGACCTGGTTCGCAACGGCCAGGCCGATGTCCATGGCGGCCTGCTCTGGTCGCCGGAGCGCAATCTGGTCTACGACTACGGTCAGGCCCTCTCACATGTCGACTCCCAGCTCTTCTTCGCCAACTCCCTGCGCGGCTCGGACGTGAACTACTACCTGCTGCACGAGAGCGTGGGGGTGGTGACGGGGGGCTACGAGGAGTACTACGCCCGCAAGCACTTCCCCACCACGCGCCTGCGTACCTTCGATGACAACGACGCCATGCTGCGTGCGGCCTTCAGCGGCGAACTGGATGCTTTCATCGCCGATCTGCAGGTAGCCAACTTCTACATCTACACCTCGGCGGATCCCACCCGTTTCATCCCGGTACGCCATCTCTACAGCGACGAGATCCGCTTCGCCGTCGCCAAGGGCAACCAGGCGCTGCAGCAGGAGCTGGAGCAGGGCTTCTCCCGCATCGGCGAGGCGGATCGGGAACGGATCGTCCGCAAGTGGATGCACATCGAGACCGTCTACCCGGTCCACCTCTGGCCCTGGCTGCTGGCCATCGGCGGCCTGGTGCTGATGGCCTACATCATCCAGTTGCGGCGGGCGGTGGCCAGCCGTACCGCCGAGCTTATTCAGGCCAACGCCAGACTGGAGCGCCTTGCCGGCACCGACTCCATGACCGGCATCCTCAACCGGCGCGCCTTTTTGCCACTGCTGGAGCAGCGGCTGGCCAGCGGTCAGGCCTCGGCCCTGCTGCTGTTCGATCTCGATCGCTTCAAGGGGATCAACGATCACTTCGGTCACGGGGTCGGGGACGAGGTGTTGTCGGCCATGGTGGCGCAGGTACAGCGGGTGCTGCCCGCCAGCGCCCTGTTTGCCCGTATCGGCGGGGAGGAGTTTTGCATCAGCCTGCTGGTGGCGGACATGGCGACGCTGCAGCAGTGGGCTGCCCGGATCGGGCGGGAGGTGAATAGCCACAAGTTGCCAACCAGCGCCGGTGCGCTCGGCATCTCCATCAGCACGGGGGCGGTGTGGGTGCCGGCAGGGGGCGGGGCGGAAGGTCGACGGGTGTTGTTGCAGGCGGATCAGCTGATGTATGGCGCCAAATCGCAGGGGCGCAACACCTGGCTGGCGGCCAGCTACGTGAAAGAGGCGGCTGGCGAGGCGGGGGAATAAAAAACCGCCGCCCAAGTCGGGCGGCGGCGTGTCATCAGAAGTTGTAGGTCATGCCCAAGGTGTAGCGGCGACCATCCAGCACGGTACCGAAGCTGGTGTAATCCACTGTCTTGTCGAACAGGTTATAGACGCCGGCGGTGACATCCAGGTGTTCGTTGGCCTTGTAGACCAGACCGGTGTCGAAGAAGGTGTAGGAGGGGGTGCCCTCGGCCATCTTGACCCGGCTCAGGTAATCAGAGGTCTTGCTGCGGAAGTTGACCCGTGACCAGAGGCTGACGGTCTCGGTGGTCTGCCAGTCGACCGTGGTGTTGAACATGTGGCGCGGCATCTGGTTCAGCGGCTTGCCTTCCATCGCCCCACTCTTCTGTTCGGACTGGGTGAAGGTGTAGCTGGAGGCCAGCGACCAGGCGTCGTTGATGGTCCAGTTGGCCGTGCCTTCCACCCCGCGCATGTTCGCCTTGTCGACGTTGATGCGATCGCTGATGAAGTCATAGGTGTGACCGTTCAGGGTGCAGGAGGGGTTGCTCTTGCTTTCGCAGCGGCGGATCTCGGAGATCTTGTCTTCGAAGTCGGTATTGAACAGGGTCAGCCCTGTGTTCAAGCCTTGTTGACCATCCCACAGCAGGGCGATCTCCTGGCTCACGCTGGTTTCCGGTTTCAGCTCCGGGCTGCCGACCAGCATGCCGTCCTGAGTGCCACCGCCGGTGGCCTGGCCCCAGTTGGCGGCCGACATGCGCAGATCCGGTGAACGATAGCCGGTGGAGACGCCCCCTTTCAGCGTCCAGGACTCGGCCAGGTGCCAGACCCCGTACAGACGCGGGCTCCAGTGGGTGCCGTAGTTCTGGTCCTGATCCATCCGCACGCCGCCGGTCAGGGCGAAGGTGTCGGTCAGCGACCACTCATCTTCCACGAACATGGCCCAGCTCCAGCGGGTCAGCTGATTGGCGCGGTTGGCCACGTTGAGCTGGTTGCCCTGATCCTGCAGATCCTCGTAGCGGTACTGGCCACCCACGCTCAGATAGTGAGCCCCCAGTTCAAACTGGGTGTGGGTATCGGCGATGGTGTTGATGAGCTTCATCTGACGGCCGGGGTTGGTGTTCTCTTCCCGCTGCAGGTAGCTGGTAGAGGAGCCGAAGTCATAGCGGCCGTCGTGGGTGATGGCGAAGTTGGTGCGCTCGTAGGTGCTCAGGCTGGGTTTTGACTTGGCCGAGAGCGATTCACCCGGCGTGCGGTTGCGATCCTGCAGGCCGCGACTGGCCTCGAAATCGAAGCGGTTGTGCTCGTCCGGGGTCAGGCTGAAGACGGCCGTACCGCTGCGCATCTCCTGCTCGGCGAACCCGTTCTGGAACTGATCCTCGCCACGGTGGGAGAGCTGGCCGTTCACCCGCATCCCCAGCAGTCCATCCACCAGAGCGCCGGCGGTATAGGCGTTGGTCTGGAAGATGTCGCCGGACTCCTTGTTCTCCTGGAAGGTCGAGTCGGCATGCAGCGAGCCCTGCCAGGCCGTCATGCTGGCGGTCTTGCGGGTGATGACGTTGATGACGCCGCCCATGGCGTCAGAGCCGTAGCGGGAGGACATGGGGCCACGCACCACTTCGATCCGCTCGATCGCCTGCAGCGGCGGCAGCCAGCCCTGCTCGATGCCGGGGCCGTCGCTGTTGGGACGGGTGCCACGGCTGTCGACCCGTTTGCCGTCGACCAGCATCAGCGTGTACTTGGAGCCCATGCCACGAATGCTGATATCGCTGCTGCTGCCACCGCCGGTGATCACTACCCCGGGCACATCCTTCAGGGCGTCGGTCACGTCGCGATAGGCGCGTTTCTCCAATTGCTCGCGGGTCACCACCGAGATGGAGGCGGCGGTATCCTCGATCTTCTGCTGGAAGCCGGAGGCGGTCACGACCATGACCTCCTGCTCGGCGGCATAGGCGTGTGATGCGAGGGCGGCGAGAATGAGCGTGGTCAGCTTGTTGCGGTGCATTGTTATCATGTTGGCCTGAACTCTTTTAGTAAGAAGATGCATTCATCCTTTGGGTGAATCGATGGGGCGGTTTCATCGCATCCCGCGTGAAACCAGGACCAGAAAAGGTTCAATTGGATAATCACCAAGTCGGTCGGCAGGCATTGTAGTGATCGCTGGATGATGTGTAAATGATAATTAATCTCATTAATATTGTGCGGTTATCCTCTCACCAGCAGATGCGGGATGAGGAGCATGTGTGGCGCGGTGACGGGAAGAGGGGGCGGGACAGTGAGAAGGCTGAGAGGGTCGGCAGAGGGGGAATGGCAAATGGCAGACAACAAAAAACCCGCCGAAGCGGGTTTTTTCAATTCTTGCAGCGGATCGTACCAGCCGGCATGAGCAGGCGGACCGGATCCCCGGCTTGAATTACAGAGCTACTACGTTAGCAGCAGCCGGGCCTTTCTGGCCTTGCTCGATGGTGAACTCAACGCGCTGACCTTCGTCCAGGGTCTTGAAGCCCGGGGTCTGGATGGCGGAGAAGTGAACGAACACGTCTTTGCTGCCGTCGGTCGGGGAGATGAAGCCAAAACCTTTCTCGGCGTTGAAGAACTTGACGGTACCAGTCATTTTGTTGGACATGATAATTTCCTTAAATAGTGTTTAAAGTGCCAAATGGCAATCTATGATTTTTCGTCAGCAATACGTATGGGGAGCACTAAAGAAGGAGAATTATTTGATAAGAAGAATCATGGATAATTCTTATACTAATCGCTGCTTTACTAAAATGACTGCCTAACATAACCAGGTCTGAACTACCGAACCATCGCAAAAGATTAAAACATGCCCATTTTCTTAAAGCAAATTTTATCTCGCTGCGAGTGGTCGGATATCGACGCAGCGACTCCCGGTGTGGGTGTCTGCAGTGCAGGATCCTGCGCCGTTGCAGGCCGCTGGACACACCATGGCAGAGGGTTGTTCTCCGCCATGGTGTGAGTTGGCTGGTTGAGGTCGGTGGCGCTTGAGCGTGGGGATTGGCCGTCAGCGTTTGCTGCGAAACTTGTTGCTGACGGAATCCACCCAGCTGAATGTCTCTGGCAACACCTGCTTGCTGGCTCGTTCCTTGGCCTTTTCCCGTGCCAGTTTGGCGGCCACTTTGGCGGCGGCAGCACGGTCTGCGACTATCTTGAGTCTGCCTTCCTCGCGGATGCGGTTGCGTTCGGCATTGCTCAGTTGATGATCTGCATTGGCCTGTGCTTTTTGGAGCAGCAGGGTGATCTCGGCCTTTTCGGCATCGGTGAGGTCCTTCATTTCCAACTTTTTCACGGCGTGCTCCTGATGGCGGGAATAGTCCACCCTACCACACCTGCCGGCCGTTTATTGCACAATCGACACCGTTTTCGAATACCGGCCCATCGGATGGTTGTTGCCGAAGGGAATGGCCTGCCGCATCCCCCTCGCACGGCTCAGCGCCGTTAACCATGCCCGCTCGGTTCAACATGGATCAGCACGACTGCGTGGGGGAGGTGTCGCATGATGCCCTGCTCTATCCGATCGCAGATGGCGTGGGAGTGCTCTATGCTCATCTCTTTTGGCAAGGTCAGGTGGAAGTCGATGTGACGACGGCGTCCGGCCTGCCGGCTGCGCAGATCGTGAAAGCCGCCATGCTCCGGGCAGCACTCCTCGATCACTTGGGTGGTGATAGCCAGCTCTTCCTCGTTCATGCTGTGGTCCAGCAGGGGTTGGAAGGCCTGCTTCAGCATGGCGATCGCCTCCTTGAGGATGAACAGGGCGACACAGATGGCAACAATGGGGTCAAGCAGATAGAGGTTGTAGCCCAGTCTGGCGGCAATCCAGATACCGAGCAGGCCGACGGCGACCCCGAGCGAGGTCAGTACGTCAGCCTTCAGATGCAGTGCATCGGCGGCCAGGGCCACGGACTCTTCCTCCTTGGCCACCCGGTAGAGGTAGGCGGAGACGCCAGTGTTGACCAGCGCCGAGAACAGCATGACCAGCACACCGAGCCCCACCCCCTCGATCGGGGTTGGCGTGATCAATTTGCCGACGGCCTCGAATATTATCCAGCCGGCTGCCAGCAGGATCAGCAGCGCTTCGATCACGCCGGAGACGTTTTCAATTTTGTCATGGCCGTAGGGGTGGCGTTGGTCGGGAGGAATATCCGATTTACGTACGGCCACCAGCGCGATCAATGCCGCCACCAGGTCCATGGCCGAGTGAATGGCCTCGGAAATAATACTGACGGATCCGCTCAGTATGCCGGCAAATATCTTCATGATAATCAAGGTGATATTGGAGCAAACTGAGACCAAGGCCGCTCTGGTTTTTCTGGTCATGGGACGTCCTTATTCTCGCTGGAATATTTTCACAAATAGGGCTGGATAATATCAGCTTGTCCTGTGTGGCGCTGCTTTGGGTTGTAACTTTTTGTTTCTGGCGATAGTGAGAATGCTTATCTAAATTATCTCTCATTATTTAAAGAGAATTCATTTTGGCATTCAGTGCTTTATTTCATGCCGCCATGAAATAAACCTGTTTGGCGTTATTTTATAAGGAATATATCGCTTCTCCGGCCGTTCATTCCCCAGCCGGATCGGGTCAGCGGAAGCGGGTGAACACCTGCTGCCACTGGGTGATGGGATGAGGGTGGATTCTTGCGCAAGATTAGGGGTATGCTGGACTGAGTGCGATCGCAGGATCGTCACTGAAAGCGTACTGTAGTCTACGATTCGGATGGCATGCTGGAACCTGGGTTCCAACTGTCTGGGTAACATTTTTGGAGTTTGATGATGAGTAACAAAGAACATCACAACGGCAAAGATGCCAAGAAAAAACCGCAGATGTCACTGAAAGAGAAGCGCGAAGCCAAACGTCAGAAAGCAGATCTGAAAAATGGCGGCGCGATGAAGTAACGCTCCCCATGCTGTAGTTCCTTTGGAGCCAGTAACAAAAAGCCAGCCTTTTCGGGCTGGCTTTTATGTTTTCAGGAGGCTCAGGGCGTGGCCCCGTAGCGGGCAAATATTTGCTGATAACGGCCATCGGCTCGCATGGCATCGAGCCGGCGATCGAACCAGCGCTGCTGCGCCGCCTTGCGAAAGGCAAAATGGTAGTGAGTCGGAGCAAACAGATCGTATTGCCGGACCCGGCCGGGAGCATAGAGCTCGGCCCCATATTTGCTGTTGGCCAGCTGTGCCAGATAGTAATAAAAAACCCGCTGCTCCAGGATCACCGCATCCACCCGCCCCAGCATCAACCTGTGCACCTGCCCCTGCTGTTTGGCGACCTCCTCGTAACGGGAATTCTGGTCAGCCATGCTGGCAAAGGCACCTCCCAGCACCTGACGGGCACGCTGGAAGGCACTCACCCTCAGCGTCTTCATGTCGTCCAGGGTGCTGATGTGGGTTTTATTGAGGGTGAACACCCGATTGTGGAAGGCGATCACCGGCTGCGACAGGAAGACGTCGTGCAACATGCCGGGTTTGACGTTGATGATGGCATCGAGCTTGCCGGACTCCAGCATGCGGAAGGTGCGCTCCAGCGGCAGATATTCGAATTGAGGCTCATAGCCGCTGTCCCGAAAGGCCTCTCTCATCAGGTCGAGCTCGATCCCGCGACCCTCTTCTTCGATCACATAGGGCGGAATGGCGAAGCTGACCCCCACTCGCAATGGCTCGCCGGCCAGCAGCAAGGATGGCAGCAACAGGGTGGCGCAAGCCGCCACGTACAACAAGATTCGATACCAAGACCCCCCCCGGTGTCAGAATAGTTGTCGCCTGACCTGAACCATTTAAAAGTGAAGACCGGGGGCGGATAAAGAGTGTCG
>NZ_JAPDBT010000021.1:0-62732 GCF_027705405.1 Aeromonas sp. QDB34 | reverse complement strand
TCCTGATAGGTCCGAACCAGAGCAAAAACAGGCAGTTTAAAACAGGTTTACGCGACAACTATCTTGAAAAACGCCGCACCTGGGCGGCCGACACCATGAATGACAAGCCGCAGCAGAGGGCGGTCACAACACGTTTGAGCATGAGAGGAGTCTCGAAATGGGAGATGGTGCTTATGGTAGCGGCAAGGCGCGCATGGCAGCAAGCCGGGGCGGGAGAAACAGCGGAGCCGGCGGGGTGCCGGCTCCGTTTGCGCGCCAGCTGGCGCGCGATGAGGCGATCGAGGCTTACTTGGTGCCGAAGATCTTGTCGCCGGCGTCGCCCAGACCCGGGACAATGTAGCCCTTCTCGTTCAGGCCCTGGTCGATGGAGGCGCAGAACAGCTCCACGTCCGGGTGAGCGGCTTCCAGCGCCTTGATGCCTTCCGGCGCGGCAACCAGCACCAGCACCTTGATGGACTGGCAGCCCTTCTTCTTGAGCAGGTCGATGGTGGCGATCATGGAGCCGCCGGTAGCCAGCATGGGGTCGATGACCAGCGCCAGACGCTCTTCGATGTTGCTGACGATCTTCTCGAAATAGGGAACCGGCTGCAGGGTCTCTTCGTCGCGGTAGATGCCGACCACGCTGACGCGGGCGCTCGGCATGTGCTCCAGCACGCCATCCATCATGCCAAGACCGGCACGCAGGATGGGCACGACGGTGACCTTCTTGCCCTTGATCTGGTCAACTTCCACTGGCCCATTCCAGCCATCGATGGTAACCTTCTCGGTTTCGAAGTCAGAGGTCGCTTCGTAGGTCAACAAACTGCCCACTTCCTTGGCCAGTTCACGGAAACGCTTGGTGCTGATATCGCCTTCACGCATCAGACCGATCTTGTGCTTGACCAGGGGGTGTTTGACTTCAACGACTTTCATTATTATCTCCTCTAACTGCCGCAAAAAAATCGCGGAATCATACAACAAAAGCCGCCGCTTGTAGAGCATTTCCGCGCAAAAACGCGCAAACGATTTCCTTTCTGGTTTTTCACCGCCACTGTTAGAATACGCCCCGAATTTTACCCTCCACTTCTTTATATGACGGGGAATACGCGTGACTGACAAAACCTCACTGAGCTACAAGGATGCTGGCGTGGATATCGATGCCGGCAATGCACTGGTTGAACGTATCAAGGGCGTGTCAAAGCGCACTCGTCGTCCTGAAGTCCTTGGTGGTCTTGGCGGCTTTGGGGCCTTGTGTCAAATCCCTGCGGGCTACAAGGAGCCGGTGCTGGTCTCCGGCACCGACGGGGTGGGCACCAAGCTGCGCCTCGCCATCGACCTGAAGAAGCACGACACCGTCGGCATCGATCTGGTGGCCATGTGCGTCAATGACCTGATCGTGCAGGGCGCCGAGCCCCTCTTCTTCCTCGACTACTATGCCACCGGCAAGCTGGACGTCGACACCGCCGCGGCCGTGGTCACCGGCATCGGTGCCGGCTGCGAGCAGTCCGGTTGCGCCCTGGTGGGCGGCGAAACCGCCGAGATGCCGGGCATGTATGAAGGGGAAGACTACGACATCGCCGGCTTCTGCGTCGGTGTGGTGGAGAAGAGCGAGATCATTGACGGCAGCAAGGTCGGCGAAGGGGATGCCCTGATCGCCCTGGCCGCCAGCGGCCCCCACTCCAACGGCTTCTCGCTGGTGCGCAAGATCCTGGAAGTCTCCAAGGCCGACGTGCAGCAGCCGCTGGGTGACACCACCCTGGCCAACGCCCTGCTGGAACCGACCCGCATCTACGTGAAACCCGTGCTCAAGCTCATCAAGGAGTGCGAGATCCACGCCCTGTCCCACATTACCGGTGGCGGCTTCTGGGAGAACATCCCGCGCGTGCTGCCCGCCAACACCCAGGCGGTAATCGATGAGCAGAGCTGGCAGTGGCCGGCGGTGTTCAGCTGGCTGCAGCAGGCCGGCAACGTCACCCGCCACGAGATGTACCGCACCTTCAACTGCGGCGTCGGCATGATCATCGCCCTGCCGGCAGATCAGCTGGAAAAAGCGCTGACCCTGCTCAAGGCCGAAGGTGAGAACGCCTGGCATATCGGCCATATCGCCAAGGCGGCCGATGGTGAGGAGCAGGTCATCATTCAATGAATGACCGGATCAACAGCCAAATGACCTCCCCCATGAAGCGTATCCTGGTGCTGATCTCCGGCAACGGCAGCAACCTGCAGACCATCCTCGATGGCTGTGCCGGCGGCAAGATTACCGGTCAGGTGGTCGGCGTCATCAGCAACAAGGCCGATGCCTATGGTCTGGTGCGTGCCAAAGAGGCGGGGGTGGCCACCGCCATCCTCGCCCAGCAGCAGTTTGCCAGCCGGGAAGAGTATGACGCGGCCCTGCTGGCGCTGATGGCGGACTATCAGCCCGATCTGGTGGTACTGGCCGGGTTTATGCGGATCCTGAGTGCCGATCTGGTGCTGCACTTTGCCGGGCGGATGATCAACATCCACCCCTCCCTGCTGCCCAAGTATCAGGGGCTGCACACCCACCAGCGCGCCATCGACGCCGGTGACGACGAGCATGGCGCCAGCGTCCACTTCGTCACCGAAGAGCTGGATGGCGGCCCGGTGATCCTGCAGGCCCGCGTCCCCATCTTCGAAGGGGATGATGCCGACGAGGTGGCGTCCCGGGTACAGGTGCAGGAGCACAGCATCTACCCGCTGGTGGTGCAGTGGTTCTGTGAAGGGCGCTTGCAGATGCGAGCAGGGTCTGCCTTGCTCGATGGCAAGCAGCTTGGCCCGGCAGGCTATGCCAGCGAGTAATCGCGAACAACAGCATGCAAAATAGAACAAGGGAGGCCCAGGCCTCCCTTGTCATTTCTATCTACCAGCGCAATTGCTGTCATCACGTCCGATTACGCCGCTATGCGGCTAATCGAACCTAGACCGGATTGTCGATATCGATAAAGGTCACATCCAGCCCGTGCACCGTCGCCAGCCACTCCCCCAGCGCCTTGACGCCGTAACGCTCGGTGGCGTGGTGGCCGGCGGCATAGAAGTGCATGCCCATCTCGCGGGCCGTGTGGATGGTTTGCTCGGAGGCTTCGCCGGAGATAAAGGCATCGATGCCCTGCTCCGCCGCCAGATTGATGTAGCTCTGACCGCCGCCGGTGCACCAGGCCACCGAGCGGATAAGCTCGGGGCCGCTGTCGCCGCAATGGAGCGGCTCACGGCCGAGCCGCTCGGCAATCAGCTTGGCAAAATCGCTACCGCTCATGGGCTCTTCCAGCTTGCCCACCATGGCGACGCTCTTGCTGTTCCAGGGCTCGAGGCCGCGGCGCACCTTGATGTCGAGCAGCTTGGCGAGCTGGGCGTTGTTGCCCACCTCGGGGTGCACGTCCAGCGGCAGGTGGTAGGCAAACAGGTTGATGTCGTGGGTCAAGAGGGTCTTGATGCGGCGCTGTTTCATGCCGGTGATCTGGGCCGGTTCACCGCTCCAGAAGTAGCCGTGATGGACCAGAATGGCGTCAGCATCGGCGGCCACGGCCGCATCGATCAGGGCCTGGCTGGCGGTGACGCCGGTCACCACCTTGCGAATGCGCTCACGCCCCTCCACCTGCAGGCCATTTGGGCAGTAATCCTTGATGGCATGCGGTTCGAGCAGATGGTTGAGTACGGTTTCGAGTTTTCGATGAGAGATCATAGGGGTCCCTTATAAAGGCGCCGACCCCTGTGCTGCGATGCAGACAGGAATCGGGCTCATAACGCCGAGGCCCCATGATAATCGAGGCTGGCCGCCAAGACCATGATGCCTCCCGCACTGTGGCCCTTGGCCGGGCCGGAGTGACATCAGGCCGGCAGGTCGATCCCCGCCTCGCGCATCTGGGCCAGCTTGTAGCGCAGGGTGCGCGGGCTGATACCGAGCCGATCGGCCACCGCCTTGCGGCTGCCGTTGCAATCCTGCAGGGTGTCGAGAATGATCTGGTGCTCCTGCTGCTTGAGCTCGCTGCCCAGGTGTTCGCTGCCGCTGCTGCGCTCACTGCCGACAAGGCGGATCTCTTCTTCCTCCACCTCTTCCAGGATGAGGTGCTCGCAGCCGATGAGGCCGTCGGGGCTCAGAATGAGGGCGCGCTGCACCACGTTGTCGAGCTCGCGCACGTTGCCAGGCCAGGGGTGAGCCAGCAGCCGCTCGCGCGCGGGCTCGGTCAGCTGCGGCGTCGGCAGTCCCTGCTGACCGGCATGCAGCGCCAGCAGGTGCTCCGCCAGCGGCAGTATGTCGCCAGGACGCTCCCACAGCGCCGTCCAGCGCAGCGGGAAGACATTGAGCCGGTAGTAGAGATCCTCGCGAAACAGGCCGTCCTGCACCGCTTTTTTCAGATCCCGGTTGCTGGTGGCGATGACCCGCACGTCGAGTGGGATCATCTTGCGACTGCCGAGCCGCTCCACCTCTTTCTCCTGCAGCACCCGCAGCAGCTTGGCTTGCAGCCCCAGATCCATCTCGGTGATCTCGTCGAGCAGCAGGGTCCCCCCCTGCGCCTGCTCGAACTTGCCGGGGCAACCCTGTACCGCGCCGGTAAAGGCCCCCTTCTCATAGCCGAACAGCGTCGCCTCCAGCATGTTTTCCGGAATGGCGGCGCAGTTGATGGCGACGAACGCCTGCTCGGCGCGGCTGGAGTTGTCGTGGATGTAGCGGGCCAGCACCTCTTTGCCCGTCCCGCTCGGACCGGTCACCATCACGGTGGCCTCGCTTCTGGCCACCCGGGTCGCCAGCTGGAACAACTCGGCGGTCTTGGGATCGCCGTAGACCACGGCCCGCTTCTCCACCTTCTGGGCCGGCACATAGCGGCTGACCTGGTTGAGCAGCACCTCAGGCGAGAAGGGCTTGGCCAGGTAATCGATGGCACCTTCGCGCATGGCGCGCACCGCACCGTCGATGTTGGCGTAGGCGGTCATCAACAGCACCGGCACCTGGGGATATTGCTGACGAATGTTGGCCAGCAGGGTCAGGCCATCCATGCCTCCCATCTGGATATCCGAGATCACCATGTCGAAATTCTGGCGCGACAGAGCCAGCAAAGCGCGCTCCCCACTGTCCACCTCACGGCACTCATAGCCGCCGAGCAACAGGGTATCCACCAGCGCTTCGCGCAGGCCATTGTCATCTTCCACTACCAGGATCCGGGCCTGAGTCATGCTACACCTCCCACCACAGCCAACCTGGCCGCTGCAATATTCATTTCCACGAGCCTGACGCTCATGCTACACCCCCCAGCTGCACCGCTTGCTGGTGCAGGGGGAACGACAGGGTAAAACAGGTTCCCTCACCGGGTACCGAGGCCACGCTGACCTCGCCCTGATGGGCACGGACCACGGATTGCACCACCGCCAGCCCAAGGCCGGTGCCCTGGGAGCGGGTGGTGAAGAAGGGTTCGAAAATCTGGCTGAGCAGGTGAGCGGGCATCCCCTTGCCATTATCGAGAATGCGCAGTTCCACCCGGGCGCCGCTGCGCACCGCGCTCACCAGAAGCGACGTGGCGCCGGCCTGCTGGGCATTTGCGATGAGGTTGTTGACGGCCCCCGCCAGTGCGCTGCTGTTGGCCAGCAGGCAGAGATCGGGCTCCGGCGCCTCCATGTGCAGCTCACAGCCCTGCTGGTTGCAAAATGCCTCGGCGCCAGCCTGCACCTCGGCCAGCAACCCCTGCACCGACGTCGGGGTCACCACCTGGTTGTCGCCGTTGCGGGCAAACAGCAGGATGTCGCTGATCTGCTTTTCAAGATCCTGCAGGCGCGCCATCAGCTTTTGCTGGAACTGGCTGCGGGATTCCGGCTTGAGGGTGCGGTTGGCCAGGTTGGCGGCATAGAGCATCGCGGCGGAGAGCGGCGTGCGGATCTGGTGGGCCAGCGAGGCGGCCATGTTGCCAAGGGCGGACAACCGCTTCATGTGGTTGATGCGATCTTGCAGCTGGCGGGTTTCGGTCAGATCGTTGATGAACACCAGCTGGCCCGGCTGATCCGGCAACGGCTGGGTCGAGAGCTGGACCCGGCGCCCATCGCGCAGGGAAATCTCGTGGCCGTCATCCTCGCGGGGCTGGAAACAGCGGTCGATGATCTGGCGCCAGGCCTGACCTTCCAGCGGCTCCCCCAGCAGCGCCTTGGCGGCCGGGTTGGCGCGGGTGATCCGGCCCTCGCCGTCGAGCAGCAAGACACCGGTGGGCAGCGCCGTGAAGATGGCGTAAAGCTGGCTCACCTCGTGAGACTGGAGCGGGGTATCCTGCGGCTGGGCTGTCATAAAGCTGACCTCAAACTGGCGACTGAGTCAGCTTATTCAATTTCCATGCCACTAAAATTTACATATAAAATCAAAGCCTTGAAGCTAGGCGTCAAGGCTTTGACCCTTATGCTTCCTTGCTCATCCCGTATTTTTTCATCTTCTCCACCAGGGTGGTACGGCGCATGCCGAGCAGGTCGGCAGCGCGGGCCACCACCCCGTCCTGGGACTCCAGCGCCTGGCGGATCAGCTCCACCTCGAGGTCGGCCAGCATCTCCTTGAGGTTGACCCCCTCCTCCGGCAGCTGCATGGCACGGGCGTGGCTGGCGGGCAGATCCAGCTCGGGCGGATCCTGGAACACGGCGGCCAGTGCATCGCGCTCGTCCATCTCGGTCAGCCGCTCGTCCCGCGGCTCGCACGGCAGCAAACGATAGCGGCTCGGCAAGTCAGCCACATCGACAATCTGCTGCGGATAGAGGATGAGCAGCCGCTCCAGCAGGTTGGAGAGCTCGCGCACGTTGCCGGGCCAGGGATACTGCATCAGGGATTCCATGGCGCGCTGGGTCAGGCGGATCATCCCCTGATGCAGCTCGGCATGGCGATTGAGCAACTCCTGCAGCAACAGCGGGATGTCGTCGGCCCGATCCCGCAGCGGCGGGGTCTCGATGGGGAAGACGTTGAGGCGATAGTAGAGATCTTCGCGAAAACCCTGGGTACGGATCATCGCTTCCAGATCCCGGTGGGTGGCCGCGATGATGCGCACATCCGCCTGGATGGGCTTGCCGCCGCCAACCCGATCAAACAACCGCTCCTGCAGCACCCGCAGCAGCTTGACCTGCATCGGCAGCGGCATGTCGCCGATCTCGTCGAGAAACAGGGTGCCCCCCTGTGCCAGCTCGAAGCGGCCGCGCCGGGCGGCGATGGCGCCGGTGAAGGCCCCCTTCTCGTGGCCGAACAGTTCACTTTCCAGCAGCTCAGCCGGAATGGCGCCGCAGTTGATGGGCACGAAGGGGCCCTGGCTTCGGCCGGACAGCTCATGGATGGCGCGGGCCACCACCTCCTTGCCGGTACCCGATTCGCCGAGGATCAGCACGTTGGCATCGGTCTCGGCCACCTGGCTGATGAGCCGACGCACCTCCTGGATCCCCTTGCCCTTGCCCACCAGCAGGCGCAGCAGCGCCTGCCCCTTGTCGTGGGTCTGCTGGCGAGGATGGAGGGAAACGAAGGCCTGGCAAAAGTGCAGATGGCGGGTCAGGGATTCGTAGGTGAAGGGCGCCTCGGCCACCCCGATAAAGTTGCTGTTGGGAAAGTCGGCCTCCACCAGCGACAGGAAAGGCACCCGGGGGAATCCGGTCAGCAGCTCGCCCAGCGGGCGGCCGTTGAGGGAACCGGTCAACACCCCCTGCAACGGGCCGGATGACTCGATGGCCACATCCAGATCGCCCTCGGCAACGTCCTGCCAGGGGATCCCCATGAACGAGAGAACTGTCCCCAACTGTTGGCGCCGCTGCGCATCGGCGTCAACAATCAACACTCCCATTGCCATCATATCCATCCCTCTATTCTCGACGTAACTTATTGTTTTATTGTGCTTATGTGGTCAAGCCACGCACTTTATGCAGGATGCACAAAGTGCCAAAATTCCGACGCATTGTCAAAATTTGTCGCATTTCACCTAAGTTTATCGACCCAACGGCGCAACAAGATAAATTTTGTCGCCTCTTTTTTTGGGTACGGTGGGCAGGCAGCGGGCAAACAAGAGAGGCAGGAACACCAGCAGGTGCGCCTGTTTGCGGCCGGCAGCAGGCCGCAAACAGGCGGTGGGGATCAATGGCGGGCGTGAGTATGGGGGGCGGCGTAGCGACACTCGGGGAAGCGGCTGCAGGCCAGGAACAGCCGGCCGGCATGGGGGCCCTTCTTGGCTTCCCGCTCCACCAGCGGCGCATCACAGCGCGGGCAGTGCGGCACCTGATGGGGATACTCGTCCTCATCCTCCTCCACCTCGGCAAACAGATTCTCCACCAGCTCGGCGTCGGCCGCCGGCAGCGGTGCACTGCGCGGCGATACGATCGCTTTGATGGGGGCTACGGCCGGAGCACGACCGCCATGGCGAGGCTCTTCCACCTCGACCCGATCCAGCTGCAGGGGGCTGAAGGTGGGCTCGCGGCGATCCCCTGGCAGCAGATCCTCATCCGGGGCACGGCGGGGACCGCTTAGCAGCGGCAGGATCTGTTCGCGCAGCTCCTCGACCTGATAATGGCTGCTTGCCGGGATCTGCAACAGCGGCAGACCAGCGCTGTCAAAGGCCGCCTTGAGGAAACTGTCGCGCACCTTGCGCTTCTGGTGACGATGGGAGCTGTCATCGAGCTCAATGGCGCAGATGAAGGAGAGATCGGAGGGGTGGCAGAGCAGATAGTCCACATGCTTGGCGCTGATCTTGTTGAACGCCTGCTGCCACTTGCTCTTGCCCATGCCCGTCTCCGGCGTCAGCACATCGGCCACCCGCACCTTGGCAAAGACCCGGACCTGGTCGCCGACCGCCAGATCCAGCACACCGAGGAAGGAGCGCTCAGCGGGGCTGAACAGGGTTTCCTGCAGATCATAGGGCAGCGCCTTGCCCTTCTTGCCCCTGCTCCAGAAGATCGCCAGCAGCAGCAACACCAACAACACCAATCCCGATACGACAAGGCTATTCATACGCGCACATCCCGTTCACAAGAGCTATCCGGTTCACAATACAAAACAGGGGCATCACTCTACCACGGTGCAGCGGGCGCAGGCAGTGCAGAAATGGCGCCAACCCCCTCCCGGCGGTGCTTTTTCGCCATATTTGCGGTGGGCGGGGCTTCATATGGCCTGTGACAGCAGGCACAATGCTACGGAGTACCCATTTTCCAAGGAGAGCAGGATGCAAAAGCAATTGGTCGTGACCGTGATAGGCGCTGACAAGCCCGGTATCGTCGAGAGTCTGGCGGACGTCATCACCCACCAGCAGGGCAACTGGCTGGCCAGCTCCATGAGCGAGCTGGCAGGACAATTTGCCGGCATCCTGCACGTCAGCGTGCCTGACGAACACTACCGCAGCCTGTGCGAGGCGCTGGTGATGCTGCCCGGCCTCACCGTCAGCTTCGCCGAAGGCCAGCTCAGCCAGGAGCCGGAACGGCAGGTGATGGTCAGCGTCACCGGCAACGACCGAGCCGGCATCGTCCACGAGGTGGCCAGCATCCTGCGCCAGCTCAACATCAACGTGGCCGACCTCACCACCGGCTGCGAACCGGCCCCCCACTCCGGCGCCCCGCTCTTCTACGCCCACGCCCTGGTGGCGCTGCCGCCCCGACTCGCACTGGGGGATCTCATCAGCGCGCTGGAGTCGCTGTCGGACGATCTGGTGGTCGACATCGATCAGGCCATCATCGACTGAGCGGATGGTCATCAATCTGTCATATTTCCACGCCATAACTGCCGCGCAGACGCGACCTGACCACAGAGGCATCACATGAGCACCGACAAGCAGTATGAAGAGAAGGAGCTGAGTTGGCTCTCATTCAATGAACGGGTGTTGCAAGAGGCAATGGACAAGACGGTCCCGCTCATCGAGCGGGTCCGCTTCCTCGGGATCTTCTCCTCCAACCAGGACGAGTTCTTTAAAGTGCGGGTATCGGACGTCAAGCGCCGCATCCTGATCAACGAAGTGCACGGCGGCGACGACGAGGCCAAGGTGCTGCTGCGCGCCATCCAGCAGAAGGTAATGGCGCTCGGCGAGGCGTTCGACAACACCTACAAGGAGCTGTTGATAGCGCTCGCCCGCCACAACATCTTCCTGGTCAACGAGTACCAGCTCTCCGAGTCCATCCAGCAGTGGCTGCGGGTCTTCTTCAAGGAGAAGGTGCTGCGCCACATCATCCCGATCCTGCTCAACAAAGAGGTCAACCCGGTCAAGTTTCTGAAAGACGAGTACACCTATCTGGCCATCGAGATGAAGAAGAACGGCCAGGTGATCCAGTACGCGCTGGTGGAGGTACCGACCGACGATCTGCCCCGCTTCTTCCAGCTGCCGCCGGAGGGCACCCGCCGCAAGAAGCAGATCATCATCCTCGACAACGTCATCCGCTTCTGTCTCGACGAGATCTTCAAGGGCTTCTTCGACTACGACGAGATAGCCGCCTACGCGGTCAAGCTGACCCGGGATGCCGAGTATGATCTCTCCGACCAGCTGGATCTGAGCCTGGTCGACAAGATGAGTGATGGCTTGAAGCAGCGCCTCACCGCCATGCCGGTGCGCTTCGTCTACGAGCGGGAGATGCCGGCAGCCATGATCAGCTTCCTGAAGCTCAAGCTGCAGATCAGCTCCTACGACGCCATCATGCCGGGCGGCCGTTATCACAACTTCAAGGATTTCATCGGCTTCCCCAACGTGGGCCGGGATTATCTGGAAAACCCCAAGCTGCCGGCGCTGGATTGCCGCGATTTTGACGGCTTCGTCAACGCCTTCGACGCCATCACCAGGCAGGACATACTGCTCTACTACCCGTACCACAAGTTCCACCACTTCACCGAGCTGGTGCGCCAGGCGGCGTTCGATCCGGCGGTCAGCGCCATTCGCATCAACATCTACCGGGTGGCCAAGAAGTCACGCATCATCCACTCCCTCATCGACGCCGCCAACAACGGCAAGAAGGTGACCGTGGTGGTGGAGCTGCGCGCCCGCTTCGACGAGGCGGCCAACATCGACTGGGCCAACATCCTGACCGATGCCGGCGTCAAGGTGGTGTTCGGGGTGCCGAGCCTCAAGATCCACTCCAAGCTCTGCCTCATCACCCGCCACGAGCAGGGTGAGGCGGTGCGCTACGCCCACATCGGCACCGGCAACTTCAACGAGAAGACGGCGAAGATCTATACCGACTTCTCCCTGCTGACCCGCCACCCGGACATCACCGCCGAGGTGGAGGGGGTGTTCGAGTACATCGAATATCCCTATCGGCGCTACAAGTTCAACCACCTGCTGGTCTCCCCCATCAACAGCCGCCGCCAGCTCTACCGGCTCATCGACAACGAACTGGCCAACGCCAAGGCGGGCCAGCCGAGCGGCATCACCCTCAAGATCAACAACCTGGTGGACAGAGACCTCATCAACCGGCTCTATGCCGCCGGTCAGGCCGGGGTGCCTATCCAGATGATCATCCGCGGCATGTGTGCCCTGCGTCCGGGCGTGCCGGGCCTCAGCGACAACATCAGGGTGATCAGCATCATCGACCGCTTCCTCGAGCACCCGCGGGTGATGGTGTTCCACAACAAGGGCAATCCCCAGCTCTATATCTCCAGCGCCGACTGGATGAGCCGCAACATCGACGGCCGCATCGAGGTGGGCACCCCCATCTATGACGAGCGGCTCAAGCAGCGCATCCTCGACATTCTCGAGCTACAACTGAGTGACACCTGCAAGGCGCGGGTCATCGATGCCGACCAGAAGAACGAATACGTGAAGCGGGGCAACCGCCGCAAGATCCGTTCCCAGGTCGCGATTTACGACTACCTCAAACGCATAGAGTCAAACAATGGACAATAGCCTGTACGCCGCCGTCGATCTCGGCTCGAACAGCTTTCACATGGTCATCGCCCGCCTCACCGAGGGACGGCTGCAGATCGTCGATCGGATAAAAGAACGGGTCCGGCTGGCAGAGGGGATGGACGGCCAGCGCCGCATGTCTGCCGAAGCCATGACCCGGGGCCTCGACTGCCTCGCCCTGTTTGCCGAGCGGCTGACCAACATCAAGCCGGATCAGATCCGCATCGCCGGCACCTATACATTGCGCCGTGCCAGCAACGCCCGCGAGTTCGTGAGCGAGGCGGCCAAGGTGCTCAACCACCCCATCGAGATCATCAGCGGCCAGGAAGAGGCGCGCCTCATCTATCAGGGGGTCGCCCATACCCAGCACATCGAAGGCCAGGTACTGGTGGTGGACATCGGCGGCGGCAGCACCGAGCTCATCATCGGCGAGGGGTTCGATCACAAGGCGCTCACCAGCCGCAAGATGGGGTGCGTCAGCTTCACCCAGAGCTTCTTTGCCAACGGCAAGCTGAGCGAAAAAGCCTTCAACAATGCCGTGCTGGAAGCTCAGCACCAGCTCGCCCCCATCATCAACCAGTACCGCAAGCTGGGCTGGCAGAGCTGCCTCGGCAGCTCGGGCTCGATCCGCACCGTGCGCGATGTGTTGCAGGGGGAAGAGTGGACCGATGGCGCCATCACCCTGGCCGGGCTCGAGCGGCTCAAGCAGGAGATGATCAGGCACAAGCGGGTCGGCGATCTCAAGCTGGCCGGCCTCACCGAGGAGCGTCAGGAGGTGTTTGCCGCCGCGGTGGCCATCCTGCTTGGGCTCTTCACCTCCCTGCCCATCGAGCGGATGGACTATTCCGATGGTGCCCTGCGCGAAGGGCTGCTGTACGAGTTCGAGGAGCGCTTGCAGCACCATGACATTCGCGAGCGCACCGCCCTGGCACTCTCCACCCACTATCGCATCGACAAGCGTCAGGCTGGCCGGGTTGAACAGAGCGTGCTGACCCTGTTCGATCTGCTCAGCGGCCCCTGGGAGATGCCGGAGGAGCCCTATCGCGCCATCCTCGGCTGGGCGGCGCGGCTGCACGAAATCGGCCTTGCCATCAACTACAGCGGCATCCACAAACACTCCGCCTACATCTTGCAAAACACCGACCTGCCCGGCTTCAACCAGGACGATCAGGCCCTGCTGGCCGCGCTGGTACGCTTTCACCGCAAGGGGCTCAAGCTCTCCGAGCTGCCCTCCCTGCCCAACCACGACGAACAGACGGTACTGCGCTGCATCCGCATCCTGCGCCTCGCGGTCGCCGCCCACCACAGGCGCCAGGACAACCTGCTGCCCGATTGGCATGTGCAGGCCGCCGGCGATCAGCTGGTGGTCACCCTGCCACTGGACTGGTGCGACGAGAACAAATTGCTGATGCAAAATCTGGAGAAGGAGCACCGCTACTGTCAGGAGCAGGGCTGGCCACTGCTGTTCCAGCTCGGCTGACGCCGACGCAGCGAGACAAAAAAGGCAGCCCATGGGCTGCCTTTTATATTTTCGGGATGGCGGCTTACTGCAGCTCGGGCAGCAGCAGCTTGGCAATTTCGAAGTAGATGATGAGACCGGTACCATCCACCAGAGTGGCGATGAAGGGGGCGGATACCACGGCCGGGTCGATGCGGAAGCGACGCAGCACCATGGGGATCACAGACGCAACGGTGGCGCTCCACAGCACGATGGCGATGATGGTCAGGGTGACGACCATGCCGATCTGGGGGCCAACGCCCAGGCTCCAGGCCCGTACCCAGGCGGCCAGCGCGATGGCGGCCGAGATGAGCAGACCGGTGGAGATCTCCTTTTTCAGCACGGTGCCGAGGTTGCGCAGGCTCACCTCCCCGACCGCCATGGCTCGCACTATGGTGGTGGTGATCTGGGTACCACTGTTGCCGCCGGTACCGATCAGGAGCGGAATGAAGAAGGCCAGCGCGATGGCCGCTTCCAGCTGCTCCTCAAACGCCCGCAGCACGGTACCGGTATAGGCTTCGGCCACGAACAGGATCAGCAGCCAGCCCACCCGCTTGCGCCACAGTTGCCAGGGAGTCGCCTGCAGATAGGGAGTGTCGAGTGGCGAGGAGCCACCCTGCATCTCCGCATCCTCGGTCGATTCGAGCTCCAGGATGTCGGCGGCATCGTCCACGTGGAAGATCCCCACCAGCTTGCCCTGATCCTCGACCGGCAGGGTCGAGATGTCGCGGTCAATCAGCAGGCGGGCGGCCAGTTCCTGATCCGCCCGGGCGTTGATGCGCACCGTCTCCCGGTCCATCAACTCGCTCACCGGCAGTTGCGGGTCGGCAATCAGCAGGGACTTGAGCGAGATGCTGCCAAGCAGGCGGTGGTCGTTGTTGACCACATAGAGGTTCTGGAACAGCTGGGCGTTGTCCCAGGCATCGTGGATCAGCTGCTTGGCACTACCCACCGTCTCCTGATCGCCGATGGCCAGGAATTCGTGGCGCATGTTGGCGCCCACCGATTCGGTCGGCCAGTCGAGCAGGGAGTAGAAGGTGGACTGCACCTGCTCCGGGAAGCGGGCAAGCAGCATGGTGCGATCACTGCTGCCCAGCCGGCGCAGAATGGTCAGCATGTCGCGACGGGGCATGGCCCCCTGCAACACGCTGACGATGCTGGCATGCAGCCGCATCAGCAGACGCCCGGCACAGTCAGCAGACAGCGAACTGAGCAGCGCCGCCCCATCGGCAGTGGGCAGGGTATCGAAGATGCAGTTGAGCTCTTCCGGACGCAGGGTCAGCAGCTGATCGGCACGCTGAACCGGATCCAGGTTGTGCTCCAGCCAGCCCTGCAGGGCAGCCAGATCGAGCAGTTGATGACGATTGAGTAGAGTCTGTGTTTTCTTCATCACAAATGACCTCATGTGATTTCAGGCAAGCCTGAGCGCGAACGGTGATCCGTCGCCGTCTGAAAGAAAACAGCAATTTGATTGACGAGTAATAGGCAGGAAATGACGCCGTCCGGCGTGTCATCATCCCCACGTACCAGCTTTAGCACTGCATAACGTATCCGGTATGCCGGAAGCCACTTGGGTTTACACCTTAATCCGATGAAAACTGTCCTGATCTTGGGCGTCTCTGGACGTCGTGAGATCAGTGGCCTGTGTTTATACAGGAGCCTCGCCTAACGAGATGCTGCAAATATGTGCACAACCCTCTGTTGTGCGGGCTGCATGATTATCGAATGCTCAATAGGAGTCAACCCGTCGCAATGCGCTAAATAGCCTGTGGCAACAGCTTGTTACAATTGGCCGACATGGGGAGTTGAATGAGGATAAACGAGCGGGAAAAACAGGGGCCAAGCGGGTAACCATCGCTCGCAGCCATCAAGGCCGCGAGCGATGAGTGACCAGTCAACGAATGTAGTCGAACAGGGTCAGCTTGCTGATCTTGCTGAAAGAGAGCTGGGTGGCGCTCAGCGCCGCATCCTCTTTTGACAGGGTGGCAATCACCTCATAGAGATCCGTTTCGGAGACCTTGGCCCTCGCCTGCTGGTTCAAGGTACTCAGCCCTTCGTTCGAGCCCATCACCTGCTCCAGGCTATTCAACCGACTGCCAACCTCCCCTAACCCCTGATCCATGTTCTGGCGGGCATTCTTCATGTGGGCGGTGGCATCCGCCACCTTCAGCTGGAAGGTATCCGGCGTGATGTTGGGATCCCGCAGCGCGGTGATGAAATCAGACATGCCATCGAGGATGTTGTTGTTCTGGGGTGGATCCAGTACGAAGTTTTGCGCCGCCCCTCCAGCTGGCAGCGACAGGGTCAGCTCCAGCCCGTTGAAGGGGATCTTGTTGCCTGCCACATAGTCGCCGCTTTGCAGCAAGGCACCGCCGCCATCCCTGATCTCATAGGTATCCGGCGTACCGGCGATGGTGTTCACCGTATACTGGTTGCTGGCGAGTGAGGAGTCGTAGTTGTTGCGATAGAAGCTGTCGAAGTTGCCCTGATCGGCCACCCCGACCTGAATATTGGCGCTCCCCGCGCTGCTGGTTCTGCGGGTCGGCACTATCTCGAACAGATTGAAGCCGGAATCGTTGGCAGGGATCTGCACCGTTGGCGACACCTGAATGTTGCGCTGGCCGGTATCCCCCTGAAAGACATAATTGCCGCTGGCATCCTTGATGAAGGGCTGGGTCTTGCTCTGGTTGCCGCCGAAAATGTATTCGCCCTGGGAGTTCTTGCTGTTCATCAGGTCGAACATCTGCTTTTGCAGCCCCTCCAGCTCGCTGGCGATAGCCTTGCGTTCTTCTAAATCCATAGCTGAATTATTTGACTTCTGGATCAGGGTCTGGGCACTGGTCATGGCGGTGTTGAGGGCGGTCAGCACCGTCTCCTCGTGGCCCAGGCTGTTTTCCAGCAGGCTGCCGTTGACCCCGTACTGCTTGAAGAGATCGATCTCCTTGGTGAGCGCCAGCTTCTGGCTCATGCCGGAGGGATCTTCCCCCGCCGTCTTGAACTTGTTGCCGGTCATCAGCTGCTCATACGCCGTGCTCAGCCGCTCGTTGGCGCCGTTCAGCGAGGAGATGTTGCGGTCATAGACCATGTTGGTGGTGATACGCATCGATTTACCTCACTGATGACAACAGGGTATCGAAGATGGTCTTGGCGGTGCTGACAATCTGGGCGGAGGCGGCATAGGACTGCTGATAACGGATCAGGTTGGCCGCCTCCTCCTCCAGGCTGACACCGGAGACACTCTCGAAAATCCCCTTGCTCTGGGTCAATTTCGTTTCGTCTGCCTTGAGCTGGCTCTTGGCCTGGCTGGCGGTATTGCCCACCCCGGTCACCAGACTGGAGTAAGCCTCGTTGAAGGTCATCTTGTCGTTGCTGGTGCCGGCGTTGCTGCTCTTGCGCACCAGATCCTTGTTCTGCAGATCCGCCAGAGCCAGCCCGTTGGCGTTGTCGGCAAAGCCGTCGGTGTTGTAGCTGAGGGTAAAGCTGTCCTTGGCCTCCACCTTGCCGGTAATGCTGAACTCGTAACCCGGAGTCTGGGTCGGAGTGGCATAAACCTTGGGGCCGCCCAGTGGACTCTCGAGGGCAGCCATCAGGTTCTGTCCCTTGCTGGAAGCGGGGGCTACCCCAATCAACGTGGTACCGTCCGCCGCATAGACCTCATAGTTGCCGCTGCCGTCTATCTTCACTATCTGAGGTGAGGCCGGATTCAGACTGTTGATACCAAAGCCTGAGCCGGCACCGGTATTGGTAATGCCATTGAGCTTGATCTCGCCCGAACCGAAGTTGTTCTTGCCTTTATCGGCCTTGAGCGGCGATGCCAGCGCCAGATCTTCGGCCCGGGTAGCCAGCTGACCCAAGCCGGCGGCTGCCCGCTTGGTCGGCTGCAGCAGGATCCTATCCCCCGCCGCCGGGGTACCGGAGAGATCGATCTGGATACCGTGACCCGCCACCTGCACCGTGGCGGGCGGCGTGGTACCTGTGGTCAACGAAGTGCGGTTGCCATCCTTGTCCACCGAAAACACCTCGTAACCGGTGGCGCTGCTGAACTGCACTTCGTAATCAAAGGTAGTCACTTCCGTGCCCTTGCCGGGCACGAAGCTCACCTTGGCGGCGCCACTGCCGGTGTTCTGGCTGTAGGTCAGACCATCGCTCGTACCGAGAGAAAAGAGATCCCCCCCCAGTTCGTTGTCCAGATCCATCCCCAACCGGTTTTGCTGGTTCATGGCATCGGCCATGGCGGCTGCCAATTGACCTAGCTCGCGCTTGGCCGGCTCCAGATCGTTGCGGGCGGAGAAGAGACCACCGAGACCGCCACCAATATCCTTGTTGTTCAGGGTGATCTTGTTGGGGTCCATGTTCAGCTGCAACTCGGACTCACGGGCATCGGGATTGCCCGGCACCACGCTGAGCTGGGCAACGCTGCCGTTGAGCACCAAGGAGTGGCCGGTGCTCATGTTGACCAGCATGCTGCCGTTGGCCTGCGGCACGGTACGGATCTCCATCTTCTCGGAGAGCTGGCGAATGGCCTCGTCGCGCTGGTCGAACAGCATCAGGTTCTCTTCCGGCGTGCCCTGGGTGCGAATGATGGCCTGGTTCAGATCGTTGATGCTGTTGATCAGGCTGTTCACCCGCTTGGCTTCATCGCCGATGGTGGTGTTGATGGTGTCGGTCTGCTTGTCCAGCTGGGCCGACAGGGTGTGAAAGCGGTTCACCATGCCACTCAGCCCGCTCAAGGTGGTCTTGCGGCCGGAGATGTCGGCAGGCGCTTCGTTGGCAGTATGGAAGCCCTCGAAATAGGAGCTGATGGCGGCGCCGACGCTGTTGCTGGTGTCACCCAGCAGGCTGTCGGTGTTGGCGAGTTGCTGATAACGGGTGGAAGAGGCATAGAAGGCGGACGTGTCGCGTCTGACCTCTCCCTGGGCATAGGCGTTGATGACCCGCTCGGTCAGCATGTCGCCGGTACCCAGTCCGTTGGCATTGGTATAGATCAGGGTCCGTTCACGCACATAGCCTTGGCTATTGACGTTGACGATGTTGTTACTGGTGGTCTGCAGCAGTCGCTGCTGGGCCATCACACCCGAGGTACCAATTCCAAGCAGATCGCTTGCCATGACTTACAGCTCCATTTCTGTATTGTTGGTCGCGGAGTAGCCGGCAATGGCATCACTGCGCAATACCTGTTTCAGTTTCCTGGCGTAGTGCGGGTCGGTGGCGTATCCAGCCTGTTGCAAGGCTTCGAAATAACGATCCGGACTGTCCACCTTGGCCAGGGCTCCCTTGTAGCGGGAACCCGAGGTCAGGAAATCGACATAGTCGTTGAAGCTCTCCTCGAACGACTCGTAGGAGCGAAACGCCGCCTTCTGGCGCGATGCCACTCCCTTCTCGTATTCCAGGGTGCTGACCACCGTCTTGGGCCCTTCCCAGCGCGGATCGGCCTTGATGCCGAACAGGTTGTGGGTCACCTGCCCCTCCCCGTTCTTGATCACCCGCTTGCCCCAGCCGCTTTCCAGCGCCGCCTGGGCTACCAGCACTGCCGGGCTCAATCCCAGCTTGTCGGCCGCCTTCTTGGCCAACGGCATCAGCCGGTTGACAAACTCTTCAGGGGTGTCAAACACCTGTGTCGTTTCATCGAGCGCCTTGGCACCGCGAATGCCGTGTCCCACTTGCGCAGGCCCCATCGGCGGTATGGTGCGGCGACTGCGATGAGCCGTTGCCAAAGGCTGCACATCGCCACTCATCTCCTTGTCAGCAAAATCTTTGCCAACTTTTGAAGCTGAGATGAGATCGTTGGCGGCCGAGGTGGGGGGTTGATAGGGTTTATAGACCCGCTCCGTACGCTGCGGCATCTTGAGCACCCGCCCGTCGTGATGGGTAAAGGTCTCCGGCGAGAGCTGCTTGGCCACCATGGCAGCCAGACCGATGCCACCCTTGCTCGACATGTCGGCGACCCGCTGCTCATCCAGCATCCCCTCGTAGAACTGGGTGTAGCTGCTGTTGAAGGGGCTGTCCTGGGTCAATACCTGGTTGGCCTGGCGCATACTCTGGAACAGGGTCTGGGTAAAAATGGACTCAAACTGGCGAGACGCCGCCATGAGCGCATCCGCCTTGCCCTCCTTGCTCTGGCTCAGCTGGCGCAGGCGATCCAGGTTCTGGATATCCTGCACCATGCCCAGATTCACGCCGCTGTTGGTATCTAACTCTGCCATTTTGCTTACCTCATTGCCGCCCGTGGCAACCCCTTGCCGCTTTATTACAGTATGACCAGCTGGCCTTCGATGGCGCCGGCCTGTTGCAGCGCCTCCAGGATCGCCATCAGATCGCCGGGCGCCACCCCGACCTGATTCACCGCCCGCACCAGATCATCCAGGGTGGCCCCGGTATCCAGCTTGAACATGCGTCCCTGCTCCTGCTGCACGTTGATGGTGGAGTTGTTGGTGACCGCCGTCTGCCCGCCGGAGAGAGGATTGGGCTGGGACACCTGCTGATTTTCCGCGATGGTGACCGTCAAGCCGCCGTGACTGATGGCCGCCGGCTTGAGCCGCACCTGGCTGCCGATGACGATGGTGCCGGTCCGGGAGTTGACGATGATCTTGGCTGCCTCGCTGGCCGGATCCACCTCCAGGTTCTCGATGGTGGCGAGGTAGGAGACGCGCTGGCCCGGGTCCCGCGGTGCATAGACCTTGACCGAGGTAGCATCGAGCGCCTGCGCCGTGTTGGGGCCGACCAGATCGTTGACCACGTCCGCCAGCCGGCGCGCCGTGGTGAAATCGGGGCGGTTCAGGTTGAAGGTGATGGTATCCCCCTGGCTGAAGGAATTCGGGACTTCCCGCTCCACGGTCGCTCCGTTGGCGATGCGGCCCACGGTCGGGGTATTGATCACCACCTTGGAGCCGTCAGCCCCCTCGGCACCCAGCCCGCCAACCACCAGACTGCCCTGCGCCACCGCATAGACCCGGCCATCCAGCCCCTTGAGGAAGCTTTGCAGCAGGGTGCCGCCACGCAGGCTCTTGGCCTCGCCGATGGCCGACACGGTGACGTCTATGGTCTGGCCCGGCTTGGCAAACGGCGGCAGATCCGCATGAATGGCCACCGGCGCCACGTCCTTGATCTTGGGCTTGATGTTGTCCGGCACCTTGATGCCGAAATTGTTCAGCATGGTGCGAAAGGTCTGCTCGGTGAAGGCGTTGCTCTTCTCACCCGTGCCCGGCAGACCGACCACCAGACCGTAGCCGATCAGCTGGTTGCTACGTACCCCTTCCACCGAGCTGATGTCCTTGATCCGGGAGGCATGGGCCATCCCCAGGGGCAACAGGCAGCAGAACAGGGCAACAAGACGGAGCGACTTCATAACACCTCCTAGAGCGGCCACCAGGGGCCATTGAAAAAGCTGGTGAGCCACCCCTGTTCCTGGGTATTGGCCAGATCGCCGGTGCCACCGTAATGGATGCGCGCATTGGCCACCTTCTGGGATGAGACGCTGTTGTCGGTGGTCACATCCTCGGGGCGGATCATGCCGGTGATCCGGATATATTCGTTGCCGTTGTTGAGCATGATCCACTTCTCGCCGCGCACCAGCAGGTTGCCGTTGGGCAGGACCTTGGCCACGCTGACGGAGATGTTGCCCTGCAGGCTGTTGCTCTGATCCGCCTTGGCCTGCCCCTTGAAGGCACCGTTCTGGCTGAGGGAAGCCGACAGATCGTAGGGACCGGCCGTCACCGGCACACCGCCCAACACAGCTGGATTCATGGTGAATTTATTATCCTTGCCGCTCTGGGTATTGGCCTTCTTGGAGGCGGAAGTGTACTCGGCCAGCTCGATGGTGATGATGTCGCCCACCTTGTGCGCCTTGATGTCCGAATAGATGCCGTTGACCTGATCGGGCTGGAAGATGGCACCGGTCGGCCTGACCGAGACCGGCTCCGACTCCCCGTAGACGGGGGCAAACTCGGGATCATCGGGCTTGGCGGTATTGGGCGTGCTGCTGCAGCCCCCCAACGCCAGCAGTCCCAGCATCCATATGGCTTTCATCATGCGCCTCCTACTTATGTGCGCTGGATCAGGAAGGACATCATGCCATCCACCGCCGAGAGAACCTTGGAGTTCATCTCGTACACCCGCTGGGCCTGGATCAGGTTCACCAGCTCTTCGGTCACGTTGACGTTGGAGGTCTCCAGCATGCCCTGCTTGATCACCCCCAGTCCGTCCGTCCCGGCGACACCCTGCACCGGCGCACCGCTGGACTGGGTCTCGACAAACATGTTCTCGCCCATGGGCTGCAGGCCCGAGGCGTTGACGAAGTCAGTGGTGTTGATCTGGCCCACCACCTGGGAGGCGCCATCCCCTTTGAGCTGCACCGACACCTGGCCATCCTCGCCAATCGTCACGCTCTGAGCGTTCTCCGGGATCTGGATCTCCGGCTGCAGCGGATAACCGTTGCCCGGCGTGACGATGGTCCCTTCACTGTTGAGGGTGAACTGGCCGTTGCGGGTATAGGCCGCGCTGCCATCGGGCAGCTGGATCTCGAAGTAGCCGCGGCCGCTTATCATCAGATCCAGCGAATTGTCCGTGGTTTGCACGTTGCCCTGGCTGTGGTTCTTCTGGGTGGCCACTACCTTGGCCCCCGCCCCCAGCATCAGGCCGGAAGGGCGCTCGGTGTCGGCCGATGAACGGCCACCGGGCTGGTTGATGTTTTGATAGAGCAGATCCTCGAAGATGGCCCGGGATTTTTTGTAACCCACGGTGCTGGCGTTCGCCAGGTTGTTCGAGGTAACCGAGATGTTGGTCTGCTGTGCATCCAAGCCGGTCTTGCTGATCCAGAGTGCAGGGTTCATGTAAAACTCCTTGGTTAGCTGATACGCAGCAGCTGGGTTTGAGCCTCGTCATTCTCTTCCGCGGTCTTCATTATTTTGACCTGGGTTTCAAACTGACGTTGCAACCGAATAAGGTTGGTCATTTCATCGACCACGTTGACGTTGCTCCCCTCGAGGGAGCCGGCAATCAGGCCGACAGTGGCCGATGCCGCTTCATTCTGGCCATCCTTGCGACGGAACAGGCCGTCCTGCCCCTTCTCCACCGCATCCACCGCCGGATTGACCAGCTTGATGCGCTGGAAATTCTCCGGCAGGTTGGCGGCCGCGCCTTCCGGACGGCCACTGATGGTGCCGTCCCGATTGATTTCAATTTTCTCCATCGGCAGCGGCAGCACGATGGGCTGACCGCCGTCGTCCACCACGTTCAACCCGGTGGAGGTTTGCAGGTTGCCGGTCGCGCTCAGTTGCAGATTGCCCATGCGGGTATAGGCTTCACCGCCCTTGGGATCCTGCACCGCAATCCAGCCCTGGCCGTCAACGGCAACGTCAAGATCCCGACCCGTGGTCATCAGCATGCCATGCTGCAGATTCTGGCCTGGCCGCTCCGCCATGGCGAACACCCGGGTGGGCAGCCCCTCGCCAAACGCCTGCATGCTGCGCGCCTGCTCGAAGTCGGACTTGAAGCCGGTAGTATTGGCGTTGGCCAGGTTGTTGCTTCGAACAGCCAGGCTGTTCATGCTCTCCTTGGCGCCCGACATGGCGATGTATAGCAGGTGATCCATAGGATCCTCCGTCAAACTGATGACTCTGACAGAGGAACTGCAATTTGAATGCCAATCCCCATTGCCTCGGGTCGCCAAGGCGGCAAATCCCCATGAAAAAGGGCGCCGAAGCGCCCTTTGTTAACAAGAGAATGATTAGCGGATCTGCAGTATGGTCTGCTGCAGGGAGCTGTTCACTTCCAGCGAACGGGAGTTGGCCTGGAAGTTGCGCTGCGCGGTGATGAGGTTGACCAGCTGGGAGGTCAAATCCACGTTGGATTGCTCCAGCGCAGAGGACTTGATGCTGCCCAAGGTGCCCGAGTTGGGGGTGCCGGGCAGCGCATCGCCAGACAGCAGAGACTGGCGCCAGGAGGTATCACCGACCTGGGTCAATCCTTGCGAGTTGGCGAATTTGGCAAGTGCCACCATGGCAACCTTCAACGTGGTCGCATTGCTGTAGGTCGCCGACACAATGCCGTCCGGCGTAATCTCGACCTTGGTCAGGTTACCAACGGTGGCACCATCCTGAGTCAGTTTGGTGACGTTGAAAGGCGAGCTGTATTGAGTCACATCACCGAGACGGATCTCCAATGTCTGGGTGGGATCGGCACCGTTGTTGATGATCCCGGCCGTCGTGCCAAGGGCGACGGTTTTGATCGGGTCAACTGGAACAGTCAGCGTGGGATCCAGTTTACCACCGGAGGTAAACGTCATCTTGACGCCTGTGGGGATGCCTGCAGCCGGGCTGGGTGAACCACCAGCGATATCAATGGGCTTGTTCCCTTCATACATGTACATGCTCCAGGTACCCGGTGTCAGCGGTGTTCCCGGGGCAGCCGGATCCTCATGGCGGACAAAATATTTGGTGATCACATGGGGAGCACCAAGCGAATCATAAATTGTCACCGAGGTTGAGTGGGCAAAGGTGGCCGAGTTGGTGGGGTCAAACGCAGCCGGTGACGTGGGTTTGGTTTTCGACTCGATACTCAGGTTGAAACTGGCTTCCACCAACTCGGTCATTTTTGGCTCACCCGCCCGGTCCGGTATTTGAATCGGTTTGGTGGCGTTGATGCTGACCGCCTTGGGCGTCCCATCCGTGTTGATTTCATAACCTTGCAGATAGTTGCCCTGATTGTTGACCATATAGCTGTTTTCATTCAGCTTGAAGGCGCCGGCCCGGGTAAAGGTACGATCCAGGTTGGTCAGACCGTCCGACGTCACGAAGAAGCCGTTGCCCTGAATGGACAAATCAAGGGCGTTGTTGGTGAACTGCAGCGCCCCCTGGTGAAACTGCTGTGCCACCGCCCCCGTTGCCACACCATTGCCGACCTGGGTCTTGGCATTGACGAAGATGGAGTTGGCGTAGACGTCCGCAAACTCGGCACGAGACTCTTTAAAGCCCGTGGTATTGACGTTGGCAATGTTGTTGGCGGTAACGTTCAGATCTTTCTGTGCCGCGTTGACACCGCTCAAGGCATTGTTAAATGACATATCCAGCTCCTTAGATCGATGCTGTTGGCGTGGGGGTTGATGGTGTTTTCACCGTACCTGCAATCTGCAAGATACTGTTCAGACTTGTTGTACCGAGTCCTTTCAAATTGAGCTGAGTCGGACTGCTTGCCGTACCCAGGATCACGCTGTCGACCTTGCCATAGGCAAAGATCGGGACACTCTCCGACTTCCCGTCCACGGTACCGTTTGCCTTGAGGGTGTATTTGCCCTCTTTGGCCGGGTTTCCGTCCTTGTCCTTGCCATCCCATGCAATCTCAATGTTGCCCTTCTGGTCACCTTCCAGCGGAAACTCCTTGATGACCTGCCCGCTCTCGTCTTCGATGGTGATTTTGACGTTGGAATACTTGTTTTCTGTGCCCACGGCGACCACGCCTTGCAAAGAGCCCTCTTTTTCCAGGTAACCGACATTGCTCTGCAGCAAGACGTTTTGTCCCACCAGCGCCGAGGCTTGCAGCGCCTGACTGGAGGTCATCAGGCTATTGAGGCTGCCAATCTGGTTGGAGAGGCTGCTGATCCCCTGTGACGTCGACATGGAGGTCATCTGGGACAGCATCTGGGCGTTGTCCACCGGCTTGAACGGATCCTGATAGGAGAGCTGCATGGTCAGCAACTTCAGGAACGACTCCTGATCCAGCTCCTTCTTGGGCGTCGATGTCGTGCCCGTGGTCTGGGTGGTCGTGCGGCCGATGCCGTTCACGCCACTGGTTGTATCTGCCATCTATGCGTCCCCCTGTCAGGACTTGCCGAGGTTGAGCGTCTGCTGCAGCATCTTCTTGGCAGAGTCTGCAACCTGCACATTGGTTTGATAGCTGCGCGAGGCGTTGATCATGTCCGCCATCTCTTCCACCATGTTGACGTTGGGTTTGAAGATGAAGCCGTCTTTATCCGCCATGGGGTGGTTGGGGTTGTACTCCTTGAGCAAGGGTGCCTCGCTCTCGACAATCCCCTTTACTTCAACCCCGGCCGACGCCTGCTTGTCCGACATGGCCTGATCCAGCTGGGCGGCAAAAATTGGCCGCCTGGCATGGTAAGTTTTTTCCACGCTGGAGCTGACGCTGTCGGCGTTGGCCATGTTGCTGGCTACCGTGTTGAGGCGAACAGACTGTGCACTCATTGCCGAGCCTGCAATGTCAAAGACCTTGAACAAACTCATCACTGCTCTCCTTTCAAGGCCTTCAGCAGGCCGCTGATCTTGCTGTTCATAAATTCAAGGGAGGTCTGGTATTCAAGGCTGTTGCGCAAAAACTCGCTGCGCTCCTGCTGCACGTCGACCGTGTTGCCATCACCGGTATCGGGCTGCAGGGGATTGCGATATTGCGTAACGCCTGGCGCATCCATCTGCAGGGCAAAATGCTTCTCACTGGTCGTGGCAAGGCCAAAGCCCTGTTGTTGCTGGGCCTCTTCCAATGCTTGCGAGAAGTTGATATCCCGAGCCTTGAAGCCCGGCGTGTCCGCGTTGGCAATGTTGCTGGACAACACCTCTGCACGCTTGGAGCGAACGCTCAGCGTGTATTGATGAATACCAAATGCCTTGTCGAATGAAATTGCCATAGCACACCTCCTGCTTGATAAATTATTAGCAAGAGGTGTGCCAAAGAGGGATTTAAGCGGGGATCATTTAACCTTGTAGACGATGCCGGGGTTGCACCGAATCATCTCGAACCTGTCGGTCAACCCGGCCAGCGACTCGGAAGCCCCCAGCATCAGATAGCCGCCGGGATTGAGGCTGGCAGCAAACTGGTTGAGGATCTTGGACTTCACTTCCGGTGCAAAATAGATGAGCACGTTGCGACAGAAGATGATGTCGAACTTGCCAAGCAGGCTGTAGCTTTCCAGCAGGTTCAATGGCCGGAAGGTGGTCAATTTTCTGACACGCTCCACCACCCGCATCTTGTTGTCACCATAAGGTTCGAAGAACAGCTTCTTGCGCTCGGGCGACAGACCGCGAGCCAGCGCCAGACTGTCGTACACCCCTTCCTTGCACTGATTGAGCATGGTGCTGGAAATATCAGTCCCGACAATCTGCACCCCACCTGGCAAGGTGCCCGGTTTTTTGACCTGCTGTTCCAGTGCCGTCATGGCAATGGAGTAGGGCTCCTGCCCAGAAGAGGAGGCCGCAGACCATATCTTGATCGGTCGGCCACTCTTGCCGAGCTCGGGAAATATCTTGTCCGTCAGCAGCTGGAAGGGGTAGGTATCGCGAAACCACAGGGTTTCGTTGGTAGTCATGGCATCAACCACTGCCATTTTCAGGTCACGCTCACGCACACTCATCGCTCGAGTAACCAGATCAGACAGACTCTCAATACCAAACTGAGTCATCAAGGGTGAAAGCCGACTCTTGACCAGATACTGTTTGTTGTCACCCAGCACGATTCCGCTCTGTACCGCCAGAAAATTGCTGAATTGTTTGTATAAGTCGTCCGAAAGTGTCTTCATGCAGTTTGTTCTTCTTGATTAGAGTGCGCCTTGTACGGCCTTGGCCAATTCATCCGGCTGGAATTTGGCAATGAAATTGTTCGCACCGACTTTCTGCACCATGGCCTGATTGAACACCCCACTGAGGGATGTGTGCAGAATAACATGTAAGTCCTTGAGATTGGGATTGTTGCGGATCTCGGCGGTAAAAGTATAACCATCCATTTCCGGCATCTCGATGTCCGAAATCACCAAGGCGATCTGATCCTTGATGGGACCGTTTTTGGACATCTCCAACAACATGTTGAGCGCTTCACGCCCATCCTTGGCCAGTACGCACTGCACGCCGATGGCTTCGAGCGCACGCTGTACCTGCTTGCGAGCCACGGAAGAGTCATCAGCCACCAGCACCGGACGGCCCAGGGTCGGATGCTCCACGCTGGCTTCCACCAGCTCTTTGCTGACCTCGGTCGATACCGGCGAGATTTCATTGAGAATGCGTTCCACGTCCAGGATCTCGACCAACTCACCGTCGACCTCGGTCACTGCCGTCATGTAGTTGATGCGCCCCGCCCCTTTCGGCGGCGGCAGGATGGATTCCCAGTTCATGTTGATGATGCGCTCGACCGAGTGCACCAGGAAGCCCTGAATGGAGCGGTTGTATTCGGAGATGATGATGAAACACTTGGTCAGATCTTCGATCGGACGCTTGCCCATCGCCATGCTGAGGTCAATCACCGAGATGGTCTGGCCGCGAATATGGGCCACCCCGCGAATGCAGGAGTTCAGCTTGGGCATGACAGTCAAGGGAGGACACTGCAACACTTCACGTACCTTGAATACGTTGATGCCAAATCTTTGACGTCCATTGAGACGAAACAACAATAACTCCAGCCGGTTTTGCCCAACTAGCTGGGTACGTTGGTTGACCGAGTCCAGGATACTGGCCATAAACACTCCCTAAAAACGCTTGGCATTAATCATGCATGCGTGTTGGCTTGCGTCAGACTATCGATGTCACTGCGAACGAATTCTGAAGCAAGCATAGTTAAATATGGTGATATACGTGAACAACTTATCGGCCAGCGAGCGAAAATGATTAGTAGACTTTTCCTCACCTTACTGCTGTTTTGCGGCATTTCTCACGCCACGGCATCCGAGGTGACCAGTTACTTGCAAGAAAAAGCGCAGGATTTTGTGCTCGGCCAGCTTGATGTCCCGCTCGATGCCCAGGTACAGGTGCAGGCAGCCTCCATCGATGAGCGCCTGCCTTTGAGTCGCTGCGACAAACATCTTGCCATCACGCTGCCCGCCAAGATGGAGATCCGCCGCAATACCACCGTCTACCTCAAATGTGAGGAAGAGAAGCCCTGGGATCTCTACTTGCCGGTGCGGGTCAGCATACAGAAGCCTTATGTGACCGTCTCCACCCCGGTGGCCAAGGGCGATATCCTGAGCGAAGGCGTGTTGACGCAGGCCTATCAGGATCAGACGCTGATCCGCGGCGACTATCTCAGCGATACCACAGCGCTCATTGGCGTGCGCAGCAAGCGCGAACTCAAGCCAGGCCAGCCTATCCGGCTCAGTCAGGTCTGCGTGGTCTGCAAGGGCGATCAGGTGACTCTCAGCGCAGAAAATAGCAGCATGCAAATCAAAACCATGGCCCGAGCCTTGCAAGATGGCAGCTTCGGAGACATGATCAGGCTCGTCAATATCCGCTCAGGCAAAACGGTGCAGGGTAAAGTCAACGCTGTTGGCTCCGTGGTGGTCACCTTCTGAGTGTTTTTCAGATCACTTTTTTTCTAAAGTTATGGCGATGACCACCGATAAACAGGTAAGCGAACAGCAAAGCAGACGAAGGTAAACACTATGGCTATTAACAATATCAACAACTTGGCGAACAACCGGTTGCAAAATACCGGCAGCAGCCAGGGTGCCAATACCAAACCAGCGACCTCGTCCCCCGATAACCGTGCGGCGACCGTCAAGACTGACTCCGTCTCCTTGACCAGCGAGGCGCAGCAATTGCAACAGATGCAGAAGAACCTCAACTCAGCTTCCACCGGCAATGAAAGCCGGGTCGAGAGCCTGAAGAAAGCCGTGGCCAATGGTGAATATCAGGTCAACAGCGAAGCTGTGGCCAAGAAGATGTTCAGCTTCGAATCCAACCTCGACAAGTTGCTGGGATAATGGATTTACCTTCGCTGCTGCACACGCAAGACGACTACCTCTCCCAGATGCAAGGCTTGCTGGAGGAGGAGTTCAATCTGCTCAAGCAGCACCAGGCGCTGGCGCTGCCCGAGCTGGCAGAGCGCAAGCAGAAGCTGCTTGCCGATATTGAAGAGCTGGACAAGGCCATGGCGCTGCTGCCAGACCTGAAGCAGCAACTGAATGCCTACCCCGAGCAGATGCGCACCCTGCGTGAGAAACTCGATGCCTGCCAGGAACAGAACGATCTGAACGGGCGCCTGCTCGAGCTCAGCATCGTCTCCAACCGCCGGCTGGCCAGCTACCTGAGCAAGCTGCGGGATCGCAACTCCCTGACCTATGACGCCAAGGGCAATACCCGCTCCGGTACCCGCTCCATCGGCATCAAGGCCTGATCCCCCCGTTATGACGGCTGGCTGCTCCGCAGCACGACCATCCCAACCCCTTCTCTTTTACAGTTCCAGCCGCAACAGCTCTTCGCTGTCCGCACAGGCGTGAATACCGAGCACTCCATTCTCGTAGCGGCCATAACTTGCCGCCAGATTGCCGCGTGGAAAACAGATGGATCCCGGGTTCATCAGCACCAGCTCCCCTTCGCGCTGCAGCACGGGCAAATGGGTGTGACCGTTGATGAACAGGCTGCCGGCAGGTAGCGGCACCTCTGCAGGCCGATAGAGATGGCCGTGGCTGACAAACCAGCGCCGACCATCCACCAGCATCTGGTTGTAAGGGGCTGTGATGGGGAAATCCAGCAGCATCTGATCCACTTCCGAATCACAGTTGCCCCGTACCGCCATGATGCGGGAAGCCAGCGTATTGAGTCGCTCGGCCACGGCCGCAGGGGCATAGCCCGGCGGCACCGGGTTGCGCGGGCCGTGGTTGAGCAGATCGCCGAGCAGCAGGTAGTGATCCGGCTGCCAGGGGGCAAGCTGGTCCAGCACCCGCTCCAGCGCACTCAGGCTGCCGTGCAGGTCGGAAAGAATGGCAATTTTCATGGCAAGCTCCTTACTGCTGGCTGAAGTAGAGATCCTTGGTAGCGATCGCCCCCTTGAGGTTCTGCACCGGCAGGCCGCGCAAGGTGGGATCCACCAGCCGCATCTGGTTGTAGTGATAGACGGGAATGGCCGGCATCTCGTCCATCAGCAGCTGCTCGGCCTGGTGGTAGAGCCCGCTCCGCGCATTGCCATCCAGGGTATCAGCCGCCTGCTGCAGCAGGCCGTCAAAGGTCGGGTTGCAGTAACCGCTCTCGTTCTGGGGATCCTGGCAGCGGAAGCTATTGAGCATGGCGGAGGGCTCCACGTAATCCCCGAACAGGAAGGAGCGGGCCAGCATGAAATCGCCGCTGTCCTTAGCCACCTGATAGGCATTCCACTCCATGTTGTTGAGCGTCACTTCAACCCCCAGCGGCTTCCACATGGATGCGACCGCCAGCGCCAGCTTCTTGTGATTCTCCGAGGTGTTGTAGGTGAGCGTCAGCTTGAGAGGATGTTGACTGTCATAGCCCGCCTGGGCCAGCAGCGCCGAAGCCTTGGCCAACCGAGTCGGCTGATCCTGCAAGGCCAAGGGGGAGCTCAGCGCTTCATAGCCCGGCATGCCGGGCAGCAGCGACCAGGCGGCCTGCTCTCCCTGCCCGCTGACCTTCTCGGTCAACAGGTGCCGATCGATGGTCATGGCCAGCGCCTGGCGCACCCGCACATCCTGCAGCTCGGGGCGGCGCAGGTTGAAGGTGTAGAGGTAGGTGCCCAATAGCGGCAGTCCCCAGATCCGCTCAGGGGTCGCCTCCTTGGTCTTCTGGTAATACTCCAGCGCCACCTTGTTGGTGAGCTGGATCTCCCCCGCCTCGTAGCGCAGCCGCTCGGCATGCTGGGAGGCGAGCGGCAGGTAGGTCACCCGCTGGATCCGGGTGTGGGCATCATCCCAGTACTGGACGTTGCGCTCGGCCTCGATGCGCTCATTGGGCACCCAGTTCACCAGCTTGTAGGCGCCATTGCTCACCAGCTTGCCAGGCTGGGTCCACTGCTTGCCAAACTGGCTGACCGCTTTCTGGTTGACCGGCACGAAGGGGCGCTGGCTTATCAGCTGCAGGAAGTAAGGCACCGGCCGCTCCAGCGTCACTTTGAGGATCTGGTCGCTTTCCGCCTCCACCCCCAGGGTGTTGAGATCGAGCGCACCGGCGTAGATGGACTGGGCATTGTTGATGCCGGTCGCCAGCAGCAGGCCGGCTGAGGGCGAGGCCTGGGCCGGATCCAGCAGACGGCGCCAGGCATAGACGAAATCGGCGGCGGTGAGCGCGTCACCATTGGACCACTTGAGCTGGGGGCGCAGGAAGAAACGCCAGACCAGCCCGTCCTCGCTGGTCTCCCAGCGCTGGGCCTGGGCCGGCACGATCCGCCCCTGCCCATCTTCGCTCACCAGCCCCTCGAACAAGTCCACCAGCACCACTTCACCGGGAAAACCCGAGCGGATCTGGGCCGGATCGAGGGACTCTGGTTCGGCGCCATTGCCCTTGACCAGGGTCTGGCGATCAGACAGCGCAGGCTCCTGGGATACCGTGGTCGCCTGCAGCGGCGGCGCCAGCAGCAGACCCAGCAGCAAGGGAGAGAGCCAGCGACGGGCTGGCCGGGAAGCGGGGCACAAAACCATGACATAAACCTCGTTCAAAACACTTATTTCAAGAAGGGGGAAGGCCGGCGGCGCGCCTGAATACGAATGCATGATGCCGCGCTTGTTATCCCCGAAGACGCCCCGTATTGTATCGGGCTTGCCCAAGAGATGGAGTCTCTCGGGCTATTTTTTTCCGTAGTTTTTTATGAGGTGCGAGCGGTTGTCGCCTGCGTCCTGCATCTGGCTACATTTTCAGGAGTTTTTATGGGGTACGAGTGGCTGGCACTGGCAGCAGCCAGTTTATGGGCGGTAGCTGCCCTCATCTCCGTCAAACCGGCGCGCCACCTGGGGGCATTTGCCTACAGCCGCTGGCGCATGTTGCTGGTCAGCCTGATGCTGGGGTCGGCCAGTCTGGCCACCGGTGGCTGGCAGACCCTGACCCAGAGCGCCCTGCCCCTGCTGGCACTGTCGGGGCTAATCGGCATCTTCGTCGGCGACACCGCCCTGTTTGCCTGCATGAACCGGCTGGGGCCAAGACGCAGTGGCCTGCTGTTTTCCTGCCACGCCCTCTTCTCCGCCCTGCTCGGCCTCTGGCTGTTTGGCGAACAGCTCGGTGGCTGGCGACTGGTGGGGGCCATGCTGGTGTTTGCCGGCGTCATGCTGGCCATCCTGTTCGGCCGCCGTGGCAATGCTCAGCAGAGTGAATGGGAACAGGTGCGCGGCCATCTCGTCATCGGCATCGGTCTGGGCCTGACCGCCGCCTTCTGCCAGAGCCTGGGTGCCATCATCGCCAAACCGGTGATGATGAGTGGTACCGTGGATGCAATCAGCGCCTCCGGCATCCGCATGGGCAGCGCCCTGCTGGCCCACTGCACCCTGCGGGCGCTGAGAGTACCGCTGTCATTGCCGCACAACCCCATCAACCGCCAGGTATTGGGGATGATCGGCATCAACGGCTTTCTGGCGATGACCATGGGCATGACGCTGATCCTGGTCGCCTTGCGCCAGGGGGACGTCGGCATGGTGGCGATCCTCTCCTCCACCACGCCGGTCATCCTGTTGCCACTGCTGTGGTGGCACTCGGGTCAGCGCCCTTCCCTGGCAGCCTGGGCCGGGGCCCTGCTGGCGACCCTGGGCACCACGCTGGTGCTGGGAGCCAGCGGACACTGACTCCCGAAGGGTCAGAACCGGGCGATCTCGTCGGCGGTGAGCTCGCGATATTCGCCCGGTGCCAGCTCTTCATCCAGCGTCAGGTCGCCCACCCGCTCCCGGTGCAGTCCCACCACCTTGTTGCCGATGGCGGCAAACATCCGCTTCACCTGATGGTACTTGCCCTCGTGGATGGTTAGACGCGCCTCGCACTCTCCCAGGATCTCCAACTGGGCCGGCCGGGTCTTCTCGGTCTCGCTGCGCAGCAGCACCCCTTCGGCAAACAGCGCGATGGCATCCGGGCTGACCGGGTCTGCCAGCCAGACGTGGTAGGTCTTGGCACACTCATGACGGGGGGAAGTGATGCGATGGGACCACTGACCGTCGTCGGTCACCAGCACCAGGCCGGTGGTGTCGAGATCGAGCCGCCCCACCACGTGCAGCTTGCCCATGGCCGGCTCATCCATCAGGAAGAACACGGTGGGGTGATCCGGGTCTTCGTTGGAGCAGACATACCCTTCCGGCTTGTGCAGCATGAAGTAGCGGTTGCGCTGATCCAGGGTCAGGGTGACACCGTCAAATTCCACCTGGCTCTGCTCGTTGATGTGGAAGGCGGGCTGCTTGACCACGATACCGTCCACCATCACCTCTCCCTGCCGGATCAGTTTGCCCGCCAGCGAGCGGGTCAAGTCGGAACAATCGCAAAGAAATTTATCGAGCCGCATGCACAACCTCAGAGTCCATCAAGAAAGGGGCGTCATTATATCGGCCGGGGCCGACAACTCCAGCACTAAGCGCCGCGGCCGCCACGCATGTCGCCATGACGAACCGGGGCGCCGGTGTTAGACTGCCAACAGAGGGCCTAACGTTACGCATAATAATAAAGTTCAGGAAGCCGTATGAAGTCGCAAACACCTCATCCCGTTATTCCCGTCAACCAGCTGCAACCCGGCATGTACGTGATCGCCATCATCAGCCAGACCGGCGGCATGGAGATTGCCCAGATGGGGCTGGTGACCACCCGCCAGCAGATCAACGATCTGGTCAAGCGCGGCGTACTCACGGTGCGAGTCGATCTCGCCCGCAGCAAACTACCCGGCATCGAGCAGGTCATCTCCCCCGATCCGGCCATCTCCCCGGCCAGCACCCAGCGTTCCTCCGGCAGCGGCAACAGCGAGGGGCGCGAGCTGAAGATCCGCCGGCTTTATCAGGAGGCCCGCGAGCTGCAGGGCAAGTTCATCCGCCACCTCAAGGCGGGGGAGCCCATCGACATCACGCCGCTGGCGGCGGTCGCCGAGGAGATGGTGGACACCATGTTCACCCACGGTGACGCCATGCTCTGCCTGGCCCGCATTCGCGCCAAGGATGCCTACCTGATGGAGCATTCGATGAACGTCGCCATCCTGCTGGCGAACTTCGGCCGCTATCTGGACCTGGATCGCAGCGTGCTCAAGGAGCTGACCCTGGGCGGCCTGCTGCACGACGTGGGCAAGATCATGACCCCGGACGAGGTACTCAACAAGCCGGGCAAGCTCACCGACGAGGAGTTCGCCGTCATGCGCCAGCACGTGGTGCACAGCTACGAGATCCTGAGCAACACCCCCGGCATCACCGCCACCATGCTGGAGGTGGCCGCCAACCATCACGAACGGCTCGACGGCACCGGTTACCCGCAGCGGCTCAAAGGCGAGCAGCTCTCGCTCTATACCCGCATGAGCGGCATCGTCGATGTCTATGACGCCGTCACCGCGGATCGGGTCTACAAGCAGGGCATGCAGCCAACCCAGGCGTTTCGCATTCTGCTCAAGGGGATCAATCACCACTTCGATGCCGAACTGGTCACCAAGTTCATCAAGTGCATGGGGGTCTATCCAGTGGGGACGCTGGTGCAGCTCTCCAACCAGCGGCTGGCCATCGTCATGCAGCGCAATCCTCATGAGCCGCTCAAACCGGTGGTGAAGGTGATCTATCACGGGACCCAGCGCCACTATCTAGAGGTGCAGTGGCTGGATCTGGCCAAGAACGGGGTGCAGGAAACCATCGAGAGCACGGTCGATCCCAAGGAGTTCGGCATCAACCTCGCCAACTTCGTCTAGTCGGCATCCCCCTCCCGCAACCGTTCGGCGCAGTGCTGGATGAGAAACTCCTCATCCAGCGGCGACAGATCGAAGCGGATGCAGGCCTCTTCGATGGCCCGGATGTCGTGTTGATGGTGCTCGCTGAGCCAGCGCACGGCGCGGCGCAGATCTTCACCATGGGGCAGCAGGGTATGGTCGCTCATGGGGCACCTCCGATCAGCCATCGATAGTGGCCCATCACTGCGGGCCCTCTCTTCTAGCTTAGCCCGCCTGCCGCCCCTTCATCCTGCCTTCAAGCAGCCTCAGGCAAACGCCCGCTGCCAATCCTCGTCAAACTTCGCCAGCGCCGCATCCACCGCCGGCACCCGCAGCAACTGTTCGGCCACGTCGAGCGGTAATGTGATGGACTGGCAACCCGCCAGCAGGCAGTCAAGCGCCTGGCGCGGAGTGCGGAACGATGCCGCCAGCACCTTGCTGTGCGGCGCATGCAGCGCCAGCAGCTGTTGCAGCTCCTGTGCGGTGGCGATGCCATCGCCCCCCTGGGCATCCAGCCGGTTGACGTAGGGCGCCACGTATTCCGCCCCCGCCACCGCCGCCAGCCAGCCCTGCAGCGGGGTATAGACCGCCGTGCCCAGGGTCGGTACCCCGTTGGCCGTCAGGGTCTTGATGGCCGCCAGCCCCTCTTCACATACCGGGATCTTGATCACCAGGTCCCGGTCCAGCTCACGCAGGGCAAATGCCTCGCGCACCATCTCGGTCTCGGTTTTGGCCATCACCTGGGCAAACAGCCGCGCCTTGGGACCCAGCACCTCCCGCAGGGCGGGCAGCAACTCGGTCAGCGGCATACCGCCTGCCGCGGTAATGGACGGGTTGGTGGTGACGCCGGCCAGCGGCAGGATCCGTGACCAGCGGCGCACCGCAGCCACATCGGCAGTATCGAGATAAAGCTCCATCTCTGACTCCTTAATGGGATGTTCAATCTGTCGCCATTCTAGCGAGATAACATCCGCACATTGTTTGATCAAAATCAAATCATCTTTCGAATGAAAGAAAATAGAATGCAAAAACAAAAGGAGGCGGTATGATTTTCGACCTGCAACGCTATTCAACTCACGATGGCCCCGGCATTCGCACCCTGGTGTTTCTCAAGGGGTGCTCGCTGGCCTGTCGCTGGTGTCAAAACCCGGAAAGCCGCTCTCCCAAGCCGGACATACTACTCGACCGGCGCCAATGCATCGAGGGATGCCGGCTCTGCAGCGACGCCTGCGCGGCAATCTTGCGTGACAGCCAAGGTGTCCAGCTCACCCGCTCAACCCTCGGCAATCAAGATGTGGAACGGCTGCGCGGCCTCTGCCCCAGCGAAGCGCTGCAGGTGTGCGGCCGGGAGGAGAGCCTGGACACCCTGATGGCCACCATCCTGCGGGATCGCCCTTTTTTCGAGCGCAGCGGCGGCGGGGTGACCCTCTCCGGCGGCGAGCCCTTCATGCAGCCCGAATTTGCCGCCAGCCTGCTGGCCCGCTGCAAGGCCGAGGGACTGCATACCGCGGTAGAAAGCTGCCTGCACGTGCCTTGGCACCAGATTGAACCTAGCCTCCCCCACCTCGACCTGCTGCTGGCTGATCTCAAGCATGTGGATGAGGAGCGCTTCTTCGACTGGACCCGCGGCAAGGTCGCCCTGCCCCTGGCCAACCTCAAGCGTCTGGCCGAGCGCGGCGTGGCCATGCAGATCCGGGTGCCGCTCATCCCCGGCTTCAATGCCGACCGCGCCTCCATCGAGGCCATTACCCAAGCTGCCGCCACTCTTGGCACAGTGCAGGAGATCCACTTTCTCCCCTACCACACCCTGGGCGCAGGCAAATACGCCCTGCTCGACCAACCCTATCAGGCGCCCCTGCAGCCACTCGATGACCCGGCACTGCTCGCCTTTGCCCATGAGTGTGCCCGTGCGCAGGGGCTGACCCCGCTCACCCGGGGCTAGCAATACCCATGACATCCGCCACTTACCGTCAACTCACCGTCCTATGACCAGAGGATAAGACCATGACCCAGCTCGACCTCACTACCCTGCCCCCGCGGATCCGTGCCCACAAGGAGAGCCTGATCCACATCGTCCAACCGCCGGTCTGCACCGAGCGCGCCCGCCACTACACGCAAGCCTATCAGGCCCATCTGGCCCGGCCGCTGCCGGTGCGCCGCGCCCTGGCGCTGGCCCACCACCTCAAGGAGCGCACCATCTGGATCAAGCACGACGAGCTCATCGTCGGCAACCAGGCGAGTCAGGTGCGGGCGGCGCCGCTCTTTCCCGAATACACGGTGGGCTGGATCGAGAAGGAGATCGACGAGCTGGCCGACCGCCCCGGCGCCGGCTTTGCGGTGAGCGAGGCAGACAAGCTGGCCATTCACGCCCTCACCCCCTTCTGGCGTGGCCAGACGGTGCAGGATCGCTGCTACGGCCTCTTTACCGACGAGCAGAAGGGGCTGCTGGAGAGCGGCATCATCAAGGCCGAGGGCAACATGACCTCGGGGGATGCCCACCTCGCGGTCAATTACGAGCAACTGCTTGCCCTCGGCCTCGACGGCCTCAAGGCCAAGGTGGCCGAGCGGCGCGGCCGGCTCGATCTGGCGGACTGGGCCGATCTGCAGCGCGAGCAGTTCCTGCAGGCCGTCGCCATCACCTTCGATGCCGTCAGCCAGCACATCGAGCGTTACGCCGCACTGGCCCGCGAACTGGCGCAGCAGGAGCCGCGCCCAGAGCGCCGCTGCGAGCTTGAGACCATAGCCCTCAACTGCGCTCACATCGCCCACCGGCCCCCCGAGACCTTCTGGCAGGCGCTGCAGCTCTGCTACTTCATTCAGCTCATCCTGCAGATCGAGTCCAACGGCCACTCGGTGTCGTTTGGCCGGATGGACCAATACCTCTATCCCTGGTATCGCCGCGAAGTAGAGCTGTCGGAATCCCTGCCGCGCACACGCGCCATCGAGCTGCTGCAAGGGTGCTGGCTCAAGTTGCTGGAGGTAAACAAGATCCGCTCCGGCACCCACTCCAAGGCCTCCGCCGGCAGCCCGCTCTATCAAAACGTCACCATCGGCGGCCAGAACTGGCGGGATGGCAAGGCCCATGACGCGGTCAACGGCCTCTCCTACGCGATTCTGGAGTCCTGCGGCCAGCTGCGCTCGACCCAGCCCAACCTCTCGGTGCGCTACCACGCACGAATGAGCGAGGATTTCCTCGACGCCTGCATCCAGGTGATCCGCTGCGGCTTCGGCATGCCCGCCTTCAACAACGACGAGGTGGTGATCCCCGAGTTCATCAAGCTCGGGGTGAGCGAGGAGGATGCCCACCACTACGCCGCCATCGGCTGCATCGAAACCGCGGTGCCCGGCAAGTGGGGCTATCGCTGCACCGGCATGAGCTTCATCAACTTCGCCCGCATCCTGCTGGCGGCGCTGGATGGCGGCCGTGACGCCACCACCGGCAAGGTCTTCCTGCCCCAGCCCCAGTCACTGCGGCAAGGCTCGTTCGGCCACTTCGACGAGGTGATGGCCCGCTGGGATGAGCAGGTGCGCTACTTCACCCGCAAATCCATCGAGATCGACTGCGTGGTCGACAGCGTGCTGGAGGCCCAGGCCCACGACATCCTCTGCAGCGCCCTGGTGGATGACTGCATCGAACGCGGCAAGACCATCAAGCAGGGGGGCGCCGTCTATGACTGGGTCTCCGGCCTGCAGGTGGGGATCGCCAACCTGGGCAACAGCCTGGCGGCGCTGAAGAAACTGGTGTTCGAGCAGGGCGTGGTGGATCAGCGCGAGCTGGCCGAAGCGCTCGAGCAGGATTTTGCCGGGCTCGAGGGCGAACAGCTGCGCCAGCGCCTCACCCACGCGGCCCCCAAATACGGCAACGATCTGGACGAGGTCGACCTGCTGCTGGTGCAGGCCTACCAGAGCTACATCGACGAGCTCAAGGGGCTGCACAACACCCGCTTCGGCCGTGGCCCCATCGGCGGCACCTACTATGCGGGCACCTCCTCCATCTCGGCCAACGTGCCGTTTGGGGCGGCCACCATGGCCACCCCGGATGGCCGCCACGCCCGCACCCCGCTGGCGGAAGGGGCCAGCCCAGCGTCAGGCTCGGATCGCCTCGGCCCCACGGCTGTGTTCAACTCGCTCGGCAAGCTGCCCACGGCGGCCATCCTCGGCGGCGTGCTGCTCAACCAGAAGCTGAGCCCGGCCAGCCTTGAAAACGAGCGGGACAAGACCAAGCTGATGAGCCTGCTGCGCACCTTCTTCGAGGTGCACAAGGGGTGGCACGTGCAGTACAACATCGTCTCGCGGGAAACCCTGCTGGCCGCCAAGGCCCATCCCGACCAGTATCGGGATCTGGTGGTGCGGGTGGCGGGCTATTCGGCCTTCTTCACCGCCTTATCCCCCGATGCGCAAGATGATATCATCGCCCGCACCGAGCACAGTCTCTGACGGGCCCCACCAGGGGCAGCTGTGCCCCTTTATGACCGGCAAGCCACCCGCGCGGTGGCTTGCCGCTATCCACTGCCAGCCAGCGAGGCCCCATGAACCCACGCCACCAACTGATCCTCACCCTGGTCCATCAGGCCCGCAAGATGAGCGTGAGCGAGCTCTCCCAACGTACCGGGGTATCGGAGGTGACGGTGCGCAACGACCTGACCGCGCTCGAAAAACAGGGGCTGCTCAAGCGGGTGCACGGCTCGGCCATGGCGCTGGAGAGCGACGATCCCGACGCCCGGATGAACATCAATTACCTGCTCAAGGAGCGCCTCGCCGAGCGAGCCGCCCAGCTGGTAGAGGATGGCGAGACGGTCTTTATCGAAGGAGGCAGCGCCAACGCCCTGCTGGCCCGTCATCTGGCCCTGCACAAGCGGGTCACCATCATCACCATCAGCAGCTACATCGCCCACCTGCTGCGCGACACCCAGGCTCAGGTAGTGCTGCTCGGCGGCCTGTTCCAGCATCAGAGCGAGAGCGTGGTGGGGCCACTGACCCGGCTGTGCATCGAGCAGGTACACTTCTCAAAGGCCTTCATCGGGGTAGACGGTTTTCATCCCGAGATGGGCTTCACCGGCCGCGACATGATGCGGGCCGACGTGGTCAACAGCGTGCTGGCCAAGGGGGTGACTAATGTGGTCATCACCGACAGCAGCAAGTTCGGCGCCATCCACCCGAGCCCGCTCGGCACGCCAGGCCAGATCGGCGTGCTGGTCACCGACGACGCCCTGCCCGCCCCCATGCGGGCCACCCTGGCCGCACGCGGCATCACAGTGCACTGCGTCGCCGCCTGAATCGCACCTTGCCCCCCGTTGCCAGGTTGCTCCCCCGCCTGGCGGCTTGACGGCGCCCACCGAGGCTGGGGTATGCTCGTCCTCTTTTGGCCTCTCCTGCCAGAGGCCACAGACCGAAGGACGCTGCATGCACACCAAGGACAAATTTCTGGCTGCTCTGGTCATCCTCTGCTGGGGGCTCAACTTCGTCGCCATCAAGTGGGGGCTGGAGGGGATTCCCCCGCTGCTGCTGGGGGCGCTGCGCTTCGTCGGGGTGGTCTTTCCCGCCATCTTGCTGGTCCCCAGACCCGCCATGCCGTGGCGCTGGCTGCTGGCCTATGGCGGAGCCATCAGTCTGGGGCAGTTCTCCTTTCTGTTTTGCGCCATGAAGTTTGGCATGCCGGCGGGCATGGCCTCGCTGGTGCTGCAATCCCAGGTGGTGTTCACCCTGCTGTTCGCCATGATCTGGCTGGGTGAGCGCTGGCAACCCCACCACTGGGTGGCCCTGCCGCTGGCGGGGGCCGGCCTCTATCTCATCGCCACCCATGGCGAAGGCAATCTCACTCTGCTCGGCTTCGTGCTGACCCTCTGCGCGGCCGCCTGCTGGGGGCTTGGCAACGTCATCAATCGCCAGATCGGGCTGCGCTACCAGACCACGCTGCCGAGCCTTATCGCCTGGGGTGGACTGGTGCCCATCCTCCCCTTCTTCGCGCTCTCCTGGTTGTTCGAGGGGCCCGAGCTGATGGCCAGCAGCCTGCTCAACATCAGCTGGCAGGGGTTCCTGTGCGTGCTCTATCTCTCCTTTGTCGCCACCTGGCTCGGCTACGGCCTGTGGGGACGGCTGCTGATGCGCTACCCGGTGGCGCAGGTGGCCCCTCTCTCCCTGCTGGTGCCCTGCGTCGGCATGGTGGCCGCGGCCCTGCTGCTGGACGAGCACCCCACCCTCTTGCAGTGTCTGGGCTCCGGTCTGGTGCTGCTGGGATTCGTGGTGCATCTGCTGGGCGGCCGGCTGCGCTGGTTCAAGCCGCAGGCTGCAGCCTGATCCTTATTTGCCCGCCACCATTGACCAGGGCGGGGAAACTTTCCATGATGAGCCAGCCCCCATCGGGGCTGGAGCCACCAGCGAGTGGCCTGCAGGACGCAGCCATCAGGAGAGCAAGGACATGCCATCGACCTTCACCACCAGCCCCCGCATCATCCCGCGCCTTCTGCGCACCAGCGCCATTGCCCTGACCCTCTGCCTGAGCCACTACGGCTGGAGCGCCACTATACCGGCCGGTCTGACCTGGGAGAGCAACAACGCGGATCCCGCTTTCGCGGATCCGGCCGCCAAGCGGGGCGGTACCTTTCGCGGCTTCATGACCAGTTTTCCGCTGACCCTGCGGGTGTACGGTCCGGACTCCAACGGCGGCTTCGCCGGCTATATGCGGGAGACCAACCTGCCGCTCTTGAGCACCCATCCCGTCACCGGCAATCCCATGCCGATGCTGGCCAACGAATGGGCCTTCGGGCCTGACCACAAGACCCTCTATCTGCGCATCAATCCCAAGGCACGCTGGTCGGACGGCCAACCGGTCACCGCCGATGACTGGCTGTTCACCCTCAAGCTGCTGCGCAGCAAGGAGATCAACGATCCCTGGTACAACAACTACTACAGCACCCAGATAAGCCAGGTGACCAAGTTTGATGACCACACCCTGGCCATCTCCAGCGGCACGGCCAAGAGTCGCCAGGATCTGCTGGAATCACTGCCCTTCAGCCCGGCCCCCAGCCACGCCATCAAGATCACCGCCGAGTGGGTCAAGGCGTACAACTGGAAGCTGCTGCCGGTGACCGGCCCCTATCAGCTTGGCGAGGTGAAGAAGGGCAAATCGGTCACCTTCGAGCGGGTCAAGGATTGGTGGGGCAATGACGAGCGCTACTTCCAGCACCGTTTCAACCCGGATCGGATCGAGCTCAAGGTACTCAGGGATCAGAACATCGCCTGGCAGCACTTCCTGCGCGGCGAGCTCGATACCTTCCCGCTGGTGATGCCCAACTGGTGGCACGACAAGAGCAAAACGCAGGAGTTCACCAAGGGCTATATCGAACGCCTCTGGTTCTACAACCAGACCCCCCAGCCCCCAACTGGGCTCTATCTCAACACCGCCGATCCGCTGCTGCGCAATCTCGATGTGCGGCTCGGCATCCAGCACGCCCTCAATCTCGACAAGATGCTCACCACCCTGCTGCGGGGGGATTACCAGCGCCTCAACAGCTACGGCTCCGGCCAGGGGGAGTTCACCAACACGGATCTCAAGGCCCGCCCGTTTGATCCCGAGCTGGCGCGCCACTACTTCGCCAAGGCCGGTTTCACCAAGCCCGGCCCCGACGGTACCCTGCAAAACAGCCAGGGCCAGCCGCTGACCCTGGCCATCACCTACACCACGGCGGAGCATGCCCAGCGCCTCACCCTGCTGCGCGAAGAGGCCAAGAAGGCGGGGCTCAACCTCGAGCTCAACCTGATGGATGCCTCGGCCGGCTTCAAGTCGATGCTGGAGAAAAAGCACCAGAGCGCCTGGATGGCCTGGTCAGGCAGCCGTTATCCCGCCTATTGGGAGTTCTTCCACAAGATCAACGCCAACAAGCCGCAGACCAACAACATCATGAACATCGATGATGACGCCATCACGGCCCTGGTGGAGCAGTACGACAAGGAGTTCGACTTCGCCAAAAAAGCGGCGCTGTCGCGCCAGATCCAGCAACGGCTCTATGAGCTGGCCAGCTTCGTGCCCGCCTACCAGGTGCCCTACACCCGGGAAGGGGCCTGGCGCTGGATAAAACTGCCCAAGTTGCCGGCGACGCCCAAGAGCGAGGTGCTCTACTGGCCGCTGGACGGCAGCAACAGCGGCTACAGCTACGGCGGCCTGTTCTGGATTGATGAAGAGGCCAAGACGCAGACCCAGGCCGCCATCAAGGCGGATCAGGCCTTCCCGGCCGTCACCCGGGTTGATACCACCTATCAGCAGAAATAGGGGCCTGCGCAGCCTGCCTCTTTGCCAAGGTTGGCCTAGGCCACCAACAAAAAGACCCCGCACAGTGGCGGGGTCTTTTTTGCAACCGGGGTTGCCAGCTGGAAGCAGCAGCGATTAACCGCGCTTGGCCTGCTTCTGGGCGATGGCGTCGGCCACGTCGGCCGGCTCCAGCACGATACCTTCCTGATCCGGGGTCGGGAACACGGCAACGCACAGCTCATCCTGCTCCATGCCGTCGATCCAGCGCTCCAGCCACACCTTCAGGGTGATGGACTGCGGCTTGCAGTCGGCCCACTCCCCTTCGGCCCACGCCTTGGCGTATTCCGGGTGCGGCCATACCGGGATGCAGTCTTCATCGTCGGTGGTCAACATCATGACGCCGTGCTCGTCGGTCAGAACGAACAGCTCTTCGTGCTCAACCAGCTTGCTGATGAAGTGATCAAAGCGGTAGTCCGCGTTCAGTTGCAGCGCTGCATTGCGCTCGGTGTCGCTCAGTTCATAGCTCATCGGTCAAGTCTCTTGTGCAATAAAGGGCGCCATGTTCACATCTTGCCGGCGCCTTGTCCAGTATGAGAGATCGGTCACCGATTTTTCGCGATCTCATCCCAGCTCGGGGGTCACCAGGGTGATCTCCGCCAGCTCGCTGAAACGCTGGCGCAGCCAGTAGGCGGACTCCACTTCGACGAAGCAGAGCTGCTCCCGTCCGGCCAGAGCAGCGGCCATGATCTGCTCGAAACGGGCCTGTTGTTGCGCTTGCCAGACGGCGGCCAGCTTGCCGCCATGGGCCTCATCCACCACCTCGCGGCGCAACTCGAACAGGTTGTCGGTGATCGGGCTGTTGATCTTGGCCGGGCTATGCCAGTACATCAGCAAATTGTCCATCATCTCGCTGTCGTAATTGGCCAGCGCATCCAGCTCGGGTGTCGTTCCCTCTTCACCGGTAGCAAAATCACACCAGGCCGCCGTCAGTGGAGCCAGGGTCTGGGCGGCTGCCCCCTTGCCATGCTGACGCAGGGCGGCGACATCCGCTCCCTTGCAGGCTGGCAGCCAGACATCGCCCTGATGCTGCTCGAGCAGGGGCAACAACAGGGAGGCGGGATAGACGGGGAAACGCGTCCCCAATGTGTGCAGCAGTGATACCAGTGTGATCTTGACCATGGAATACGCCTTGAACCGGAGGCCGATACGCAGCGTTCGGCCAGAAAGACAAAGGAGGCTCTTATCCTATCATGTTTGGCATGGCAGGGGCGGACTCAACTACGCCTCCCGCAAGCACTGGCAGGACGACCAAAAAAGCAGCGTTTGAGCACGCATGGAAAGGAGAAAGCCCAATAGTTTGAGCCAGCGCCCACTAAAGTGGATCCGGGAATGCTAGTTTGCATACATCTTTAGCGTAAGGAGTGCATTCATGATCGGGATCGACCAGGTTTCTAACGAGTTTGTAAACGATTTGAAAATACTGGCATGTTTTGATCCGGCCAACATGAGCCTGGGGATCAAGTTGCGCAGCGACATGTCCGACGAACTCTGCCAGGCGGCGTCACGTCTGCATCAACAGGGGCTCATCAGCGCGGAAGATGGTGGCTATCTGACGCCATTCGGCATGACCATGGTCGAGCACCTGCAGCACCTGCTGGTCGCACTCAAACCGCTTTGATTGCTTTGGGAGCCCACAGCGAAAAGTTGAGCAGCTCCCAGCGTTTCCCCTGACGCAGCAGACAGGCAAACAGCAAAGGACCTTCGGGTCCTTTTACTTTGCCATCGACCATCCACTCCCCCACCCGTTTTGGCAATGGTTGAGCCTTGATCTCATCGGGCAGGGAGCCGCCGCCCACGCGCACCTCGACAAACTGCTGGCATACGGCCTTTGCCTCGGCCTCGACAGCATCCTGCCCCTGCACATCGGCAGAGGTGATCAGCGTGGCGGCAAGCAGAAGAGATGGCAGCATAGTGGAGGCAACGAGAGAGTAGGAAGTAGCATCATTCACTCTCTGCAGATGAGAGTGAAGCGTTCATAAACAAAAAGCCGTGGAACCAAAGGCACCACGGCTTTCTTAAATTCTGTAAGAATTACAGAGCAGTTACGTTCTCAGCCTGCGGGCCTTTCTGACCTTGGGTCACAGAGAACTGTACGCGCTGACCTTCAGCCAGGGTACGGAAACCGTTACCGCTGATAGCGCTGAAGTGAACGAAAACGTCCGGGCCGTTTTCTTGCTGGATGAAGCCAAAACCTTTGGTTTCGTTGAAAAACTTAACGGTACCGGTGATCATGTTAGACATATCTTTAAACCTGTATTCAAAATAATTACTTATGCTTTTCAGCGGATAAAGCTCAAAAAACGGGATTAACTTATGAACAACAGGAAAAGATGTAAGACATCATATTCATTGACATAACTATCGCCCTTTCAAGCTGGTTTAGATTATACGTGGCTTTGGGGATTACGCAAACAATTTGTGCCCTGCCACGGCAGGGCACACATGTCACAATGAGGGGGCTTCCAGCGCCTGTACCAGGGCCTTGAGGAAGCGTGCCGCCTCACCGCCGGTGCAGGCTCTGTGGTCGAATGTCATCGACAACGGCAGTGCTCTGACCGGGCGTGCCTCCCCGTGGATGAACACGACTTTCTCAAACAATTTGCCCGCCCCTATGATGGCCACCTGAGGCGGCGTCACGATCGGGCTGGCATAGCGCCCCGCGATGGCGCCGAAGTTGGTGAGGGTGATGGTCGCCCCCTGCAACATCTCGCGCGGCACCGCGCGCGCCTTCACGTCGGCAATCATTCGATCCAGCCCTTGGCGCAGATCGGCCCCTTCCCGCTCGGCCACGTTTTCCATTACCGGCACATAGAGCCCGTGCTTGGAATCCACCGCAATGGCCACGTTGACCTCTCTGAACAGCCGTCTTGACAGGGTGTCGCCGTCAAACCAGGCATTCATGGAGGGTTCCGCCCGACATGCCACACCGATGGCCTTGATGAGGCGCACCGTGACGTCTTCATCGGGGCGCCAGTGACGCAAGTCCACCTCATCGGTGATGCTGACCGGCACGACCGTTTTATGGGACAACTCCATCGCCTTGGCCATGGCCCGGCGCGAGCCCTTGAGGAACTCGTTGCCACAGCTCTGCTGGGCCTCGAATGCCTGCTGCACATCCTGTTCGGTCACCATGCCGGCACTGCCGCTCCCCTTGAGCCGCTCGATATCCAGCCCCAGTCTCTGGGCCAGCAGGCGCACGGCCGGCATGGCCTGCACCAGGGCACCGCCGGGGGCAATGGCTCCCACCACGAAGTGATCCTCGATATGCTGCTGATGGGCATTGACCTTGCCGACGACGGTGCCGTCATCCTCACCGCCTTCAAACTCCACCAGCGGTGCGCCGATGTGAAGGATGTCCCCCTCGGCACCACACAACCTGGCAATGACCCCCGCCACTGGCGAAGGTACATCCACCAGCGCCTTGGCCGTCTCTACCGACAACAACACCTGGTCGACGCTCACGGTATCGCCCGCGCTGACCTTCCATTCGACGATCTCGGCTTCGGCCAAGCCTTCACCCAGATCCGGTAATTTGAAAAATTTCATAGCCACTGGTTCTCCATCAGCTGATGAGCCGCATCGGCAATGTCCTGCTCGGTGATGAGGTAATACTCTTCGTTGCGGTAATAGGGGACGGCGGCGTCCACCCCGGTGAGCCGCTTGGGCGGTGCCTTGAGGGAAGTCAGCGCCTCCTCGGTGATCCGCGCCACGATCTCGGCGCCAACCCCGAAGCTGCCGCACGCCTCGTGCACCACCAGCAGGCGGCCGGTCTTGCGAACCGACGCCAGGATGCTCTCCATGTCCAGCGGCTTGATGGTGGCGAGATCCAGCACTTCGCATTGAATGTCCTGCTCCGCCAACAGGTTCGCGGCCCGCATCGCCTCCTGGATGCAGGCTCCCCAGGCGACGACCGTGATGTCACGGCCGGGGCGCAGGGTAAAGCAGACATCCAGCGGCAGACCGATGCCGTCATCCACCACGTCGGATTTCATCGAGCGATAGATGCGATCGGGCTCGAAGAACATCACGGGATCCGGGTCGCGAATGGCCGACAACAGCAGGCCATATGCCCGTTTCGGGCTGGAGGGGATCACCACCCGCAGCCCCGGAATATGGGCAAACAGCGCCTCGACGCTCTCGCTGTGGTGTTCAGGGGAGTGAATGCCGGCACCGTAGGGGGAGCGGTAGACGATGGGGCAGGTGATGCGGCCCCGGGTGCGGTTGCGCATCCGCGCCGCCTGGCAGATGATCTGTTCCATGCCCGGGAAGATGAAGCCCTGGAACTGGAATTCAGCCACGGGCTTGAGCCCCTGGGTAGCCATCCCGACCGCCACCCCGGCGATCAGCCCCTCGGCCAGCGGGGTATCGATCACCCGCTTGAAGCCGAACTTGTCGCGCAGGCCCACGGTGGCGCGAAACACCCCGCCGTTGACCCCCACATCCTCGCCGAGTACCACCACGTCCGGGTCCCGCTCCATCTCGTGATGCAACGCCAGATTGACGGCCTCGAGCAACGTCATATCACTCATGCTTCCTCCCCGCTGTGCTGCTGCATGCCCTTGGCGATGATGCGCTGGCGCTGCGTGCGGTAATCCTTCGGCAACTCGGCAAACTGATAATCGAGCAAGGTTTCCGGCGCCTGCGCCGCCGTGTTTTCATACACGGCCACGGCGTGCTCGACCTCGCGGGCCGCCTCGGCCAGCAATGCCTGCTCCTGCTGCTCGTCCCACCAGCCCTGTTCAAACATGAACTGGCGCAGCCGCTTGACCGGCTCCTTGGCCCAGGCGGCTTCCACCTCGGCCGCTTCCCGATAACGGGTCGCATCGTCGGCCGTGGTGTGATCCCCCAGCCGATAGCTGACCGCCTCGATCAGGGTCGGTCCCTTGCCGCTGCGGGCACGCTCGACGGCGCTGCGGGTGGCCTCATAGACGGCGACCACATCGTTGCCGTCCACCTGAATGCTGCGCACGCCGGCCCCTATGCCTTTCTGGGCCAATGTGGGGGCGCTCGACTGCAGCTTGCGCGGCACCGAGATGGCCCACTGGTTGTTGTTGATGATCATCACCATGGGCAGGTGCCAGACGCCAGCACAGTTGAGCCCCTCCAGGAAGTCGCCCTTGGAGGTGCCGCCATCGCCGATGGTCACCACGGCGACCCTGGGTTGATTGCGCAGTTTGAAGGCCGCGGCGATGCCGGCGGCATGGGTGATCTGGGTGGCGATGGGCACGCAGATGGGCAGGTCCTCGGAGAGTTCACCATCCGCCTTGTAAAAGACGCTGCCACGCTCGTCCCCGCCCCAGTACTGCAGGTTTTTCTCCATGGGCACGCCCCGTACATAGAGAGTGGGCATGTCCCGGTAGTAGGGCACATAGACATCCTGCGGCTGCATGGCGAGCCCGACCCCTATCCCGACCGCCTCGGCGCCCAGGTGGGAGGGAAACGTACCAAGCTTGCCGGTTCGCTGCAGCGCGATCGCTTTCTTGTCATAGCTGCGCACCATCACCATGTTGCGGTAGAAGGTGTGCAGTATCGCCTTGTCCAGCCAGGTCGGTAGTGTGGCGACCGGGCGCCCTTCCTCATCGAGGTAACGAAGGAAAGGGATGTCGACATGGGTCATAACTGGCTCCTTGCCGTTGTCAACGTCACCACCATGAGGTGACCCTTTGAATGTAAATAGATTGTTAACCAAAGGGCAATGAGATTCAGCCAGGTAAGACCAGTAGAAACTTCTTTAATTTCAGAAAGAAGCTGGATTTTTCGGCTGAGAGGAAACGAAACAGGGAGCCGCGTCGGGCTCCCTGTCAGGATGGAGACGGGATCGCTCAAGGCTCCCGAAAAGGGCTGCACGCCCTGCAATGCCGGTGGCAGCCTGCCATTGCCATAAGAAGTGGCGCCGGGTTACTCCCACAGCCGGGTCGGCACCACCAGCAACACGGTACGCTGGCCGATGGCCACGTTGGCGTTGGGAAACACCACCGCCTCCCGCGGTTTCTCTACCGTGTAGCGCAGCTCGCCATCCTCGGCCAGCACGAAACCCTGGGGAAATTCGGTGAAATTGTCCACATCGCTGGCAAACAGGAAACGAAACTGCTCCGAGCGCTTGTTGATCACCCGGTCGATGGCAAAGATGGTGAAGTCATCCGCCCGCCAGGGCTCCAGCACCACCTCGTCCCAGGTCACCAGATCCTGCAGCGCCTGCCGGGTTTCGATGAAACGGGTCATGTCGTTCTCACCAAACGGGCGCACCTTGCCCAGCTCCACCGTGAAGGCGTGAGCACCGTGGCGGTGGGAGCTGTAATAGCTGAAGGTGGTGGTGGGGCCGCTGGAGAGCAGAATGGTGCGCACGCCGCAGGCGCCGAGAAACTGCACCTGCTCCTTGCAATGGGGCCGCTCGTGGGGGAAGGGATAGACGGCAAACTTCTCGTGACGCGAGCCGCGAATGGCGGTGTGCAGGTCGTAGTGGTAGCGCGGTCTGGCCGGATCGGTGAAGAAGCGGCTCACATACTGCTCGAGGCGCATGGCGCGGATCCGCTCCTGGTTGCACAGCCCCTCCCCCTTGCTGTGGGCACCGGAGAAGAGCCGGTTCATGTTCTCCTCCACTTCGCGCACGCCCAGGTTCATGGCCGCCGGGTTGCCGAACAGGAACAGCACCCGGTGACGGGCCCTGAGCTCGCCACTGAGCAGGCGGCTCAGCAGCTGGTTGCAGATCTCGATGGGGGCCGTCTCGTTGCCGTGGATGCCGCAGGAGAGCACGATATCCTTGCGCCCGCCGGGCAGGTCGCCGGCGCCGCAGGCAGGCTCCAGGCAGAGCACCCCGGTATCCCACACACTCACGCGAGCACCATCCGGCAGATCAAACGAGAACGGCTCAAGCTGCCACTCGTGGCGGCGAGTCAGGGCCAAAAAGTCATGCTGGGGAATCATCCATCTCACCCTTTTGTCAGGAACGCTTGGCCGGATTATACGCAAGGCCCTCGGGCTTAAAATCAATTTTTAAACAAATTCAAACAGTAATGTTACAAGTGTGGGAGGGAAGAACATGACGGGGGAACAAAAGGGGTCGGCTACAGGCCGTGAGAGAGGGAAACGGGTACAACGAAGAGAACGGGCCCAGGCAAACGGGGCTGTATGTCACGCCATGGCGGCGCTGGTTGGCAACAGTGAGTCAGCAGTAAAACGAGGCATCCTTGCCCGGCAGATCAACCACGCCAGAACGGCTTGGTGGTCTCTTGATAACGATCGGCTTCGTTCAGACCGATGTCCTTGAGCAGGTACTCGGGCAGCTCGGAGAGCTGGCGACGGCTGCGGCTGCGTTCCAGCCAGGTCAGTACGGTCATTTTGACGCGAGCAGCCAGATTCAGTTGGCTGGAATGCTGGTAACCGGCTTCGGTATAAGTCATGTTGGCCATGATGTGGCTCCTCTTTACGATGTCTGCGCGGGGTGCGAATTTGTTGCGCAAAGCTTAGTCAGGGGGGGTAGCCGACTCAATTGACGAATTTTGATAGCAGACATTATTAAAACTAATGGTTGATGTCGTCATAGGCATTAAACTAACGCATTGATTAATAAAGACTTAACTATCTTTCCGTCTGTACAGGATACCCTGCAGCATATTCTCCTGCATGGATCCCTTCTAACTATGCAGTTTCCTCTACTGGCTATGCATTCACTGTGAGCACAAGCAAGACAGGCAACCTGACTTTTACATTCAGTTGTTAACCAAGCGATCTTTTATTGATCCTTTATTAACAGTTAAATACAAAGTCTTTACCTTCAAATGACTCCGATCTTTTGTCCCTCTCCAACCCCCTGGAACGCAGGCACTTGGCACTCATGTCGCAGGCTGATATGGTTATTTATACAGTGCTTTCACTGCCCTACGATCAACCCGTTCACCAGGGCTGACAGAGGCAAACACAGGACATGCCGATGGAGACATTTACCCCCACAGCCGCCTTGCGCCAGCAGATGGAGCGGCTTGAACAGGCGCTGGACAGCCTGGCCACGCAGCTGGAACAGCTTGAGTTGCTGGAGGCCCACGTCTATCCCCTGCCTGCCGTACCGCAAGGACAGGAGCATGAGCCCATCGAGCAGATCGTGGTGGGCTATCTGGGTGAGGAGGCCGCACTGGCCGCTACCCTCAGCGCCTATCGGGATCACAGCGCCCGCCCCGGCTGCTCCACCAAGGCCACCCACCGCCTGCCGGGCTGGCTGCGCTTTCCTGCCGCCTGTGCGCCCCTGCTGCAGCCGCTGATCGACGAGGTCAACGAGTGCAAGCTCGCCTTCAAGGCGCTGGTGCAGCAGGCGGGCGGGCGGGATGAGAAGTTCGAGTTGGTGCACAGGGCGCTGCCCGGGGTCATCACCCTGCAGGTCTATCGCAAGCTCACTTGGCTTCAGGGAGATCTGCATTCGCTCGGCTTCACCTGGGCTGACAAGCAGAGCATCAGCAGGCTCAGCCGGGAGCAGGTGCTGGAGATGCTGGAGCGCAGCCGCCGTTATATTCCGGCGCTGTCGAACAATGAGGAGTGGAGCAAGATGGTGGATCAGGAGGTGTACGACATCCGCCGCCTGCCTGCGGACGCAGAGCTCAGGATCCGCCGGCCGGTCAAAACCCATCCGATGATCAACCTGCTCTGGCAGGACCGGGAGCCTCGCAAGCAGCAGCTCAAGGCGAGCCTGCCCCTGCTGCTCTGCTCGGACACCCAGCCCACCGTCACCCACCTTGGCCACTACCCGCCCAAGCTGCGCCAGGCCCGGCGGGATCGCAAGATTGGCGGCGAGCCCATCATCGAGCGGCTGCATCTCTACCTCTATCAGGGATAACCGGCACGAGCGGCGGTGCAGCCTCGCCCAGGCGTCACGTGCGCCACACGGCACGAGCCAAACAACAAGGGGAGCATCACTGGATGCTCCCCTTGTCTGTTGCCCGAGTCAGCTGCTCACCGTCAGCTCATCAGCAGGGCCCGCAGGCTCTCTACATCCAGCCCACGCACTTCCGACTGGCCGCTCAGCAGGCCGTCGGCCAGCGCCCGCTTCTCATCGTGCAGGGCGACGATCTTCTCCTCCACAGTCTGCTCGCACACCAGCCGATAAACGGTCACCGGCTGGGTCTGCCCCATGCGGTGGGCCCGATCGCTCGCCTGATCTTCCACCGCCGGGTTCCACCAGGGATCCAGGTGCAACACGGTATCTGCCTGGGTGAGGTTGAGGCCTGTGCCCCCCGCCTTGAGGCTGATCAGAAACAGCGGCACCGCCTCGTGGCGAAAACGCAGGATGGACTCCTGCCGTGACTTGGCCGAGCAGCCGCCATCCAGGTAGCAGTAGTCCCACTGCTGCTGCTCGATGCGGGCCCGCAACAGGCTCAGCAGATCGACGAACTGGCTGAACACCAGTACCCGATGACCATTGCCGATGGCCTCCTCCAGCAACGCCATCGCCTCGTCCAGCTTGCTGCTGGCCTGGGACCATTCGGGCATTACCAGCTGGGGCGAGCAGCAGAGCCGGCGCAGCCGGGTCAGCCCGCTCAGCACGTGCATCAGGGCGCGGCCGTCGGCACTTTGTACCTGCTGCACCACTTCGCGCCGGGTTGCTTCGTAGAGCTGACGCTCTTCGGGGGAGAGGCTGATGTGATGAATGATCTCGGTCTTGTCCGGCAGTTCGGTCAGCACCTGCTGCTTGAGCCGACGCAGGATGAAGGGGCTGATCACCGCCCGCAGCAGCGCCATGTGCTGGGGATCTTTCACCGCCTTGCCGAAGCGGCGCTTGAACTCGCCGAGGCTGCCGAGCAGGCCGGGGTTGATGAAGGTGAACAGGCTCCACAGCTCCCCCAGGTGGTTCTCGATGGGCGTACCGGAGAGGGCGAGCCGAAAATCACCGTCCAGCTGGAACAGCAGCTTGGCTCGCTGGGTACCGGCATTTTTGATCTGCTGCGCCTCATCCAGCACCATGGAAGACCAGCGACGGGCTTTGAGCGCCTCTGCCAAACTGCCGAGCATGCCGTAGTTGAGCAGGATGATCTGGCCCGCCTTGGCTTCGCGGATCATCCCTTCCCGCTCGGAGGGGTTGTCAAACACCACCACCTCCAGCTCGGGAGCAAAGCGTGCGACCTCCTCCTGCCAGTTGGTGACCACTGACTTGGGTACCACCACCAGCGCCGGGCCCAGATGCTGGCGCATGCGCAGCACGATGAGCGCCTGCAGCGTCTTGCCAAGGCCCATGTCGTCGGCCAGGCAGGCGCCAAAGCCGTGGTGGGCCAGGGTCGCCAGCCAGCGAACCCCCTCCTTCTGATAATCCCGCAGCGGCCCCATCAGCTCGGCCGGACACTCCACCTCTTGCTGCCACTCCTGTTGCAGGGAGTGCCAGGCGGCATCCCCCTCGGTGGTGATGACGGAGAGCAGGCGGGTCAGCGGGTAGGCCAGCTTGTGATTGATGCGCTGCTCTTCATCGAGCATGGCGCCCAGCATGGTGAGCCGCTCCACCAGCTTGTCGCTCAACATCAGGCTGGTCTTCTCGTCCAGCTGAACGGTGCGTTGACCCGGGGTCAGCTGGCGCAGGATAAGGCGCAAATCGAGGATCTGGTGCTCATCAAGCGAGAGCGCCCCCTCCACCTGGAACCAGTCCTGGCGACGCTCGATCCGCAGGCTCAGGGCGGCTTCATCGAGGCTCTTCAGACGCGCGCTGTCTTGATGCCAGTGAATGACCACGCCGGCATCCACCAGCTCCGGCAGGGCGTTGACCAGCGCCAGTGCCTGCTCTCCCTCGAGGCGCCACTCGCTGCCGGGCAACTCGATGGGCAACTGGTTGCGCAGCCGCTGGGCCTCGCCCTTCTCGGCCGCCAAGTCCCGCTGCCAGTAGTGATAATCCTTGATCCCCTGGCGCACGATGGCCTCGCCCTTGCCAAGGGGCTGCGGCGGCCAGTCGTCGAACCGGGTCACCAGCCGGACCGCCAGCTGGCCATCCTGCCAATCGAGCTGAACCGAGGCCACGCCGGGCCAGGGAGCCAGCTCGGCATTGCCGTGCAGGCCCGCCACCTGGCTGTGCCAGGGCAGCCCAGCAATGGCGTCCAGGGTATGCTGCAGTTCCGCCAGCCCCTCGGCCGGCAGCAGCGGAATGGCTTCCAGCGCGGGCAGCCGATCGAGCAGCGGCTGCGGGGTGAGGATGAGTTGCCACAGATCCTGCGCCAGCGGCAGTATGTGAGCCCCTCGCGCCGCAGCAGCCGGGCTCAGCACGGCGCTCATGCCCTGCTCGGTGGCCACTATCTGCAGCAAGGGTGCCGTGATGGCCAGCTGCAGCTTCTGCCCTCTGGCATTGAACAGGCGGGAATGGTTGGCAAGCGGGGCCCACACCTCGCGCGGCAATCGCCCCAGCGTACGCGGCAGCGTGCGGACCAGCGCCCAGTCCTCTTCGTCGAGCAGGTTGGCGTACTGGGTGGAGAGCAGGGTGGGATCGACCCGGCGACCGGCTGTCCACTCCCCCTTGGTGCTCTGTTTCTGGATCTTGCACTCGAGCTCGGGCCCTTCCGCATGCAGCAGCCAGACCAGTCGCTCCTGCGGCTTGCGCACGCCGCTGGCGCGCCCCAACCCCTGCAGCCAGTTGAGCCAGCTGGCGGAGGCCGGTGTCTTGTCCTCGGTGTCCTGCTCATCGGCCTCCTGCTCGCCGCTGGCGGCGCGCAGTTGCTGCAGCGGCTGCTGCTGCGCCCCCTGCCCCAGCAACAGCCGCAGCAGATCCTGGCAGAAGGCCATCAATCGGTGGCGGGGGGCAGCATCCAGTACATGGGAGAGATCCCATTTGTGCAGGATGGCCACCTGGGGGCTCTGCTCCCCATGCCGGGCGAGGGCGCAGAGATCGAGCCAGAGGTAACCCCAGTGCAGCTCTTCCGGCGGCAATTGCAGGGTATCGAACAGCCCGACCGCCTGGCCGTGGCGATCACCCGCCCACTGCCCCAGCAGATCCGCCAGCAGCGGAAACTGGTTGGCCAGGCTGCGCTGCCACTTCTTGCGCTGCTCGCTGGCGAGCACGGGATCGGCTTGCTGCAACCAGCCAAGCCAGAGCAAGGCACTGAAAGTCAGTGGCCACTTACCCTGCCCATCCTCTTGCCCCTCCTGCGTCTGCCAAGCCCCCAGCACTGCCAGCAGGCGTTCGGCCAGGGGCTGCTCTCCCCCCTGCTCCGCCAGTTGTTGCAGGGCGGGCCAGTGAGTGTTTGCTTTCCCGCTCAGCTCGCCACAGAGCCACTGCCACTCGGCAGCAAAGCCATCGCTCAGCTTGGCCAGCTCGGCGGCACACTCTCCGGCCGCCTGGGCCAGCGGCCACTGCTCATGGGGCTCGGCATCCAATAGCGTTTGCAGGGCGAAGTGCTGCAGCATCAGCCGCTGCCACTGGGGGCTCGAACCTGCCAGCAACCGGTGGGCATCGGGCAGATCAAGCAGGCTCAGCAGATCGGCCGCCAGATAGTAAGCGGGCACTTGCCCGGCCTCCCCCAGACAGAGCTCACGCACCAGCGCCTGCGCCATCTCCTGGCCGGTCACCGACGGCACCCGCGCCCAGTTGGGCATGGGACAATCGCCGCGGCGTACCGCCAGGATCAACGCCAAGGTTCCCTCTGCCGTCAGACTCCACTGTTGTTCCCCACGCAGCCGCACCAGCCCCAGCAGTTGCAACTGACTCAACTTGTCGAGCAGGGCCTGCCCAAACGGCAGCTGTTCTTGCAAATAGCGGGTACTGGCGGTGCGCTGCAACTGCAGCTCACCGAGCAGGGCATAACAATCTGAAGAGAGAGTGGACGCAGACATCGAGACTCACGGGCAGGTGCAAAAGCGGAATTTTAACGGGAAAGCGACGGCGGCTCGACCCTTAACGACGAAATAACGCAAAAAAGCTGCGCTATCCACGTCAGGGGCGGGCCAGGGGCAAGGTGGGGCCATGGGGTTCACCGGATGGAGATGACAGAAAAGGCGCACAAAAAAAGGCGCCTCGGCGCCTCTTGATGCACATATTGTCAGCACATCAGCCTTCCAGCTGCGCCAGACGCTCGGCCAGCAGCTGCAGTTGCGCCTTGAGGCGCTCGACCTCCTCCTCCAGCGCCGTCAGTCGATCCGCCGCGGGCGAGGCATAACTGCTGGCGGGGGCCGCCTCGGTCAGCGCCTGCAGATCCACTTCGCCACTGAACAGGTGGGCGTAACGGGACTCGCGCTTGCCCGGCTCGCGCGGCAGCTTGACCACGTAGGGTCCCTGCTCGGCCAGCTTGGCCAACACGGCATCGACCTGGGTCACGTCGTCGAAGCTGCACAGGCGGTTGGTACGCGAGCGCAGCTCTCCTGGCGTCTGCGGGCCGCGCAGCAAGAGTTCACAGATAATGCCGAGCTCCTGAGCGGCGAACTTCAGCTCGCCGAACTCGGTGTTGCAGAAGCGGTGCTGATAACGGGGAACCCGGGCATTGAAGCCGGCGGTATTGACCACCAGCCGCTTGCGGATCAGCTCATCCACCACGGCCCGGATGTCGAGCTCGGACAGTTCCAGCACCGGTTCGCGGTTGCTCTTCTGGTTGCAGGCATTGACCAGCGCATTGAGAGAGAGGGGGTATTGATCCGGGGTGCAGATCTCTTTTTCGATCAGACAGCCGATCACGCGGGCCTCCAACGGGCCAAGCACTAACTCCATTTCATACTCCCTACTGAACAAGACGTTGAGGCCACTATCTTAGCCATGGCGCCTCTACCGTCCAGCAGAGGCTGCCATTTTTGCGAGGCGATGGGGCAGTTGATGAAACATCGCACAGCCTGCCCACCCGGTATGGCCTCGACAGCCGCTATCAGGCCGAGGGTTTGCGTTCCAGCGCCGTGGCCACGGAGGTGGCAGCCGAGCCGGTCAGCAAGGGATCACCCGGATAGAGCGCCAGCGCCTCGCGGCGCAGTGCCCGGGCCTCCTCTTTTCGTCCCAGCGCATCCAGCGCGATCACCATGTTGGCGTAAATGTTGGCTCGCGGCGTGTGGCGCACAAACGCCTGACCCCAGTCGAGATAGGCCTCCAGCTCTGCGTGATTGTTGGCCTGCAAACCCACCATCAGCCGCACCGAGTTGACGTCAAACTCGACCCGGGTCAACCAGGCCATGGGGTTGACGACGTCGAGCAGCAGGGTCGGCTCCTTGTAGCCACCGCGCTCGTACTTGGTGACCACCCAGGCGGTATGAATGGCGGTCAGCATGAAGGGCACCACCAGCAGGGGAATGATGATGGCCACGAAGCGCAGCAACAACCAGGGGCGATAGACATACTCGCGCCAGCTGGCACGGCCCGAGGCTTGCAGCCCCTCCTCCACTTCCGCATCCAGCACATACACCAGCAGCAGCAGGGCCCACCACAGGGCGATGGCGTGATAAAGCGGATACTCGGTCTGGGTGTGCAGCAGGATGGGGGTCACCAGGGCCAGTAGCGCCGCCCCCTTGACCCAACCGGCCTTGCTCACGCGCCACAACAGAGCACCGCCCATCAGCACCATGCCGATCATGGGAGCCAGCCCCCCTTCCACCGCCCAATAGAGAAACTCGTTGTGGGGGTGATCGAGGTTGTATTCAATCTGTACCATGGCCGGGTTCAGCGCCTTGTCGGCCATGTAGTGGTGCAAAAAGGTGGTTTCAAAGCTGCCGTAACCCCAGCCAGCCCAGGGAGACTGGGCAATCAGCTTGGCGGCGTAGGGCCAGTAGATGGAACGCATGCCGCCGGACTGATAAGCCTCCAACCCGCGTTTGACACCGCTGATCCCGTACTGGGAGGCGATCCCCAGCCCGATACCGAGTGCAACCAGTCCCAGTACCTGCGCCAGTCGCCGCTGACGATACAATGCGGGCACGAGCAGGAGTAGCGCCAACAGACCCCCCAACTGCCCCACCCGGGATTGCAGCACCACCAGCAGCAGGCTGGCCGCCAGGATCACCCCATAGCGCAACCCCTTGAGCCAGGGGTTGGCATTACCGCGCAGTTCCAGCCAGCCGGCCAGGGCAAGCCCGGTCGCCATGAAGGTCGCCATCACATTGGGTTGTTGAAAGATGCCGTAGGGGCGATTGGCACGGGTGTCATACCCCAGCCAGTTACCCGGGATCAGCAGGTAGTACTGCACCAGGCCGAGCAGCGCCTCGATGGCCACCGCGCCCAGCAACAGATAGAGCAGCCGGTCACGGGACACCCGCACCAACTGCCACTGATAGAGACAGAACAGAAACAGCAGACCGGCGAACAGCCCCAGCAAACGAGGAATCGCATAGTCTTTCAGTTCAAAGCCGGGATAGGCCATGGGCAGCAGCAACAGCAACGCCCCCAGCCAGAGCCAACCCTGCAAAGAGGAGAACACCAGCCGCTGCTGCAGCGTCACCTGCCACAGCCCCAGACCGATGACCAGACTGGCGAAGATCCAGCCCCAGGCATTGAACGGCAGATAGAGCCCGGCCCCACCAGGGTTGTGCATGAAAAAATGCATGCCCAATAGCCAGTACAAGACGAATAACCCAAAACATGTTCTCTGGATCAGATCGGGAAAACGCACCATGAAACCTCTTCCATGCACCAAAGCAAAAAAAGCCGCGATAGCAGAACACTATCACGGCTTGTTGTCTTTACGAATTAGGGCGATAGCCTTTGTTACAGCGGCAAACGCTCCGTCAGATCATAGAGCGATTGACTACGATTGAGCATCTGACCGCCATCCCTTGTCAGCGGAACCCAACCGATGGTGCCCTTGGATGTAGTCGGACGAATCAGCATCAGATCGAAAGGTATGGTCACATAAATACCTTTGGTAAAGCTGCCTTCACCATATTCATCTGCCGACACATCTGTCAGCGTTGCATAGGCCCCCATGACAATGCCTGAGTCGAATCGCTTCGAAAAGTCGAATGTCGCGCCGACATCTCCAGCCAGGTAGCGACCAACAGCAACCTTCGCTGTGACACCTTCCAAGAAAGGCAATTGCCAATAGCCAGTCACATGACCGGTAACCACATCGTAGTCGGCCATCTTGAGGGTATTATTCCAGTCCCGCTGTTTCACCCAGTTGCTGTCTACCCCTAATGCCCATGACTGCCCGAAAGGCCGATACAATAGCTCACCGCCAGCACCGGCATACATCATCTCAAGGTATCCGCCATAAACCTGGCCATACCAATCCCGGCTGAATTGATCCAGATGAGTCAGTTGCAGGTTATTCAACAAGATATTGGATGAATCGACATACTCTCGGATCCACGTTCTGACACGGGGCAACTTGTCCGCATCTGCCGGCGGAGTCTTGTAGTTAAACTCATCAAAGTTATTGGCCACGTTGAAAAACAGTGTGCCTTGCAGCCAGTTCTTATCGGAAAGACGTAGCTCACTGTTGGCATTGACGCCGACTTGATACATGTAAAATGACTCAGGTCCACCAAAAGACTGGGTCAGACTTGGGTCAAATGAATAAGAAAAAAGCTCGGCATCAGACTGATAGCGTACATCTCCCATCAGTGGTTCCGGTGCTTGCTTATGGCTTTTGACCGACTTCTCATCCCCCAAAACCGGAGGCATATTGGCTTCTCGCACAGAATCGAGGTCAATTACTGTCTCTTGCAGTGCAAGATTGCGCTGGCGTTCAATTACTTTCAACTCCGTCACTGAAGCAGGTAATTGATTGGCCGCAATCACAGCCGTACGTTCAAGCGTCTCCTGAGGATCTCTGTATTTATATTGTTGACCTGACAGAAACACAGAGTTTTGATGCTGAGTGATAGTAGACTCTTGCCAGCCCGCATTTCGGTCAAATTGATCCGCCATTGCAGTCCAGTTGACGGCAGTATCCTCAGCTGGCACCCTGTTTTCCATATAGACAGGGCGAGGCTCATCCAAATGGTTCTGCCGCAAGTCATTGAAGTTGGTCCGCAGTGTCACACCCCACATCAGAGTATTTCCTCTCTGATAGCTAAGATGAGTATCCATATAATCGAATACACGATAGACCACACCAACATTGATCGGAGATGACTGTGTTACCTTTCCCGCAAACTCATTACTATAGTCGTTACCATCATATTCAAGTTTCAGTCTCAGTGGCTGCCATGGTGTTTGGTATTCCACCCCACCAAACAGAGCCGAGTTTCCATGAAACATATTCCCTGTTTCAAATTTACCGCCACCACTGGAATAAGAACCATCACGTCCACACCAGTCGTTTTTCCAACGGCAGAATGGATTGGTTATATTTCCACTTTCGCCCATATTGCCCCACCCCATTCCTAGAGTGAAGTCGAAAGGACCGTAACGTTTGCTGGCAACAACATACTCACTGTCAAATAGCCCGGTCCCCATCAGGTCTCGAAATCCGAGTGATACTGTGGGTAGCCAGGTAGATTCTTGCATCAAACGGAACTTGAAATCGATGCCTTTGTCTTTGTAAGTTTGATCACCACTAAAACTAGGTGAAGAACTATATAGTCGGGTTCTTACATCAGTATAACGCAGGGTTGCTTCAAACCATTCAAAAGGCTGTACAGAAACAGACCAACGACGATATTGTTCATTGTCAAAATAGTTGGCGCTGAACTCACCCTCTTTTGCCATTCTGGCAGTAGGCATTTGCAGCAGGCCAACGCCCCCAAAATCACTTTGTGAGGGGCCCAGTGGCTCAAAGATATCCGCATTGGCGTTGGCGGCATGACATACCAACAGGGCAATCAAGGAAACTCTTGGGTACATCATTTTGGCATCCGGTTAGCAAACAATGTCAGAATTCGTTCATTCAAGTTTTGATACTGCTTGGGAAGTACGTCAGGCGAGAATCCCACAAAAAGTGTTGCCCCCGGCATAGCTTCAACATGTCGTTCATTCCAAATTGCAACAGGAAACCAATCATATTTTCCACTGGGAGATACAAGATATACTCCAGCAGGGTCTCCTCCCTCCAATATATCTTTTCTTTTCCAATACTCACGTAATCCAGCACCAGGCAAGAGAGGAACACTTCCGATTTGTTTTACCAAACCGGCGATCTGTATCTCTGGATGGCGAGGAGCAAGATACAACTGATAATGGCCTTTCAATATGGGATCATCAACACCGGCACGCGCTTGATTTATATCAGGATCTACAGACACATCAAAGCGGCCGGTTAACTCAAGCTGCTGCAATTGCTGCAACAATTGCAGGGTAGAAGATGCCAGCGATGGCTCCCCCATGTCAGACCACATTTTGGATAATACGGTCAAGTCTGCCAATAATACTTGGCGCTGATGCTCGAGCTCTTGCTGACGTGCCGGTGTTGATATTTGTCCGACCGGCCAATAAGGGTCATATGACAAGATAGCAGGATCACTCAGCGCACTGCTTAGCGTTATCTGCTTGGCATAATAAAGGTCTTTTACTGGCTGACCTTTCCACCATATGGATATAGTCGCATCAGCCCAAGCAGCGTTAGTTACTAAAATAGAGATGAGAAATATATTTATAATTTTCATGATGAGTAGGGCTTGAGAAAAGTCATTTCAATGACAGGAAGGGAAGGGCCTAATTGTTGCTTGAGTTTGCGAACTTGGCCGGAATGCTCATCAATCCAAAAATAATTGTTCCATTGCACCTCACTGGGAGACGCAGTAACAGACTCTTCGATAATAGTTGTTGTATATGGTTTATCCATCACTTCTAACACCTCATTACCAACGCGGCGATAATGGGCACTCAAAGGATAACCACTGGTATATTTTTGTGACCACTCGGCCACGCTGTACCACACCATGGATGGTAGTTTATCCAGACGTGCAATCCTTAAAGGATCTTGGTCCAGATATCCGAGATAACGTAAATCATTCGGCAAGCCAATTGTTTTGACCAAGCGTCCATGTACTGTGATGAACATCACCCCATCAGCACTCATCCATGACAAGCGATCGCCATTGACATAAGCCAATACAACCAAAGCTTGTGGCAGATCGCCGACTTTGATGTAGGCGCTTGCATAAGGAAGCTGTTTGAGTTGCGTAGACGTCAGCACAATCTCATTTTCTTTATGAAAGACATATCCCAAGGTTTCTATTGTCTGATTCGTTGAGGTACTACAACCAGTCAGAAACAACATACCCGCCCAGGCTAGTACTCGTGGGGGTAGAAAAGAACGGTACGATATCACGCGCGAAGAACCATCCATGAAGAGAGAATAAAAGATAAGGCTGCTCGGTTCGAGCAGCCTTATTGGACTTATTTGGTCGAAGTGGTTGTGCTGGTGTTGTTGTTACGGCTATTGGATTCAGATACAGCCACCGCGGCTACCAGAGCGGCAGCGGCACCGACAGCAACAGCAGTAGTGGTTACACCTGCAGCCGCTGCGGCTGCCCCAGTACCGGCAGCACCACCGGCAGCACCTTCTACAACCACAGCTTCCTCTGCAGCCATCACATTAGCGGAAACAGCCAGCAAAGCAGCCAGAGCAAACGCAGTCTTCTTCATACTATCTTCCTTTTCCCCCGGTGTCAGAATAGTTGTCGCCTGACCTGAACCATTTAAAAGTGAAGACCGGGGGCGGATAAAGAGTGTCGA
>NZ_JAPDBT010000020.1:0-63236 GCF_027705405.1 Aeromonas sp. QDB34 | reverse complement strand
GGCCCGAGAAACCCGAGCCGGAGCAGAAAGAGGCTGCTTAAAACAGCTTTGCGCGACAACTATCTTGAAAAACGCCGATAGAGATATTGAGTTCATACTTCCTTATTCCGAAGAAAAATTTTACGTACCTCAAAATGTCATAATTTTAGCCACTATGAATCCATATGATAAATCTGTTATGGACCTAGATGCAGCTATGGAAAGAAGGTTTGAGATTATTGAGTTAGCCCCAAATAGAGACATTCTCACATCATTTTTGACTAATAACTCGGTCGACGGACCTACAATTGGAAAATTAATTAATTTTTTCAATGTTATCAACAGGTATGCAGAACATGGATTCGGACATGCATATTTCAAAGATATCAAATCTGAAGAAGATCTTATTGTTCTTTGGAGTCATAAATTAAAATATATTTTTGAAAAAATGTTCAAATATAAAGAGGATGCCTTTAATGAAGTTCGCAACTCTTATTTGGCAATTATTAGTGAGGATGAAAAGGGAAAGATTAAGTGAAGATTATCATTGGAACTGAACGCTCTCCAATTGACGTAGATATATCGGAAATCATCCAAAATGGGGGGAGATTAAACATTCTCCCTCAAGTCAAAAACTACTTTAGTATAGATTATAAACCTAGAGATAATAAACTAAGTCTTGCAGCTAAAGGTTATATAGGTGTAATACCTGTAACAACAGATTTGGCGATAGATATCAGACCTAAGTTTTCTATCAAAAACCTTACAACGATGGTGTCCGTTGCACAAGGTAAATTTCGTTCACTTAGCTATTTTTCCCGCAAATACAATGAGAAAGAGAATGCTCCAGAAATAGTCTATGAGTTTTTAGTTGAAAGCCTTATTTCGGAATTGCAAACGTTATACGCTGAAGGTATTTACAAAGAGTATCTGCTTAAACATGATGAGCTTTCAAATATAAAAGGTCGATTGGATACAGAAAATTCCATTAGGAAGCTATGGGGGCATGGCAAGTTTCATAAAGCGTATTCTTCATTTTTTAAACATACTTCAAACACTCCCTTAAACAAGCTAATAAAGTATACTATTCATTATTGTTTGACAAATCTTCCACCAGAATTTCTAAAGCAAGAGCATATTTACAAGTCCCTTATCCAATTCTATGATGGATTCAAAGAGGTTGAATTTCCCGTTGATTCAAATTTTCTAGAAGAAGCATTCGACACAATTAAGCATAACAAGATACCAATACTGCGAGGCTACTACATCAACATATGCGAAGTTTGTCGGTTGATAATTACTGGAACAGGAATAGATTTCGATAATCACGGTACAGCACTAAGCTTAAGCAGCTTTGTTGTAGATATGGAAAATATCTTTGAGCAATTTCTCTTAAATACAGCAAGAGAGTATAAGTCTGTAATTGGAGAAGACATATTAATTCTTGATGGTAATGATGAAGGTAAAAAACAGCTTTTAGATCCTCCCGGCACAGCGACCGGAAAGGCTCAGCCTGACATAATTGTAAAAGATCAACATGGAACAGTGCTCATTGCAGATGCGAAGTACAAGCCTTCATCAAAAGAGAGCGATCGCTACCAAATTATCTCACACGCTCTGAGTTTTAGTTGCAAAACAGCAGCTCTAATTTTACCTTCTAAGGCCGGGCAAACTTATATTGAGAAGCTAGGAAGTATAGGCTCCCCAAACACTATAGATGTATATGAGATATTTATCGATTTATCAGCTGAAAATTTGCCACATGAGCAAGAGAAGCTAGTGCAATTGATCGCCAGCACGATAAATGGTTACAAAAATGGTATCAACAAAAATTAGAAATGTTAGATTTTATTTGCAAGAAACTGTTTTATAATCTCTTTACAATATAAAGATAATCAGATCCAGAACATCGAAATAAGCACTTCTCTCTAATAAGCAGGTACCCGCGCAAAAATGACAAAGCCTCTCACGCTGGGGTTTTGGCATTTTTGGACAGCCAGAGGGGTGCCTGGGTGTTGTCGTGTAATGACCGGGGGATTCATTGGGACTCTCCATCCAAATAAGCCGTACCGAGCCTAGAGCCACGGCCAAGTCACTTCGTTAACTCGGTTACTCTGCTTCGTACATCGGAACGACAGGGGCTTTTTGAAAAGTGTAAATTTTAGCTGTACCTTTTAGTGCTTTAGCGTTCTATTCTTACGAAGATTGATAATGTGTTAAGAATGTAATCCACAAGCTGGCCTTAATCCCTTGTATGTACTGGAGTTGACTCACTCACTCATTCGGTGAGCGATAATTTTCCGTTTATAACCGTTCTGAGATCGAGGCCTCAATAAGAAAGAATAAGCTCTATATCTTGTAATAACATATTGTTATAACAAATCGTCACTTCTCATTCAGAAACCACAGGGTAATCTTGTTTCATCGCCGTAACAAACAGGGATAGCACCATGAGCAAAATTTTTGAGGACAACAGCCAGACCATAGGTCACACCCCGCTGGTTCGTCTCAACCGTGTTACCAAGGGCCGCGTGCTGGCCAAGATTGAGAGCCGTAACCCGAGCTTCAGCGTCAAGTGCCGTATCGGCGCCAACCTGATCTGGGATGCCGAGAAACGCGGCGTCCTGACCAAGGGCAAGGAGATCATCGAACCCACCAGCGGCAACACGGGTATTGCTCTGGCCTTCGTGGCCGCCGCCCGTGGCTATCCCATCACATTGACCATGCCGGCCACCATGAGCCTGGAGCGCCGCAAGCTGCTCAAGGCACTCGGCGCCAATCTGGTGCTGACCGAAGGGCCGCTCGGCATGAAGGGCGCCATCGCCAAGGCCAACGAGATCCTCGAGTCCGAGCCGGGCAAATACGTGCTGCTGCAACAGTTTGAAAACCCCGCCAACCCGGAAATCCACGAGAAGACCACCGGCCCCGAGATCTGGGATGCCACCGACGGTCAGGTGGACGTGTTCGTGGCTGGCGTCGGCACCGGCGGCACCATCACGGGTGTCTCCCGCTACCTGAAACAGACCAAGGGCAAGGCGGTGGTCTCCGTCGCCGTCGAGCCGAGCGAATCGCCGGTGATCAGCCAGCGCCTGGCCGGCCTTGAAATCAAACCCGGTCCCCACAAGATCCAGGGTATCGGTGCCGGCTTCATCCCGGGCAACCTGGACCTCACCCTGCTGGATCGCGTCGAGCAGGTGAACAGCGATGACGCCATCGAGATGGCTCGCCGCCTGATGGAAGAGGAAGGGATCCTGGCCGGGATCAGCTCAGGCGCCGCCGTGGTGGCCGCTGCGCGCCTCGCCGAGCTGCCGGAGTTTGCCGACAAGACCATCGTCGTCATTCTGCCGAGCGCTGCCGAGCGTTACCTCTCCAGCGCCCTGTTTGCCGGGGTGTTCAGCGAGCAGGAATTGCAGCAGTAACTGATCGGATTATTTCAAAACAACGGCGCTCCCAGGAGCGCCGTTTCTTTATGAGCTAGACTGAGCACTTGGCAGCGCCAGTCGACCCCTTATTTTTCGGGGTAAAATAACAAGCAACCCAGCGACAAAAAAAGCAGACATTCTGTGATAAATCTCATATCCTGTGCCGCGTCACGAGGTGTTTGCCGACTAGGTATCACAAAGTAACAAAGTGTTATTTTTCGTTATAAAATAATTTCAAGCCAGCATTGACGCGGCTTGTAGAGCGATAACGGAAAAGAGTTGAGGCAGACACCGAATACTGCACAGAAAATTGACCTGGATTAAACCATTGCAGGTCTGATTTCGTTACTTTACAACATATCCATACTGACACGGTGCGAGAAGGAAGCGTCAAAAGCATCCCTCACACCAAAAAATATCAATAATATGGGGTGAAACCATGTACGAGAAGTCTGTTGTTATTACTGCTGAAAACGGCCTGCACACCCGTCCGGCAGCTCAGTTCGTGAAAGAAGCCAAAGAATTCCAAAGCGAGATCACTGTGGTCTCCGGTGGCAAATCCGCCAGCGCCAAGAGCCTGTTCAAGCTGCAGACCCTGGGCCTGACCAAAGGCACCAACGTGACCATCCAGGCCGACGGCCCGGACGCTCAGAAAGCCGTTGAGAAGCTGGTTGCCCTGATGGACGAGCTGGAGTAATCCAGCTTTATTCCTCCCCCACAGTCGTTTTAATAGGAAGGATTATGATATCTGGCATTCTTGCGTCCCCCGGTATCGCATTCGGCAAGGCGCTTCTTCTGAAAGAAGATGAAATCGTTATCAATCAGGGCAAAATCGCTGCCGAACAGATTGATGCCGAAATCAACCGCTTCCTCGAGGCCCGCACCAAGTCAGCCGCACAGCTGGAAGCCATCAAAGAGATGGCCGGTCGCACCTTCGGTGAAGAAAAAGAGGCCATCTTCGAAGGCCACATCATGCTGCTCGAAGATGAAGAGCTGGAAGGGGATATCAGATCCTTCATCAAAGACAACAAGGCCACCGCTGACAAGGCCATCTACGAGGTCATCGAGCAGTACGCGAAGATGATGGCCGAGCTGGATGATCCCTATCTGCGCGAGCGCGCCACCGACTTCCGTGATATCGGTACCCGTCTGGTCAAGAACGTACTGGGCATCGCCGTTGTCAACCTGAGCACCATCGACGAAGAGGTTATCCTGGTCGCCAAAGACCTGACCCCGTCCGAAACCGCTCAGATCAACCTGAAATATGTGTTGGGTTTCGTCACCGACATCGGTGGCCGTACTTCCCACACCTCCATCATGGCCCGCTCCCTGGAGCTGCCGGCCATCGTGGGTACCAACGACATCACCGAGCGCGTCAAGAATGGTGACGTGCTGGTGCTGGACGCGATCAACAACCAGATCATCATCAATCCGACTGCCGAACAGCTGAACGAAGCCAAGCAATTCCAGGCCCAGTTCCAGGCCGAGAAAGATGAACTGGCCAAGCTCAAAGATCTGCCTGCCATCACCCTCGATGGCCATCAGGTCGAAGTGTGCGCCAACATCGGTACCGTCAAGGATACCGAAGGTGCCATCCGCAACGGCGCCGAAGGCGTGGGTCTGTACCGTACCGAGTTCCTGTTCATGGATCGTGACGCGCTGCCGACCGAAGACGAGCAGTTCAAAGCCTACAAAGAAGTGGCCGAAGCGATGCCGGATCAGCCGATCATCGTGCGCACTATGGACATCGGCGGCGACAAAGAACTGCCCTACATGAATTTCCCGAAAGAGATGAACCCCTTCCTGGGCTGGCGTGCCGTGCGGATCTTCTTCGATCGCGCCGACATCATGCACGCTCAGCTGCGGGCCATCCTGCGTGCGTCTGCCTTCGGCAAACTGCGCATCATGTTCCCGATGATCATCTCTGTCGAAGAGTTCCGCAGCCTGAAGGCTACCGTGGAGACGCTGAAAGCCGAACTGCGTGCCGAAGGCAAAGCCTTTGATGAATCCATCGAAGTGGGTATCATGATCGAGACCCCGGCTGCTGCCGTGATGGCTCATCATCTGGCCAAGGAAGTGGATTTCTTCAGTATCGGTACCAACGACTTGACCCAGTACACTCTGGCTGTCGACCGTGGTAACGAGATGATTTCCGCCATGTACAACCCGCTGTCACCCTCCGTCCTGACGCTGATCAAGATGGTTATCGATGCATCCCACGCCGAAGGCAAGTGGACCGGTATGTGTGGTGAACTGGCTGGTGACGAGCGTGCCACCCTGCTGCTGCTGGGTATGGGTCTGGATGAGTTCTCCATGAGCGCCATCTCTGTACCGCGTATCAAGAAGCTTATCCGCAACACCAACTTCGAAGATGTGAAGGCCATGGCTGATCAAGCGCTGAGCTTTGCCACCGCCGCCGAAATCGAAGCCTGTGTAGATAACTTTATTAAGCAGAAGGCAGTCTGCTAAGATCGGCTGCAAACAGCGACAATCATCTCTAGGAGCTTTTACTATGGGTCTGTTTGATAAACTGAAGAAACTGGTTTCCGATGACAGTTCTGATACCGGCGGCATCGAAATTTTTGCCCCGCTGTCAGGCGAAATCGTACCGATCGAAGATGTACCCGACGTAGTCTTCGCCGAGAAGATCGTCGGCGACGGCATCGCCATCAAGCCGGCTGGCAACAAGATGGTTGCGCCGTGCGACGGCACCATCGGCAAGATCTTCGAGACCAACCACGCGTTCTCGCTGGAATCCGACTCTGGTATCGAGCTGTTCGTTCACTTCGGTATCGACACCGTTGAACTGAAAGGCGAAGGCTTCAAGCGCATCGCCCAGGAAGGTCAACAGGTCAAGCGCGGTGACACCATCATCGAGTTCGATCTGGCCGTTCTGGAAGCCAAAGCCAAATCTACCCTGACTCCGGTGGTCATCTCCAACATGGACGAGATCAAAGAGCTGGTGAAGATGACAGGTGCCGTGACCGTGGGCGAGACCCCGGTGATCCGCATCAAGAAATAAGGCCGCATGGGCCGAGCGCCCGTCGCTGCAACAAAAAACCGAAGCCCTGGCTTCGGTTTTTTTATGGGCGTTTTCCGGCTAGGGCCTGCCAAATACCACCCGGTTGCGACCGTTGCTCTTGGCCTGGTAGAGCGCCTTGTCCGCCACTTGCAGCAGGCTGTCGCTACTATGGCCATCGCCTCGGGTGGCACAACCCAGACTCATCGTCAGGGAAAAACTCTGCCCCTCCCACGCGACCACATGGTCGACAAACTGCCGACGCAACTGCTCGGCTCGCTCGACCACCTGTTCGGCATCCACCCCTGGCAGGATCAACAGAAACTCCTCCCCGCCCCAGCGGGCCAGATGCTCTGCGGGCTGCAGCTGCCGCGCCATGATGCGCGCCACCTCGCACAGCGCCGCATCCCCGGCGGGATGACCGTAGCGGTCATTGATCTGCTTGAAGTGGTCGATATCGCACAGGATCACCGAGAAGGGCTCTCCCTGCAGCCAGAGCGCCTGCAACTGCTGCCCGGCGGCACGCCGGTTGCCGAGATCGGTCAGCGGATCGGTGCAGGAGAGCCGGCTCACCTCCTCGATCATGCAGTGCAGGTCGTGGATGTCGCGCAGCGTCACTATGTGCCAGCCCGGCATGGCATCCGCCGTCAGCTGGGCCGTGATGGTAAACCAGCGCTGTTGGCCGCTCTTGCAGTAGAGACAGGCATTCATCTCGGCCACCGCCGCGCCGTTGGCCAGACTGGTCATCACCGCCTGGTTCCAGCGCTCAATCGCCTGGGCCCTGCTCTCTTCATCGCAATAGACGGTGGCAAACCAGCTGGCCATGTCGGGCAGATCCGTCAGGTCGTAGCCCAGCTGAGTCACGAAGGCCCGGTTCACGAACCTGTGATGACGGGCCGGGATCTCCGACAGTCGAGTAGGTATGCTGCCCAGCGTCTCGCTGCAGGCGGATTCAGATATCAGGATCGGAAACGGGATCACGTCGAAGGAGCGAAACAGGATCTGCTGCAGCTCGGTCAGGATCACAGGATCGGTGATGTTCAAGGTAACTCCTTTACCAAGGTATCGTTCAAAGGTAAGTGAGCACTGATCGCGGGTAAAGCGCTCATTGCGCGGCTCTGACCGCCTTGGTCGCAGCATTTTCTCCCGGTTGCCACTCCTGATAGGGGCCGTGAATGGCGGAGTAGATCTTGTCGAGCTGACCGGAGGCCCTGAGCCGCTCAATGGACTGGGTCAGGAAGCGGTCGACCGCATCCCCTTTCGGCCCCTTGGGGATGATGAACACATCGTCAAACTCGCCGAAATAGACCCGGTGGATATTGGTCAGCCCCATCTTGCGCAGGGTGAAATCCGCCTCCTCCTGCGCCCACAGAAAAGCATCGATGCGGCCCCGGCTCAACTTGCCGAGGGATTGCTCGAGCGAGAGGGAACGCTTGACCGAGAAGGGCCAGAAGTCGGTCACCCCCTCGATGAGCAGATCCCGCTTGGTGTACTCGTAACCCAGCACCATGGCGGGAGTAATGGGCGCCGCACTGTTGCTGTAGAGCACGTGGGTCACCTTGCCAAAGGTCGCCGAGCTGAAGCGATAGGGCAGCATAGACTCATCGATGTAGGGGTTGCGCAGCGCCGGCAGGTTGAAGTCTGCCTCCCCCACCACCACGCTGCGGGTGGCACGGGACATGGGGTAGACCATCACGCTCACCTCCACCCCGTCATCCAGCCCGGCGATGGCCTTGACCAGGTCGACGAAGGGACCGGTGCCGTTGGAATCGATGAGCCCCGGCAACAAACCAAGATAGGCTGAAAAATGAGTCGGTCGGCCAGGTTCTGCCGCAGCCAGCCGCTCCTCGTCGGCCCCCGTCATCCCCAACAGCATGGCGAGCAGCATCAAGCCTGCCAGCACGCCCACTCTCAGATGCTTCATGATGCAACCCCTCACCACCCTGGCCGGCATGGCCCTGTTGATCAGAAGCATAGACTCGGCACAGAGCGTGTCGGACGAGTTGCAAATAAGATGTTAAAAAACACACCGAGATCAAGGTTTTGACACATCTGCGCGGTAACATGAAAAGGAATGGTGCGGGGGCAGGATGCCCGATGCGACCACCCTTGATGCAATGCGAGTCCCGAGAAGGATATGAGCATGTTGAAAAATACCGAACAACGTTATGGCAACCTGAGCATAGGGCTGCACTGGTTGACCCTGCTGCTGATGATCGCCGTCTATGCGCTGATGGAGTTCAGGGACATCTTCCCCAAAGGGTCGGCCGGTCGCGACCTGATGAAGGAGTTTCACTTCATGGTGGGTCTGCTGATCCTGGCGCTGGTGGTGGTGCGCCTGCTGGTGCGCGTGGGTAGCCCCTCACCGCGTATCGTGCCCGAGCTCTCCCCCCTGATGCTCACGCTGGCCAAGCTCGCCCACCTGGTGCTCTATGGCTTCCTGATCCTCACCCCGCTGCTGGGCTGGCTGCTGCTGAGCGCGGGCGGCAAGCCCATTCCTTTCTTCGGTCTGGAGCTCCCCGCCCTCATCACCCCCGACGACGGCCTGAAGGGCACCATCAAGGAGCTGCACGAGACGCTGGCCAACATTGGCTATGCCCTGATTGCCCTGCACGCGGCGGCAGCCATCTACCACCACCATGTGCTCAAGGACAACACCCTGACCAATATGCTGCCCGAGCGCAAATAACCGGCGACGGGTTGCACACCAACAAACAGGCCCCTGTGACAGGGGCCTGTTTGTTCATGGATGGTCATGGGCGACACATCGTCATCCGGGCAACACCACCCGGCTTTCACCGCCGCCGAGGGCCTCCACCCGCACCTGCACGCCGATCCGCTCCACCAGGGTCTGCACGTGGGAGATGACCCCGATCTGGCGGCCGGCCGCCTGCAGGGAGTCAAGGCTGGAGAGCGCCAGATCCAGGCTGTCGGGATCCAGGGTGCCGAAGCCTTCATCGATAAAGAGCGATTCGACCTGGGTCTGGCGCGACGACAGGCTGGAGAGGGCCAGCGCCAGCGCCAGCGACACCAGAAAGCTCTCGCCGCCGGAGAGGGAATCCACCGAGCGCACCTCATCCCCCATATCGAGATCCACCACCTGCAGCGCCAGATCGGTGCCGGGCACTCGCTCCAGCCGATAGCGGGGGGAGAGCTCGGCAAGCTGGGCGTTGGCCTCCAGCAGCAGCCGTTCCAGCGTGAGGCTCTGGGCGAAGGTACGCAGCTTGGCGCCGCTGGCCGAGCCGATAAGGTCGGAGAGGCGCTGCCAGTGATCCGCCACCGCCTGCTGGGCAGCCAGTTCCTCCTGCAAGGTGCCCGCTTTAAGGGCCGCCGCCTCTGCCTGGGCCAGCGTGCTCTTGCACTGGAACAGCTGCTCGTCGAGGGCGCGGCAGTGCGCCTCCAGCGCCGTCAGCCGGCTGTCGAGCTCCTGTGGCGCCAACGCGGCCAGCTCGGGGTGATGCTCGCGGTAACGATCCCGCTTGCTCTCCTCCAGCGCCAGCGCCCGCTGCCGCTCGGTCAAACGGGTACGCGCCTCGGCGCGGGCATCCTCCAGCGCCTGCAAGGCGGCGCGGCGCCCCTTGAGCTCATCCGGGCTCATGGCCAGCAGGCGGCGCAGGTCATATTCGGCGATGCCGAGGCTGCTGGCGTGGGCAGCCCAGCGCCCCAGCACCTCCCGTCGCCGCCGGCTGCTCACCTGCTTCTCCTGCTCCAGATGGCTGAGACGGGTCTTGAGCTCGGTCTGGCGCTCGCGCAAGGCGCGGGCCGCTCCCTGCATCGTCTCCAGCTCGCTGGCCAGCTGCTGCAGCCGCTGCTGCCAGCGGATCTCGACCTGGGCAATTACCTCGCCCCCCAGACAGGTGGCGCGGCTGGTGACCAGCCCCTGCCGTTGCTGTTCATGCTCCTTGTAGTCGCGCTCGAGCTTGTGCAGCAGCTCGCGCTGGGTCTGCAGGCGCGCCTCCTGGGCGCTCAGGGCCGGGGTGAGGCTGGCAATCTCGCCGGTCAGCCGCTCCCACTCGCTCTGGCCGTGCAGCCAGGCCTCGCAGGCCCGCTGCCACTCGTGCCACTGCTGGCTGCCCAGCCACTGACGCCAGGGCTGGCCTCCCATCTGCTCGTCGAGCCGGCTGCCCCCCTGCTCAAGGCGCTGGCGCAGGGTCGTTTCCTGCTCGCCCATCGCCTTCACCTCCCCTTCCAGGGCGATGCGCTGGCGGTCGGCCTCCTGCCACTGCTGCTCGAACTGCTGGTGCTGGCTGGCCAGCTGGCTCAACTGCTGGCGCACGGCCTGCAACTGCTGCTGGCCGAGCTGGGCCTCGCGCAGTTGCTGCTGGCTCCTAGCCAGCCCCTGCTCCAGGCTCTGGCCGCGGCCGAGCAGGGTACTCATCAATTCGTTCCACTCGATCGGGCTCTGACGCAGCGGCAACGGATGGCCCAGCAGTTCGGCACCGCCCAGCTGCTGCCAGCGCTGGGTCAGCTGCTCGGCGCGCGTCTCCAGCTCAGGCAGATGTTGTTGGCGCACCGCCAGCTGGCGGGCCAGCTCCTGGCGCTCGCTCTCGCACTGAATGTATTGGTGATTGAGCCGCTCCCACTCAAGCTCCAGGCTGCGGACGCGCTCCGCCAGCTGGCCCAAAATGCCCGCCACCTGTGGCTGGCTCTGGTGATAGGGGTGCTCCTCGGCGCCGCAGAGCGGGCAAGGTTCACCGTCACGCAAAATGTGGCGATGCTGCTCAAAACTGGCGATGGCGCGGGACTGCTCCAGCGCGTGGCGCGCCTCGTCCCGTTGCAGGGCGAGCCGCTCGCGGGCTGGCGTCAGCTCGTCGCCGAGGATGGCCAGCTTGCCGAGCGCCTGCTCCAGCTGGGCGATCTCCTGCTGCAGGCGACCATGCTGCTCGCCGTGATTGCGGCCATAGTCCGCCAGCTCCAGCAGCTGGCGCAGCTGGCCCAGCTGCTCGGTCTGCCCTTGCCACTGCTCCTGCGCCTTGGCCAGACGCCCCTCCCACTGCTGCTCCTGCAGCTCGTGCTGTTGCTGCTGCAGCCGCGCCTGCTCGCGCTGCCAGTAGTCGCGCTCCTGCTGCCCCTGCTCCAGCTGGTGCTGCAACTGCCTGAGGGCGCGCAGCTTGTGTTCGCGCAGGGTAAGGAGCTGCTGCAGCCTGTCAGCATCCTCGGCCCAATCCTGCATGGCGGTGAGCAGGGGTTGCCACTGGCGAGCCACCGGCGCCAGCTCCTTGTGTTCCTCAAGCCAGGCGCCCCATTGCTGATGCTGGGCCTTGAGCTGCTCCACCTGCTGGCGCTGCTGGCGCCAGCCCTGCTCCAGAGTGAGCTGCACCTCCCGCTCCTGCGCCCCCTCCTGCTGGATCTTCTGCAATTGCTGCTGCTTTTCCCGAATGCGGGTGTCGAGCTCCTGCGCCCGCTTGAGCTCGGGCTGCAGGGCGCCCCACTCGCGCTCGGCGGCGATCTTCTCCGCCAGCAGTTGCTGTTCGGTGAGGGCGCTCTGCTGGGTCTGCTCCTCCAGCTTGCCAAGTTCGGGGCCAAGCTCAGCCAGCGCCTTCTCCTGCTGCTGCACCTCCAGGGTGAGGCGGGCCAGCTCGTCGTGATCGGCGCGGGCCACCTGGGCCTGCTCGGCGCGGGCGAACTCCTCGCGCTCGGGAGCGGCCGCAGCGTGGGCCACCTCGGCCGCGGCAAGGGCCGCCTCTCCCTCCTGACAGGCCTGCAACTGGGCGGCGATACGGCCGTTGAGATCGCGCAAGTCCTGCATCAGCTGCTGTTGTTGCTGCTCGTGCTTGAGGCTGGTGGCGAGGCTGACCTGCTGGCTCACCCACTGCTCGCGGGTCGCCTCGTCCATCAGTGCCACGTCGCCGAGCCGCTGGCTGATGGCGGCGAGTTTCTGCTGCTCCTCCCGCGCCCGCTCATGGGTCTGAATCGAAATGGCGGAGTAAAGCTCGGTGCCGGTCATCCGTTCGAGCAGGGCCGAACGCTCGTCGGCGCTCGATTTGAGGAAGGCGGCAAACTCCCCCTGCGGCAGGATGACGGCGCGGCGAAACTGCTCCCAAGAGAGCCCCACCAGCTCGTCGATGCGATCCTGCAGCTCCCGCTTGCTGCCACTGAACACCTGGCCCGACGCCACGTCGGTCAGGCTGCGCTCCTGGGCCTGAAAGCGCCCCTCGGCGCGGTTGCGGGCCCGGCGCACCGCCCAGCGGGCCAGCCAGATGCGGCCGTCACAGCCGCGAAACTGCACCTCGGCGAAACCGCTGGCGTGGCCGCGGCTGAGGATGCCGCGCACGTCGTTGGCCTTGAGCTTCTCCTCGTCATCCATGCGGCCCACTTCGGCGACGTTCTTGCGGTTGGCGATAAAGCGCGGCATCTCGTCGTAGAGCGCCAGACAGATGGCATCGAGCAGGGTGCTCTTGCCAGCACCGGTATTGCCGGTGATGGCAAACAGGCCGGCGGCCCCCAGGGCACCACCGGCAAAATCGATGGTGAATTGACCGGTCAGGCTGGCCAGATTCTCCCCTGACAGCGACAAGATTTTCATGCGTTGCACTCCTTCATCCGTGCCGCTTGCTGCGCTGACAGGTTGGCTCTGACCAGATTCTCATCGGATGGGGTCAAGATTTTCATTGGCTGGACTCCTTCACCTGCTCCAGGATCTCTTCAAACGACGCCACCAGCTCGGCCTCCGGCTCCCCGTCGAACTGACGCTGATAGCAGAGGCGAAACACCTCGGTGGGGGAGAGCTCATCCAGCCGGCGCTGGCCGGCACCATCCGCCAGCCCCTGGCCCGAGCCCTGATAACTGGTCGTGATGCGGGCAAGGCGCACCGGTTTGTCGCCGATGGCGGCCAGTACGCGCTCGCGGATGCGGGCCTCGGGTTTGGGCAACAGCAGCCGCACCTCGAGGAAGGGCTGGGCCTGCTGCGGGCAAGCGGGCAGCGCCAGCGCCTCGATGGCCTGGAGCGCCTCGTCGAGGCCGCTCTGGGGCAACCGGATCATCTCCACCGCGCGGGGCACCGGGATCCGCTCAAGCCGGGCCAGCTTGCCCCCCTCAAACGTCACCTCCAGCACCTGATGGTTGTAGTTCGCCTCGGCCAGCGAGAGCGGCAGCGGCGAGCCGCTGTAGTACACCCCCTCGGCCGGGCTCTGGGCCAGGTGCAGATGACCCAGCGCCGTGTAGTCGGCGGCGGCAAACAGCTCGGCGGGCAGGGCATGCTGGTTGCCGCCGAGCACCCGCCGCTCGGAGAGCTCGGAGAGCTGGCCCGCCGCCAGATAGGCGTGGCCCATGGCGATGAGGGCCTGATCCGGATGGCAGCGCGCACGCCCCTCGCTCAGCACCGCCTCATAGACCTGGCGTACCCCTTCGATCAGTCGGTCCTGCCCCTCGCTGAGCCCGTCGGGGCGCAGATCGCTGCTGCGCAGAAACGGCACGGCGGCGCACCAGGCGGCCACCTCGCCATCCTTGCCTCGCAGCGGCACCAGCAGACGCTCGGTCTCGAGGTGCCCCTCGTCGTCCCGGCTGATGCTGCCCACCAGATGCAGGTCGAAAGCGCGCAGCAGCTCGTGGGGGGCATCCAGCTTGGAGGGAGAGTCGTGGTTGCCGCCGATCAGCACCATCTCCAGTGCCGGGTGCTCGGCGCGCAGCCGCGCCAGAAAGCGGTAGAGCTGCTGCCAGGCGCTGGCGGGGGGGTTGGCGGTATCGAACAGGTCGCCCGCTACCAGCAGGGCGTCGATGTCGCGGCGCTTGATGGTGTCGGCCAGCCAGTCGAGAAAGGCATCGTGTTCAAAACGGCGATCATGGCCATGGAGTTGATGGCCAAGATGCCAGTCGGCGGTATGCAGGATCTTCATGAAAAACGGCTCGAATGGAGGAGGTGTCAGCGGCACCCGATGCAGACAAGATGAGGATATGCCTCCCCTTTTTCAAGCCATACCCGGCGCGGCCGGCAGGTTCAGGCGGGCTCGCAGCACATCTGGTACTGGGGATGACCGGTGAGGGGATCGGCCACCTCCCCCTCGATCACGAAACCGTGGCGACGATAGAAGCGCACCGCCAGATCGTTTTCCACGAACACCCGCGCATGCAGCCGGGCCCCCTTGGATTTGGCCTCCTGCAGCAGGGCATGGCCCACTCCCCGCCCCTGGCGGTCGGGGCGCACGAACAGGGCCGCCAGGTAATCATCCACCAGCGCCATGAAACCGAGCAGCTCGCCGCGCTCCTCGAACACCCAGATGCAGGCGTGATCGAGATAGCGGGTGCGCAGATCTTCCTGGGCCTGCCACCAGCAGGAGGCATCGACAAAGTCGTGGGCCTGCAGGGAGGCCAGCAACCAGATTTCGACGATCTCGTCCATGTCGTCGGACCGACTCGCCCTCAGCATATTGGTATCCTTGTTAACAACCTGAACATCCGCAGTCTAGGGGAGTTTGATGACGGCTTTGGGGACGAATATGACTCCCTGTGAAGTCGATCGCCCTTTATTTAACAAGAATGATTGGCTGATCACAAAGCGCCTCTCTAGTACAATGCCCGCCGGACAATCTATGAGACCGAGGACGCCATGTGGTTTAAAAACCTGCAGATTTATCGCTTTACCCGCCCCTTCGAGCTGACCGTCGAGCAGCTGGAAACCCAGCTGGAAGCCTGTGCCTTCACCCCGTGCGGCAGCCAGGACATCTCCCGGTTCGGGTGGGTCAAGCCCCTTGGCAAATTCGGCTCCACCCTGACCCACTCCGCCGCCGGCCACATTCTCATCTGTGCCCGCAAGGAGGAGAAGATGCTGCCCGGCACCGTGGTCAAGGAGATGCTGGCGGAGAAGGTAGAAGCGATCGAGTTCGAGCAGGGCCGCGCCCTCAAGAAGAAAGAGAAGGAAGCGCTCAAGGAGGAGATCCTCCACACCTTGCTGCCGCGTGCCTTCAGCCGTACCAGCCAGACCTTCGCCTGGATCAATCCGGCCGACAACCTGATGGTGGTGGACGCGGGATCCGCCAAGAAGGCGGATGACCTGCTGGCCCTGCTGCGCAAATCCATCGGCACCCTGCCGGTGGTGCCGGTGGCCCTCAAGAACCCGCCCGAGATCACCATGACCGAGTGGCTGAACGAGGGCAACCTGCCCGCCTCCTTCACCCTGGAGGACGAGGCCGAGCTGCGCAGCGCCATGGAGCACGGCGGCATCATCCGCTGCAAGCAGCAGGATCTGATGACGGACGAGATCAAGAACCACCTGGCCAACGACAAGCTGGTCACCAAGCTGGCCCTCAACTGGGGCGAAACCCTGAGCTTCGTGCTGGGGGACGATCTCTCCATCAAGCGCCTGAAATTCAGCGAAGAGCTGCGCGAGCAGAACGATGACGTCACCAGCGAAGATCCGGCCGCCCGTCTGGATGCCGACTTCGCCCTGGTCACCGCCGAGCTGGCCCAGTTCATCCCGGCCCTGTTTGCCGCCCTGGGCGGTGAAGAGCAGTCCATCTAAGCGACTTGGCTCAGCCTGATTGCAAAAAACCGCCTCCGGGCGGTTTTTTTATGGGCGGGCGCCCGGTGCGACTTGTTGATAGATGAGTAACTTGTTGATCTGATTCAACAACTTGAGTAATTAGCGCCAATCGTGACATAGTCGCCCACTCATGCTCATAAAACAGACAAGGAGAGTGTCATGTTGCGCAAACCACTGGGGCTGGCCATCGCCCTCGCACTGCTGGCCGGCTGCGCCGCTCAGCAGAGCCTGCAAGCGCCCCCTGCCCACACCCTGATCGCGCCGGAGGCCGCCAGCGGCTGGCAGGACAAGCAGGGCTGGCAAGGCCGCGACTTCATGGTGGCCGCAGCCAACCCGCTGGCGGTGGAGGCGGGCTACCAGATGATCCAGGCCGGTGGCAGCGCGGTGGACGCCGCCATCGCGGTGCAGCTGGTGTTGACCCTGGTGGAGCCGCAATCATCCGGCATCGGCGGCGGCTCCCTCATGCTGGTGTGGGATGGTCAGAAAGTCGCGGCGGTGGATGGCCGCGAGACGGCCCCCGCCGCCGCTACCGATCAGCTGTTCATGAAGGATGGCAAGCCGATGGCCTTCTACGACGGCGTGGTGGGCGGGCGCTCGGTGGGCGCCCCAGGCACGGTGCGGGCACTGGCGCTGGCCCACCAGCGTTACGGCAAGCTGCCCTGGGCTGCGCTGTTCGAGCCCGCCATCACCCTCGCGGAGCAGGGATTCGTGATCAGCCCGCGGCTGGCCGCGCTGCTGGCCAAGGACCCCTACCTTGCCAAGGACCCGGACGCGCGGGCCTACTTCTATCAGGCCGACGGCAGCCCCAAAGCGGCGGGCAGCCGACTGACCAACCCGGCGCTGGCCAAGGTACTGCGTACCCTGGCAAGCGAGGGGCCGGACGCCTTCTATCGCGGCCCGCTGGCCGAGGCCATGGTGGCCAAGGTGCACGCCCACCCGACCAACCCCGGGGTGCTGAGCGCGGTCGATCTCGCCAGCTACCGCGCCAGGCTGCGCGACGGCCTCTGCTTTGAGTATCGCCAGAGCCGGGTGTGTGGCTTCCCGGCCCCCTCGTCCGGCACCCTTGCGCTCGGCCAGATCTTCGGCATGCTGGAGAGCCGCGACATGGCGGCCCTCAAACCGGTGCAAGGGGAGCAGGGCCAGCCAGCCGCCTCCGCCGAGGCGATCCACCTCTACAGCGAGGCGGCGCGGCTCGCCTTTGCCGATCGCAACCAGTACGTGGCAGACAGTGACTATGTGGCGGTCCCCGTCAGCGGCCTGCTCGACAAGCACTATCTGGCCCGGCGCGGCGCCCTCATCGGCGAGCGCTCCATGGGCCTGGCCAAAGCGGGCACCCCGCCGCTGGCGCCGGCTCGCGGCCTGGATGCCACCCCGGAGCTCCCCTCCACCAGCCACGTCTCCATCGTCGACAAGGCGGGCATGGCGGTCTCCATGACCAGCTCCATCGAAGACGGCTTCGGCTCGCGGCTGATGGTCAACGGCTACCTGCTCAACAACCAGCTCACTGACTTCTCCTTCACCTCGCTGGACGCTGCCGGGCTGCCGGTGGCCAACCGGGTAGAGCCGGGCAAGCGGCCGCGCTCCTCCATGTCCCCCCTGCTGGTGTTTGACAAGGACAGCGGCGAGCTGGAGATGAGCCTGGGCTCGCCGGGGGGCTCCGCCATCATCAACTACGTGGGCAAGACGTTGCTCGGCACCCAGGATTGGGGGCTCACCCTGCAGCAGGCGATCAATCTGCCCAACTTCGGCAGTCGCAACGGCCCCACCGAGCTGGAGGCGGGTCGTACCCCGGCCGCCGTGGTCGAGATGCTCAAGGCGAAGGGACACGAGGTGGTGCTGAGCGAGCAGACCTCGGGCCTGCAGGGCGTGCAGCGCAACGCAAGCGGCTGGCTGGGCGCCGCCGATCCGCGCCGGGAGGGGATCGCCAAGGGCCAGTGAGCTCGGCTGAATCTGCACTCGGAACCCCACGCAGCGAAGCGGCCAGTTGGCCGCTTTTTTGCTATCTCCCCTCCTCCGGCGGTGACCAGAAAAACCATCATCGATTGATTACTGTTGCCAGCCTGACCGCCAGAGAAGCGCGCTTTCACCTCAAAACAGCCACTTATACAGTTTTAATCGCAAATTAAGTCTTAAATGTGGATAAACATTGTTTTTCTACCAAAAACGTATTATTTTTCAACAGAAACGGCAACTGTTGTCCCCCAGACACACCCTCTGTGCATGCGGCCAGCATCTGTCTCTTTCGCCCCCTGCTCATTGACAGCTGCCCTCTTCGCCCGCGCGGTGATCTGGTAGCCCCCTGACTGCCATTAGCGAGGTGACGACATGGACCACTCCCTTCCCCTGATTACCACACTGGTCGGCGGCTTCGTGCTGGCCTACATCCTCGGCATGTTTGCCCAGCGCCTCAAGATTTCCCCCATGGTGGGTTATCTGGCGGCCGGGGTGATCTCGGGCCCCTTCACCCCGGGTTATGTGGCCGACATGAAGCTGGTGCCCGAGCTGGCGGAGCTGGGGGTGATCCTGCTGATGTTCGGGGTGGGGCTGCACTTCTCCTTCCGCGATCTGATGTCGGTGAAGCGGATCGCCATCCCTGGCGCCATCGCCCAGATCGCCGTCGCCACCTTGCTAGGCATGGGGCTCTCCTCCTTGCTGGGCTGGGATCCGGTCGCCGGCCTGATGTTCGGCCTCGCCCTCTCCACCGCCAGTACCGTGGTGCTGCTGCGGGCGCTGGAGAGCCGCCAGAATCTGGAAACCCTGCAGGGGCGCATCGCCATCGGCTGGCTCATCGTCGAGGATCTGGTGATGGTGCTGGCGCTGGTGATGCTCCCAATCATCGCCGACATCCAGTTCGGCGAACAGACCCTGAGCTGGCAGAGCATAGCGCTGGATCTGGGCTGGACCCTCGGCAAGGTGAGCCTGTTCGTGGCGCTGATGATGGTGGTGGGCAGCCGCTTTATCCCCTGGCTGCTGGCCCATACCGCCAGCACCGGCTCGCGCGAGCTGTTCACCCTGGCGGTGCTGACCTGCTCGCTCGGCATCGCCTTCGGTGCGGTCAAGCTGTTCGGCGTCTCCTTCGCCCTCGGCGCCTTCTTCACCGGCATCGTCATGAACCGCTCCGAACTGAGCCACCGCGCCGCCAACAACACCCTGCCGCTGCAGGACGCCTTCGCCGTGCTGTTCTTCGTCTCGGTGGGCATGCTGTTCAACCCGGCGGTGCTGCTGACCGAGCCGCTGGCGGTGCTGGCCACCCTGTTCATCATCATGTTCGGCAAGTCGGCGGCGGCTTACGCCATCGTGCGGCTGTTCCGCTACAGCCGGCGCACCGCCCTCACCATCTCCGCCAGCCTGGCCCAGATCGGCGAGTTCTCCTTCATCCTCATCGGGCTGGCCATCGTGCTCAAGCTGGTGCCGGAAGGGGCTCGCGACCTGATCCTGGTAGGCGCCAGCCTTTCCATCATGCTCAACCCGCTGGTGTTCAACGCCGTCGAGCGCTACCTGGAGAAACACCCGGACGCCGACAACGCCAAGGTGCTGGCCGAGTGCAAGTGCCCGGCGGTGGAGATGAAGGCCCACACCATACTGGTGGGCTATGGCCGGGTCGGCCGCCTGCTGGTGAGCGGCCTGCAGCAGGCCGGACGCGAGCTGGTGGTGATCGAGCAGGATCCGCACCGGCTGGAGAGCCTGCGCCAGGCCGACATTCCCCACGTCAACGGCAACGTGGCCGATGACGAGGTGCTGTGCCGCGCCGCCATCACCGACGCCAGCTGGCTGCTGGTAGCCATTCCCAACAGCTTCGAGGCCGGCGAGGCCATCGCCCAGGCCAAGCTCATCAACCCGGCGATCCGGGTGATCGCCCGCGCCCACAGCGACGACGAGGTGAGCTTCCTCACCAAGCAGGGGGCGGACAAGGTGATCATGGGCGAGCGGGAGATAGCCCTCGGCATGCTGGCCCAGGCCACCGCATAAACTGCCATCCAGTGAACCTGAGGGGCCTTGGCCCCTCTTTTTTATGCCCCTTTCTCCACCCGCGCTTTGAGGTACTAACACCCCTCCCCACCCATTCCCGCCGGCGTTTCACGGCGATATGGCACAATTTGACTCCCTTTGTCAGCCCCCCAGGTCAGGGCCGCACGCCGCCTCTGCGGCGGGCGCGCTGCGCAGCTTCCCCTCGCCAGCACAAAGCTCCAGCGGTTACCCCCAGCGGGGCGCAGTAGACAGCAGATCCTGCAGCGGCCCCCACCGGACGGGGGTAGGGTCGCGCCAGATGGGCAAATTCGCCGGTCAGCCACCTTGGCTAGACTGGGCCAGTCGTCTTATGACACCCACTTGGCACACATGCCTGCAACCCATTCTGGAAGGATCCGCTATGAAACCCTTGTTGACCGCCCTCTTGCTTCCCCTGCTGCCCCTCGCCGTACAGGCCGCCGAGCCCGTCTGGATCACGGTCGGTGCCGACAGCGGCGTCGAACTCAAGCAGGTCAAGGCCAAGCTGGCCCCCCTGTTCAGCGCCAGCGGCGCCCCGATCCAGCTGGCCCAGGTCGAGGCGAGCGAGCTTGGCACCCTCTCCCACCTGATGCACGAAGGGCACCAGCGCTGCGGCGGCTATGTGGTGCACAGCACCCTGGCCGACGCCCTGCAGAGCATGGCCCAGCCCATCAGCCAGAACCTGTTCAGCGCCCCGCCGCTGACCCAGGGGGCCAGCGTCAACCGGCTGCTGCCCTATCTGGATCAGGGCAACATAGTCGGCACCATCAGCCAGCTCGCCAGCTGGCGCAACCGTTACTACACCACCACCACAGGGGTGCAGTCGGCGGACTGGGTGGCCGGCCAGTGGCAGACCCTGAGCGCGACCCTGCCCTGGGCCAGCGTCAGCCGGGTCAAGCACAGCGGCTACCCGCAGCAATCCGTGGTGCTGACCCTCAAGGGCAGCCGCTACCCGGACGAAGTGGTGGTGCTCGGCGGTCACCTCGACTCCACCGCGGGCTCGGCCCCCAACAGCCGCACCCTGGCCCCCGGCGCCGATGACGATGCCTCCGGCATCGCTACCCTGACCGAGGTGCTGCGGGTCATCGCCGAGCAGGGCCGCCAGCCGGAGCGCACCCTGCAGTTCATCGGCTATGCGGCGGAAGAGGTGGGGCTGCGCGGCTCCAAGGACATCGCCACCCGCTACAAGGCGGCCAATACCAAGGTGCTGGCGGCGCTGCAGCTGGACATGACCAACTACCAGGGGTCGGCGGAAGATATCGTCTTCATGACCGACTACACCGACCAGGGGCTGACCGGCTATCTGGCCCAGCTGCTCGACGCCTATCTGCCCCAGATCCGCTATGGCTATGACAGTTGCGGTTACGGCTGCTCGGATCACGCCTCCTGGCACAATCAGGGCTACCCGGCCGCCATGCCGTTCGAGTCGCGCTTCAACGACTACAACCCCAACATCCACACCGCCCAGGACACCTTGCAGAACTCGGATCCCTCGGCTGCCCACGCCCTCAAGTTCGCCCAGCTGGCCACCAGCTTCGCCATCGAGATGGGCAAGATAAACTGAGCCGCCAAGGCGAGGTGACGCACCCAAAACAAGAGGGAGGCCAAGCCTCCCTCTTTCGTCTCTGCATCTGCCGCTCAGGGCTGTCGATGTATCCCGTCAAGCAGGGTATTGGGGTGCGGCCAGCCTTGCTGCGCGCGGGCCGTGGCGGCCTGGGCCTGGTGCATTTCAAGACGCTCGAACGCGCGCAGCGCGCCATCTAGGGGAGCAGGATCCGCCGGCCAGCAGCTGGCGGGCAGCGCCTGCACGCCCAGCAGGGCAACGGACAACAGCAACAGATAAGGGGCCATCTTGCGACACTCTTTGCGGCACTGCGGTGGCAGCAGAGTGTCTATTCTTGTCGAGGACCGATGACGGCTTGATGACGGGACGGGATCGTCATTTTACAACATCTGACGAGGCGGGCCGGCGCCGAGATACATATGGCGACATTTATGCCAAATCTGCGCGGACCAGTTAATTTATGCCCTAAAAAGTAGCCAAGAGGAAAACGTTATCCCTGAAAAGAAAACGTTATCTGGTCAAAACGTTGTTTCTGGATCATAAAAAGTATCCAAAAACTGGTGTATATTGCACGGCGGAAACTCCTTAACCATGAAGACTGACATGAAAAAGACCAAAATCGTCTGCACCATCGGTCCCAAGACCGAATCCAAAGAAATGCTGGCCAAGATGCTGGACGCCGGCATGAACGTCATGCGCCTGAACTTCTCCCACGGCGACTACGCCGAGCACGGTGGTCGCATCAGCAACCTGCGCGCTGTCATGGCCGAAACCGGCAAGCACGCAGCCATTCTGCTGGACACCAAGGGTCCGGAAATCCGTACCATCAAGCTGGAAGGCGGCAACGACGTTGCCCTGGTCGCTGGCCAGACCTTCACCTTCACCACCGACCAGACCGTGGTTGGCAACAAAGACAAAGTCGCCGTGACCTATGCCGGTTTTGCCAACGACCTGCGCGTCGGCAACCGCATCCTGGTTGACGATGGCCTGATCGGTCTGGACGTCATCGAGATCACCGAGCGCGAAGTCATCTGTAAAGTACTGAACAACGGCGATCTGGGCGAGAACAAGGGCATCAACCTGCCGGGCGTCTCCATCAAGCTGCCGGCCCTGGCCGAGAAAGACAAGCGCGACCTGATCTTCGGTTGCGAGCAAGGCGTTGATTTCGTTGCCGCTTCCTTCATTCGCAAGAAAGAAGACGTACTGGAAATCCGTGAGCACCTGAAAGCCCACGGTGGCGAGAACATCCAGATCATCTCCAAGATCGAAAACCAGGAAGGCCTGGACAACTTCGACGAGATCCTGGCTGTCTCCGACGGCATCATGGTTGCCCGCGGCGACATGGGTGTCGAAATTCCGGTTGAAGAAGTTATCTTCGCCCAGAAGATGATCATCGAGAAATGCAACAAAGCCCGCAAAGTGGTCATCACCGCCACCCAGATGCTGGACTCCATGATCAAGAACCCGCGTCCGACCCGCGCCGAAGCCGGCGACGTGGCCAACGCCATCCTGGACGGTACCGACGCAGTCATGCTGTCCGGTGAGTCCGCCAAGGGCAAATACCCGCTGGAAGCCGTGACCATCATGGCCACCATCTGCGAGCGTACCGATGCCGTGATGCCGTCCAACCTGTCTGCTGCCAACGACAGCAACAAGCTGCGCATCACCGAAGCCGTATGTAAAGGCGCGGTAGAGACCTCCGAGAAGCTGGACGCCCCGCTGATCGTGGTTGCCACCGAAGGCGGCAAGTCTGCCAAGGCCATCCGCAAGTACTTCCCGAAAGCCTGGATCCTGGCCATCACCACCAACAAGAAGACCGCTGCCCAGCTGGTACTGACCAAGGGTGTGGTTGCTCACGTGGTTGACAGCATCGCCTCCACCGACGATTTCTATCGCATCGGTAAAGAAGCGGCGCTGGCCAGCGGCATGGGTCTGAAGGGTGACGTGGTTGTCATGGTCTCCGGTGCCCTGGTACCGAGCGGCACCACCAACACCGCTTCTGTTCACGTTCTTTAATTGGAACTGAACAAGCTGAAAACGGCGCCTGCGGGCGCCGTTTTTTTTATCTGCCCCCCTGCTGCCCATTCCTGCCCGGTGTTAGAATCCACGCGGATTTAATCCAAGTGGGAAAATTCCCAAATATCGCGTAATAACCCGGAAGTTTTATGCTCTCAACACGCTTCAAAAGAGCCTCGGCCACCCTGTTGCCGCTGCTCTGCTTACTCGTCAGCCTCTGCGCCCCGCAGGCCATGGCGCAGGATGTGCCCTCACGTGCCAGTGTGCAGCGGGCGCTCGATGCCCTTGGCAAGTCTGATACCCTCACCGTCAGCCAGCAGGCCGACCAGAAATTCCTGACCGACACCCTCACCCTGCTCGACAGCATCGAGAAGGAGAAGAGCAAGGCCAAGAGCCAGAGCGAGCGCATCCGCTCCCTGCCGGCCGAGCTCAGGGACATCAGCGCCAAGCTCGATGCCCTGACCCAGAACAAGAGTGCCGAGCAGATCAAGAGTGAATACGCCAGCATGAGTCTGAGCGAGCTGGAGAGTCGCCAGCCCGACGTCATGGCCAACATGCAGGATGCACAGGAAACCCTCGGCACCATCGGCAGCCAGATCACCAGCCTGCAAACCCTGCCGGAGCGGGCTCAGGCCCTGATGAGCCGCGCCTATCAACGCAGCCAGGATATCCGTACACGCCTCAATGCCGGTGACGGGGTGAGCGGTGCCGAGAAGATGAAGCTGGGCGCCGAGCTGGCCTTGCAGGAACTGCAACTGGCCAACCTGCAACAGCAGTTGGACAACCGCACCAGCATGCAGGATCTGGCGGTCAAGCAGCGCGACTACCAGAGCGCCCGCCTCGCGAGCGAAGAGCAGAAGCTGCAACTGCTGCAAGAGCAGAGCAGTGCCAAGCGCCTCGGTGACACTGAAAAGACCGCCGAGCAGACCGGCGAGCTGGTCGCCGCAGATGACAACCCGCTGGTACAAAAAGAGCAGGAGCTCAACCATCAGCTCAGCCAGCAGCTGGTCAGCGCCACCACCAACCTCAACTCGCTGGTGCAGAAGAACCTGCAGGCCAAGAGCTGGCTGGAGCGCGGCACCCAGACCGAGCGCAACCTCAACGAACAGGTGCAGATGCTCAAAGGCAACCTGCTGCTGTCACGCATTCTCTACCAGCTCTACCAGCAGCTGGAGTCGTCGCCTTCCACGCTGGTGAAGAACCTGGAAGAGCAGATCGCCGACCTGCACCTGGCCCAGTTCGAGCTGAGCCAGCAGCGCGACCAGCTGTTCCAGAAGACCCAGTATCTGGACAACCTGATCGCGAGCAGCAGCGAGCCGGTGAGCGAGGAGGACAGAGCCAGCCTCTCCAAGCTGCTCGACACCCGCATCAGCCTGCTCGACCAGCTCAACCGCCAGCTGGATGCCCAGCTGACCAACGCCATCAGCCTGCAACTGACCCAGCAGCAGCTGGCACGGATCTACTCCTCCATCGAATTTACCCTGCAGCAGCACATCTTCTGGGTGAGCAGCAACAAGCCCATCGACGGCAAGTGGTTCATCAGCTGGCCGGCCCAGGCCTACAAGCAGGCCTCCGACTGGGTGCTGAAACCGGACTGGAGCGGCTGGGGTGAAACCTTGCTGCCGATCACCCTGCTGGCCCTGCCGCTGCTGCTGGTGGGCGGTCTGCTGATCTGGAAGCGCCCGGCGCTGGTGGAGCGGCAGAAGAAGATCACCAAGGATCTGGGGCGTTTTCGCCAGGACAGCCAGTGGCACACCCCGCGTGCCCTGCTGTTTACCGTGCTGCAGCGCCTGCCGGGCAGCCTGTTCATCCTGGCTGCCGGCCTGCTGCTGACTGACTGTGGTCTGCTCAGCTCCAGGCTGATTTTCCAGATCACCCTCAACCTGGCGCTCGGTTACCTGGTGTTCAGCGTCTATCTGGCGGTGATGCGGCCGGGCGGCATTGCCGAGACCCATTTCCGCATGCCGAGAGCCGAGCTGCAGGCCAAGCGCACCAGCATGCGCTACCTGTGGGTGCCCTTGCTGCCGCTCATCATGCTGTCGACCAAGGCGGTGGTAGAACCCTCGTCGCTGGGCAATGACGTGGTGGGTCAAGCGCTGACCCTGGCCCTGCTGGGGCTGGCCGCCTACCTGGTGTTCCCCATCTCCCGCGCCCGCATCAAGGGCGAGGCGAGCATGCAGCAGTCCATCACCGCCATCGCCCTGGCGCTGGCACCGGTGGCGCTGATAGTGCTGGTGGGACTGGGCTACTACTACACCGCCCTCAAGCTGACCGGCCGGCTGATCGAATCCTTCTACCTCATCATCATCTGGAGCCTGGTCTACCGCACCGCCCTGCGCGGGCTGGAGCTGGCGGCCCGCCGTCTGGCCTATCGCCGTGCGGTGGCCAAGCGCGAGCACAAGGCCCAGGAGGATGCGGAAGGGGGTGAATCCATCGAAGAGCAGCCCATGGATCTGGAGGATGTCAGCCAGCAGTCCCTGCGTCTGACCCGCACCGTGCTGCTGCTGGTGTTCGGTGTCGCCTTCTACTGGCTCTGGTCCGATCTGGTGGCGGTCTTCTCCTACCTCGACAGCATGGTGCTCTGGCACCGCACTGAAGGGACAGGGGCCAATGCGGTGCTCTTCCCGATCAGCCTGAGCGACGTACTGATAGGCTTCCTGCTGCTGGGCGGCGCCTGGTCGCTGGCCCGCAACCTGCCGGGTCTGCTGGAGGTGTTGGTGCTCTCCAAGCTGAACCTGGCCCAGGGCACGGCCTACGCCATCACCACCATGCTCAACTATGTGCTGATCGGGGTCGGCTCGCTGACTGCCCTCTCCATGATGGGGGTGCAGTGGGACAAGCTGCAGTGGGTCGCCGGTGGTCTGTCGGTCGGTATCGGTTTCGGCATGAAGGAGATCCTCTCCAACTTCGTTTCCGGCATCATCATCCTGTTCGAGCGTCCGGTGCGGATCGGTGACACCGTCACCATAGGCTCCTTCTCCGGCACCGTCTCGCGGATCCGTATTCGCGCCACCACCCTGACCGACTTCGACCGCAAGGAGGTGATCATCCCCAACCAGCAACTGATGACCGAGCGGCTGATCAACTGGTCGCTGAGCGACACCGTCACCCGCGTCATCGTGCGGGTGGGGGTGGCCTACGGTTCGGATCTGGAGCTGACCCGTACCCTGCTGAAACAGGCGGCGGACGACAACAGCCGCGTCTTGAAAGACCCGGCTCCCATCGTCTACTTCCTCACCTTCGGCCCCAGCACCCTGGATCACGAGCTGCGCTTCTTCGTGAGCGAGCTCGGCGATCGCAACCCGGCGGTGGACGAGCTGAACCGCAAGATAGACCAGCTGTTCCGCGAAAACGGCATCGAGATCGCGTTCAACCAGATGGACGTCTACATCAAGAACATGAAGGACGAAGAGCAGAAGGTGGAGTCCGACTCCGCCCAGCCTCCCGCCCTGCCGGGTGCCCAGCCTGTCTAAGGCAGCACGCCATGCCAATAGAAGGCCCCGCAAGGGGCCTTTTTTATGGTCGGTGGCCAGCCATCTGAGCTGGTTTTGTGACACGCTGGCCAGAATGGGACGCCGTTTGCCGCTAGCCTGAAGCGCTTACCTCCCCCAGTGAGGGGGTCTGCCAATCCGGGCCGGCCGCGATACACTGAGGGGCCAACCCCCACATTTGCCAAGGTGCGCCAATGAGTTCCCAACCCTCTCTGCTCTCTTTTCTCGGCTCCCCCCTGCTCGGGGTGGCTGCCACCTATGTCGACCCCGCCAGCAAGGAGACCGGCGTCTACATCTGCGGGGTCGAGATCCAGGCCGGCGACGAGCTGCTGCTGAGCTTCCCCAAGGGGCACCAGCTGGCGGTGGGGGAGAAGATCACCCTGCATCTGGACAACCGCACCGGGGTCGACGAGTACGATGCCTCCTTGAGCGTCTACCGCGTCTCCTACAAGGGGGTAATAACACGCACCGCCCCGGACAAGGTGCAAGTCACCCCGCTGCAGTTCGAGCTCTGGTACGGCAACCGGGTGGTCTATGGCTTCGCCCGGCCGGACTATCAACATCCGGCCGATGAACGCTCCGCTCGCGAGCTGCCGGTCACCCCGCTCACCGGCCTGCCGGTGCCTGACCTGCGCGAAGTGGAGAACAAGATCGGGGTGCTGGTGACCCGGGCCCAGTCCCAGCCACACACCACTGTGCTGGCGTTTCTCTCCTCCGATGAGGACGACATCTTCTTCATCACCTTCCCCGAGACCTTCAAGTCGCAGCTGCTCAAGCGCGACGGCCGCTGCCACTTCGCCATCGACTCGCGGGCAGTGTTCACCTACACCCGCGCCATCGAGTGGAACTACACCATCATCGCCGCCGATGCCTACCAGATCCCGCAGGATCATCCGCTGTTCGAGCCCATCCGCGCCGCCTTCGTGCAGAAGAATCCGTGGGAAGTGGGCTTCTTCAGCCACCCGCAGGTGGAGCTCTACCACCTCAAGGCCCGTCAGGTGGTCTGCCCGGGGCGGGCAAAAGAGTAGGCCAGAACGGGCCCGAAAGAGGATAAGATGACCGCCGTTGCCCATGACAAGGAGTAGAGAGCAGATGCAGCAGGTCGTTTATGTGGCGAGCCCCGCCAGCCAGCAGATCCACGTGTTCGCCCTGGCCGGGAGCGGAGAGCTCGCGCCATTGCAGGTGGTCGACACCCCGGGCCAGGTCCAGCCGCTGGTGATCAGCCCGGACGGGCACTGGCTCCATGCCGCCGTGCGGCCCGATTTTGCGCTCATCAGCTACCGGATTGGCGTGGATGGCCGGCTCAGCGAGCCGAGCTCGGCGCCGCTGGCGGGCAGCGCCTCCCACACCGCCATCTCGGCCGACGGCCGCTTCCTGCTGGCGGCCTCCTATGCCTTCAATCATGTCACCGTCTCCGCCATCGGCAGCACAGGTCGGGCAGCGCCGCCCCATCAGCAGCTCGATGGCTTGCAGGCCGCCCACTCGGTCACCCTGCTGGCCACAGATAATCAGGGCGAGCAGGAGGTGCTGGTCGCCTGCCTCAAGGAGGACCGTATCCGCCGCTTTGTGCTCTGCCGGGAGGGTCGGCTGCGCCCCCATCCGCTGGGGGATCTGCAGACCGCCAGCCGCGCCGGCCCGCGCCATCTGGCGCTGCACCCAAGCAATGGCGACCTCTACTGCCTGAACGAGCTCGACTGCACCATCAACCGCTATCGGCGCAGCACCGACGGCGACATCACACTGTGCCAGAGCCTGGAAATGCTGCCCGCCGGTTATCAGGGGGAGTACTGGGGCGCGGATCTGCACGTGACGCCGGATGGGCGCTTTCTCTACAGCAGCGAGCGGGCCAGCAGCCTGCTGACCCAGTTCGCCATTGCGCCGGATGGCGAGCTCGGGGTGGTCGGCCACTTCCCCACCGAAACCATGCCACGCGGCTTTGCCATCGACGGGCAGGGCCGCTGGCTGCTGGCGGCGGGGCAAGCCTCCCACCAGCTGGCGCTGCACCGCATCGATCCGGTCAGCGGCGCCCCCACCCTGCAGGCACGCCAGCCGGTGGGCGAAGGGGCCATGTGGGTGCGGGTATTGACGCTGGCGCCCTGAGCTCTGAGCACTCGCACCGACAAAACAGAGAGGCCACCCTGGGGTGGCCTCTCTTTCATCATCTCAATGCAAGTCAACGCAGGGATTTAATCCTTGGCGCTCTCCATGGCACCCTCTTCGGAGTGCTGGGGCAGGATGAGGTTGAGCAGGATGGCGGCCACCGAGGCCAGACCCACGCCCGCCAGGGCGAAGTCACCGATCTTCATCTCCAGTGCACCGACACCCACGGTCAGGGTCACGGCCACGATGGCGATGTTGCGCGACAGCCCCAGATCCACCTTGGACTCCACCAGCGTCTTGAGACCGATGGCAGCGATGGATCCGAACAGCAGCAGCATGATGCCGCCCATCACCGGCATCGGGATGGAGGTGAGCAGGGCGTTGAACTTGCCGAAGAAGGCCAGAATGATGGCAAACACCGCGGCCCAGGTCATGGTGACCGGGTTGAAGTTGCGAGTGATCATCACGGCGCCGGTCACTTCGGCATAGGTGGTGACGGGGGGGCCACCGATAAACCCGGCGAAGCAGACGCCGATGCCGTCACCGGCCAGGGTACGGTGCAGACCCGGGTTCTTGGTGTAATCCTTGCCCGTCACGCCACCGATGGCCAGCACGCCGCCGATGTGCTCGATACAGGGGGCGATGGCCACCGGCAGCATGAACAGCGCCGCAGCCCAGTTGATCTCGGGGGTCACGAAGTGGGGCAGCGCCAACCAGGGGGCGTTCACCATGCCATCGAAGCTCACCTGACCCATCAGCACGGCGGCCACATAACCGGCGATGACGCCGGAGAGGATGGGGATGAGCTTGATCCAGCCCTTGCAGAACACCGCCGCAATCAGGGTCACCGCCAGCGAGATGCCGGCCAGGGTCAGCGCAACCGAGGCTGGCACGACCTGCTCACCGCCGGCGCGGCCCATCGCCATGTTGCAGGCCACCTGGGCGACCGACAGACCGATCACCATGATCACCGGACCAATCACCACCGGCGGCAGCAGCTTGTGCACGAAGCCCAGCCCACGCACGCGAATGAGCGCGGCCAGGATGAAGTACATGAAACCGGCGGCAAACAGACCGAACATGGTGGAGGGCAGGCCCCAGGTCTGGGTGGCGTAAATGATGGGGGCGATGAAGGCAAAGCTGGAACCGAGGAAAATCGGGACCTGGCGGCGGGTGCAGAGCTGGAACAGCAGGGTGCCCACACCGGCGCCAAGCAGGGCCATGGAGGGGTTCAGTCCGGTGAGCAGGGGCACCAGAACCATGGCACCGAAGGCGACAAACAGGATTTGCAGCCCGGCGACACTTTGCTTGACTAAGGAAAACATGGATGTCCTTAATTTTTTGATAACTGACAGGGATATTTGACACTTTTCAGTTATCACAAGACTTTTTCAAGGCACTGAATGAGCCATTCGGCGTCATTTGTTGCCTCTTACTGCTTGGGGAGGGCATGAAACTGGCTTTTTAGGCGGGATTCGTTGCTACAAGCATCGAGGAAGCGATTTTACGCACTTTTATGGCCGACGCCAATCGTTTTTCCACGCTGTTTTGTTGTCAGGTGTTGCCCCTGCCCCACCACCGGCCCCCTCTATACTTGATGGCGTTAACCCAGCCGGACAAGGAGTCCCCCATGTCACTGCCCGCTTTCAAGCCCAGCCAGCGTCGACTGCTGGTGGGCTCGGCCATCGCCCTGGCCCTGTTTGCCACCCCGCTGAGCTATGACTTCAGCCACCATCAATGGCAGCTGAATCAGGCCTATGCCAAGTCCTGTTTCGTGGCCGGCACCCGCATCCAGATGGCCGATGGGGAGGAGCGTCCCATCGAGACCCTGCAGGTCGGTGAGCGGGTGCGGGATCAATATGGCCACAGCAACCGGATCCTGGCGATCGAGCGGGTACCGCTGGGAGAGCGCAGACTATACGGGCTCAACCGGCTGGCCCCCTTCTTCACCGCCGAACACCCCTTGCTGACCACCCGCGGCTGGGCGGCCATCGCCCCGGCCATGACCCGCACCGAAAACCCGACCCTCGCCGTGTTGCCGCTCTTTACCGGCATGCATCTGCTGGGTTGGTCGGAGCACGGCAGCGCAGGCAACCTGGCGCTGGCCCCTCACCCCACCCCGCTACTGGTGGAGTCCCTCTGCTGGCTGGATGCCCCGCCCACCACCGCACTGTTCAACCTGATCCTGGATGGCAGCCACAGCTATGTCGCCAATGGGCTGATCGTTCACAACAAGGATGGCGATGGCAGTGGCGGCGGCAGTGGAAACGGTGGAGGAGGAAGCAGCGGCGGAGGCGGTAGCAGTAGTGGAGGCAGTGACAGCGATGGCGGCAGCAGCAGTGGTGGAAGCAGTCACGATGGCGGCAGCGACAGCAGCCATGGCGGTGACGACCACGGCGGTGGGGAACATGCCGGCGGCGAACAGCATGCAGGAGGTGATCGGCATGCCGGTGGTGAGCAGCATGGCGGAGGAGACCGCCACGCCGGCGGCGATCGTCACGGTGGTGGGCGTGGCTTCGGCAATGGCCTCGATGACAACGGGGTCGATGCCGTCGACGCCAATGGCAACGAGATCCGGGGCGATGGCACGGTCGACGACAACGGGATAGATGCCGTCGATGCCAGCGGCAACGAAATCCGGGGCGATGGCACGATAGACGATCGCGGCCAGACCCTGACTGATGCGCAGGAGCAAGCGCTGATCCAGCAAGGGTTCAACAGCAAGGTGCAACCATGAGCCGTTATCTGCTGATCTGCCTGGCGCTGTGGTTGTCCGGCTGTGCCACCCAGCCAGCCGCCCCGCTCTATCACCAGATGGACAAGCAGGACGTGGCGCTGGCCAATCAGGCGCTGGCCGAGGCGCTGCAAACCCGTCCCAAGGGCCAGAGCCTCACCTGGTTCAACTCCGCCAACCGCCACTCGGGCAGCGTCACGCCACTGCGCACCTTTCGTCACTCCAACGGCCTCTGGTGCCGCGACTACCGCGAGCAGCTCTACATAGGCCAGACCAGCCAGCAGTGGCAGGACACCGCCTGCCGCAGCAAGGCGGGGCTCTGGCTGCCGCTGCGCAGCTGACAGCTCAGGTAACAAAAAAGGAGGGTGGCCATGGCCACCCTTCTTCTATTGCAAGTGCAAGCTTGCAGCCATCATACCCGGCGATAGGGCAGATAGACCGGCTCCCACATGTGGTTGAGGATGTGCTGCTGCAGATCCTGCCCGATCAGCGGATGGGACGGATCCCGCCGCACTATGTCCTTGAGCACCGCCGTCGCCACGTGTACCGAGATGTTGCGCAGCTCGCGAATGCGCGGATAGACGGCCCCCTTGGCCAAGTCCACCTCGCTCACGCACTCCGCCAGCGCAAAGGCGGCGGTGGTGAAGATGTCCGGCGTGATCTCGCGGATCTGGCTGACGATGGCCGCCAGACCCACCCCCGGGAAGATGAAGACGTTGTTGCCCTGGCCGACCCGGAACTCCTGCCCTTCGTAGTGCACATCCTTGAACGGGCTGCCGGTGGCGACGATAGCCTTGCCCTTGCTCCAGCGATAGATGTCGTCCGGCAGCGCCTCGCAGTTGGCGGTCGGGTTGGAGAGCGGGAACACCATGGGGCGCGCGCAGTGTTTTTGCATCAGCTGCACGTGCTCCTCCTTGAAGGCGCCGCCCGAGCCGCTGGTGCCCAGCAGCACCGTGATCGGCACGTGGCGCAGCACGTCGGTCAGGTTGGCCTTGCCGGGCACCTCGGTGTCCCAGCCGGCCAGCAGCAGGCCCGGCTTGGCGTAGCGGCGCTTGTACTCGTCGAGCCCCTCGCGGTTGTCACACACCAGCCCCTGGGTATCCAGGATGTAGATGCGATCGCGGGCCGCCTGCGGATCCAGCCCTTCGCGGATCATGCCCGCGCAGATCTGATCCGCCACCCCGACCCCGCCGGCACCGGCGCCATAGACCAGGTAGTTCTGCTGGCCCAGGGTCTCGCCCTTGACCTTGACCGCCCCTATGATGCCCGCCAGCACCACGGCACCTGTGCCCTGGATGTCGTCGTTGAAGGACGGCAGCGACTGCTGATAGCGGGAGAGATTGTTGAAGGCGTTGGACTTGCTGAAGTCCTCCCACTGCAGCACGGCGTTCGGGAAGTGGCGCTTGACCCCGGCCACGAACTTGTCGATGAAGTCGTCGTACTCCTTGCCACGGATGCGCTTGTGGGGCTGACCCAGGTACATGGGATCATCCAGCAGCGCCTGATTGTCGGTGCCCACGTCGAGTGCGATGGGCAGGCAGCAGGCGGGGTGAATGCCGGCGGCCAGGGTATAGAGGGAGAGCTTGCCGATGGGAATCCCCATGCCGCCCACCCCCTGGTCACCGATCCCCAGGATCCCCTGACTGTCGGTCACGACGATGATGCGCACCGATTTGGCATCCAGCTGACGGGCCAGGGAGCCCATGTCATCGACGTTCTTCGGGGTGATGTAGAGGCCGCGCGCCTTCTGATAGCGGTGGCTGAACTCCTGACACGCCTTGCCCACGGTCGGGGTGTAGATGATGGGGGTCATCTCCTCCACATGGCGCGCCAGCAGGGCATAGAACAGGGTCTCGTTGCGATCCTGCAATGCCCGCAGGTTCTGATACTTCTCGATGTCGCTGCAGGCGCTCAGAAAGCCCTGATAGACCCGATCCAGCTGGGCTTCGAAGGTTTGCACCTGGGGAGGCAACAGGCCGTCGAGCTCGAAGTCGGCGCGCTCCTGTTCGGTAAAGGCGGTGCCCTTGTTGAGATTGCGATCGTTGAGCAGATCGGTGCCAGTCAGTGCAACGGGGCGAAAATCTTGTCCCTGTGCATCTTTCCACAGCAGATATTGTCCGGTAGCCATAGTCATTCTCTTTGATTTACGTGAAATTGCCGTTCGGCAGGAGAGCAAGACTCATAATGAAATCAATCATATGACGTTTGCCTGTTTAGTTTTGTGAGCTTGGGCATACCCTGCGGCCAAAATCCGCGCCGAGGCGGGCAATGGTCTCATACCGGCCACGCGCCACAGAGAGCGGCCAACTATGCTCAACAGCAGGCCACCGGCAGGGAGAGGTTCCCGGGGGCAGGAGAGAACAAACAGATGAGTGAAATCCTGATCGTCGATGACATGGCATCCAACCGCTACATCTTGCGCAGTCTGCTGGAAGAGGCGGGTTACCGGGTGCGGGAGGCCACCGACGGCCTGCAGGCGGTGGATGCCGCCACCGAGTTTCCCCCCGACCTGGTGCTGATGGACATCAACATGCCGGTGATGGACGGTTACGAGGCGTGCCGCCGCATCAAGCAGCTGCCGGGCCAGTGGTGCCTGCCGGTGCTCTTCATCAGCACCAACAGCGGGATCGGGGCGCTCGAGCAGGCCTTTCAGGCCGGCGGCTGCGACTATGTCTCCAAGCCGTTCCACCAGCTCGAGGTGCTGGCCCGGGTGCAAAACCAGCTGCGCCTCAAGGAGCTGGGGCGCCAGCAGGCCAAGGTACAGCTCTACCAGAGCCTGTTTCAGCTCACCGCCGGTATCGCCCACGAGATCAACACCCCCATCGGCATCGGCATCACCGCCTCCAGCCTCATTCACGGCGCCGGCGATCTGCTGGCCAGCGCGGTGCAAAACGGCATGCTGGGGCAGCGCCTGCTCCAGCAGCAGCTCACCGACATCAAGGAGGGCACTGAACTGGTGGAGTCCAGCCTGCGCCGGGTCGCCCTGCTGGTGACCCGCTTCAAGGAGCTGACCCGGGATCAGACCGAGCTGCCCGCCACCCCCTTCGCCGTACAGAAGAGCCTGCGCAAGCTGCTGCAGGCCTTCACCCCCGAGTTTCTCATCGCCAGGGTCAACGCCGATCTGGGCGGCGAGGAGGTCACCCTGACCGCCCCCGAGTCGCTGTTTCTCGACCTGGTGCAGGAGCTCATCAAGAACAGCATGGAGCACGCCTTCAAGGGGCCGGGGGAGCATTGCCTCTCCCTGCAGGTGGAGCGGGCCGGCAGCGAGCTGCTGCTGATCTACCGGGACAACGGCCCCGGCATGGCGGCCGAACAGCTGGCCCACCTGTTCGAGCCCTTCTTCACCACCCTGCGCGGTGACGCCCGCCACTGCGGGCTGAGCGCCTGTCGCATCCACAACCTGGTGGAAAACAACCTGCACGGTCAGCTCGCCGTCACCAGCCCGCCCGGCGAAGGGCTCTGCTACCGCATCCGGCTGCCGCTGCAGCCGCCGCTCTGAGCGGCAGACACAACAAAGGGGCGCCGCAGCGCCCCTTCTCTTTCATCCTGATGTCGCGGTCAGCTCCCGCCTGACTTGCCCGTTTCAGGCTGGTCGAGTTGATGCTTCACCTCTTCATACCAGAGGTCGTGGTGCTCCTTGGCCCAGGTCTCGTCCACCTCGCCGCTGATCATCCCCTCCAGCGCCCCTTCCAGCTGGAACAGGCCCATGTAGATATGGAAGATGAAACCGCAGATGAGGATGAGGGCGCCGACGATGTGGATGAAGCTGGCCCACTCCATCTGGCGGCGCAGCTGGCCGAAGATGGGGAAGTCCAGAAACAGCCCGGTCGCCACCACGATGCCGCCAAACCAGATCAGCAGCCAGAAGATCGCCTTCTCGCCGCCGTTGGAGAAGCCCGCCGAGGGGTGACTCCCCTTGTGGGGCCCCAGCATGCCGCCCGCCTTCATGAACCAGCGCACGTCCACCATGTTGACGATGTTGTGGCGAAACCACTTGATGAGCACTCCCATCAGGCAGAGGAAGAAGAGCGGCCCCACGTAGTTGTGGAACACCTTGGCGAACCAGATCCAGTTCTCCCACACCCCGATGCTCACCACCGGCTTGATGAAATGCTTGCCGTAGATGATGGCCAGCCCCGACCCGGACAGGGTCAGGAACATGCCCGCCGTGCTCCAGTGCAGCGCCCGATCGAGCCGGCTCCAGCGCTTGAGCTTGCGCCCGGTGCGCGGTTTGGAGAGCTTGGTCGGCCCCACCGCCCAGTACATCAGGCCGCACATGGCCAAGGAGCCGAAGATGGCGATGGCACCGAGCGGCGACACCCACTTGGTCTTCACCTCGAACCAGAGCTGGCCCGGCACCGAGATGAGCACCCCGTGCTCCGGCGAGCGGGAGGTGGTCACCCCCTCCTGCCCGTCCTTCACCGCCCGCCAATAGTCGGCGCCAGCAAAACCGACCGCCTCTTTTTCGGCGTCGGCGAAGCTGGCGGTACTCACCAGCAGCAGGGCGGCAAACAGGGCCATTAGCCAGGTTTTCATGCCGCCCCTCCCTTGCCCGCCTTGCTGGCGTCGTAAAACAGCTCTTCACCGCTGCCCCAGCCCGCTTCCTTGGCGCCGCGATAGGCGACCCGCTCTCGGAAGATGTCGGAGATGACCTGCGCATCCCCTGCCAGCAGCGCCTTGGTGGAGCAGAGCTCGGCACACATGGGCAGCTTGCCCTCGGCGATGCGGTTGGCACCGTACTTCTGACGCTCCGCCTCGCTGTGATCCTCTTCCGGGCCACCGGCGCAGAAGGTGCACTTGTCCATCTTGCCCCGATCGCCAAAGGCGGCGGTCTTCGGGAACTGGGGTGCCCCGAACGGGCAGGCAAACAGGCAGTAGCCGCAACCGATGCAGAGATCCTTGTTGTGCAGAACTATGCCGTCGTCGGTGTGATAGAAGCAGTCGGCCGGGCAGACCGCCATGCAGGGGGCGTCGGTGCAATGCATGCAGGCGACCGAGATGGAGGTCTCACCCGGCAGGCCGTCGTTGAGGGTTACCACCCGGCGGCGCTGGATGCCCCACTCGAGGGCATCGTCGTTCTCGTTCTTGCACGCCGTCACACAGCCGTTGCACTCGATGCAGCGCTTGGTGTCACACATGAATTTCATTCTGGCCATGAGATCAGGCTCCTACTTGGCGAAAACGGCACAGGGTGACCTTGGTCTCCTGCATCTGGGTGACCGGGTCATAACCATAGGTGGTGACTATGTTGACCGACTCCCCCAGCACATAGGGGTCTGACCCTTCCGGATATTTGGCGCGCAGATCCTGGCCCTCGAAGTGGCCACCGAAGTGGAACGGCATAAAGGCTAGCCCAGGTTTGACCCGCGGGGTCACCAGCGCCTTCACCTTAACCCTGCCCCCTTCCGGCCCCTCCACCCACACATCCTGACCGTCGCGCACGCCGACGTCGTTGGCATCCGCCGGGTTCATCTCGACGAACATCTCCTGCTGCAATTCAGCCAGCCAGGGGTTGGAGCGGGTCTCGTCACCGCCCCCCTCGTACTCCACCAGACGGCCGGAAGTGAGGATGATCGGGAACTCCTTGCTGACATCCTTCTCCTGCACCGAGGCGTACTGGGTCGGCAGGCGCCACAGGCTCTTGGCATCGGGCCAGGTTGCGTAGTCGGCCAAGAGATCCCGGCGCGGGGTGTAGAGCGGCTCGCGGTGCTTGGGCACCTGATCCGGGAAGGTCCACACCACGCAGCGCGCCTTGGCGTTGCCGTAGGGCACGAAGCCGTGCTTGATGGCGACCCGCTGGATGCCGCCAGAGAGATCGGTCTTCCAGTTCTTGCCCTCGGCCTCTTTCTTCTCGGCCTCGGTCAGCTCATCCCACCAGCCAAGCTGTTTCAGCAGGTCGGCTGTGATCTCGGGATAGCCATCCTCCACCTCGCTCCCCTTCGGCCAGGAGTCTTCGGCGAGCAGCGAGACGCCCTGGTACTCGATGCCGAAACGGGCGCGGAAACCGCCGCCCCCTTCCGAGACCGGAATGCTGGTGTCGTAGAGGATATGGCTGCCGGGGTGCTTCATCTCCGGGGTGCCCCAGCAGGGCCAGGGCAGACCGTACACTTCGCCACTGACCGGGCCGCCCTCGGCCTTGAGATTGGTCTTGTGGAAGGTGTGCCAGTTCTGCTGGTGCGCCTTGAGCCGCTCCGGGCTCTGACCGGTGTAGCCCACGCTCCACATGCCGCGGTTGTATTCGCGGGTGATGTCTTCCAAGAGCGGTTCGTTGTTCTCCACCTTGATGTGCTTGAACAGCTCATCGGCAAAGCCAAGCTTCTTGCTCAGCAGATACATGATCTCGTGGTCGACCTTGGATTCGAACAGGGGTTCTATCACCTTGTCGCGCCACTGCATGGAGCGGTTGGTGGCGGTGACGGAACCATAGGTCTCGAACTGGGTGGTGGCCGGCAGCAGGTAGACGCCGTCGGTACGATCGTTCATGACGGCAGCGACCGTGGGGTACGGGTCGACAATCACCATCATGTCGAGCTTTTGCATCGCCTTCTTCATCTCGGGGCCGCGGGTCTGGGAGTTGACCGCATGGCCCCAGTAGAACATGGCGCGGATATTGGAGCCCTGCTCGATGAGATCGGCGTTCTCCAGCACCCCATCCACCCAGCGGGAGACCGGGATACCATTGTTGTTCATCGGCAGCTTGCCGTTGTAGGCCTTGTTGTCAAAACGTGCCTTGATCCACTCGTAATCGACGTCCCACACCCGGGCCCAGTGCTTCCATGAGCCCTCTTCCAGCCCGTAGTAACCGGGCAGAGAGTCGGAGGTGACGCCAAAGTCGGTGGCACCCTGCACGTTGTCGTGACCACGGAAGATGTTGGTGCCTGCCCCGCTCTTGCCCACGTTGCCGAGGGCCAGTTCGAGGATGCAGTAAGCGCGGGTGTTGTTGTTGCCGGTGGTGTGCTGGGTGCCACCCATGCACCAGACCACGCAGCCGGGGCGGTTGTCGGCCAGCAGCTTGGCGGCGCCATGAACCTGCTGTTCGTTGAGACCGGTCACCCGCTCCACTTCGGCCGGGGTCCAGCGCGCCACCTCTTTTTGCACCTCGTCCATGCCGTAGACACGGGTGCGGATGAACTCCTTGTCTTCCCAGCCGTTCTTGAAGATGTGCCAGAGCATGCCCCAGATAAAGGCGACGTCGGTGCCCGGACGCAGGGAGAGGTACATGTCCGCCTTGGCAGCGGTGCGGGTACGACGCGGGTCGACCACCAGGATCTTGCAGCCGTTGCGCTCTTTTGCCAGCAGGATGTGCTGCATGGCGACCGGGTGGGCCTCCGCCGGGTTGGAGCCGATGAACATGATCGACTTGCTGTTGTGCATGTCGTTCAGGCTGTTGGTCATGGCGCCGTAGCCCCAGGTGTTGGCGACACCAGCCACCGTGGTGGAGTGGCAGATGCGCGCCTGGTGATCCACGTTGTTGGTGCCCCACAGGGACGCCATCTTGCGAAACAGGTAGGCCTGCTCGTTGGAGTGCTTGGCGGAGCCGAGCCAGTAGACGCTGTCGGGGCCGGACTCCTTGCGAAGGCGCAGCACTTCATTGCCCACCTCTTCGATGGCCTGCTCCCAGCTCAGACGCTGCCACTTACCGCCCACCAGCTTCATCGGGTACTTGAGGCGACGCTCGCCGTGGCCGTGCTCGCGCAGGGCCGCCCCCTTGGCGCAGTGACCGCCCAAGTTGAAGGGGTGATCGAAAGCGGGCTCCTGACCGGTCCAGACGCCGTTTTGCACCTCGGCATAGACGCCGCAGCCCACCGAGCAGTGGGAGCAGATGGTGCGCTTTACCTCGACCGGCACGTCAGCCGCCACGGTTTTGGCCTCGGCCCGTTGCATCATGGCAGGGGCCAGCCAGCCGGCCGCCACGGCACCACCGGCCACCAGACCTGAGTTGACCATAAAGGCGCGACGGGTCAGCCCCTGACCGCGAGCGGCCCCATTGCTTTGCAAGCTGCCCTGCTCGCCCGCCTGGGGCTGCTCGGCACGTTTCGTCAGTTTCATGAGTTCTCCTTCACTGAGTCGGCTCAGTCGGTGCCGCGCAGGGTGCGATAAAAGTCGTGAACATGGGGGGTCTCCCGATAGCCCTTGTCGGGCTCGGTGTCGTGGGTCAGTACCTCCTTGCCCACCACCCGGCCGGTGGCACCGGCCAGCACGCCTATGGTGGCAACCACCCCCACCCCCTTGATCAGATTGCGGCGGGACGGGTCTTTCAGCTGTTCATCGCTCATCTTTCTGTGACCTCTGTTGTTATGGTCGGCTGCGGTGAGCCGGTTTTGCTATGAGTGGGTGGCGCAGCGTCATGGCTGCGTCACCACCGGGCTGCCAAAGGGCAGGCGCAGTTCCTGTTCCAGTTTGAAAAAGTCTTCGGCAAGCGCCCCGACCGCCCGGTAGAAGCTGCCCCCTTTCGCCTGTTGCTGATCGCGGCAGCAGGCGAGTACCCAGGGGGCAAGGTGGCGTTCGTAGAAGCGGTTGCGATCCGGGTGCTGCTCGGCAATCAGTACCGCCATCACCTCACAGAGGGCGGCCAGGTGATCTTCCGGCTCACACACTCCGCTCTGGCGCTCGAAACCGAGCGACTGCAGGTCGGCGCGCAGCACCGCCAGTGGCAGCTCCATCAGGGAGCCGGTGAGATACCAGGAGGCAAACGGCACTATTTCCCCGCGCCCCAGCCCGATAAAGAGATCCTGGTACTCCTCGGCAAGCTCATTCTCGTGGTGGCTGCTGGCCGCCAGTTGCACCAGCCCCAACCCTCTGGCAAAGGGGCCGGGCATGGCTTGCAGGCCTTGCAGCCAGGCGAGTTGCTCGCCACGGGGGGCGGCGCGCCAGAGGCTCGCCAGCAGGGCGTACATGTCGGCGCTATTGCGATCCAGGTCGGTCATTGCCGGCGCCTCCGGGTAGTCATTGCGTTGTTCAGTCATCAGAGTCCCCTCACACCTTGAGCTGGGAGACGGGATCCGCCGCCAGCGCCGCAAACACATCCTTGACCCGGCAGTCTTCACACATCAGCAGCCGCTGGGCGGCCTCGTTCTGGAAGTGGGAGTGACCGGCCAGTTTCTGCTGGATGCGGCGGATAAGGGAGGCCGGCGCGAACGGCTTGGCGCAGCGAATGCAGCAGGCCGCCTCTTCGGCTTTGAGGCTCTGCACGGCGCGGCGCGCCTCGGGCACGGGTTGCAGGCGGGGCACCAGCACGATGGCCTGCTCGGGGCACGCCTTTTCGCACATGCCGCACTGGATGCAGTCTTGCTCGATAAAGTTGAGACCGGGGGCATGGCCCACCGCATGCAGGGCGCGGCTCGGGCAGACCGCCACGCAGCCCATGCAGAGGGTGCAGTCAGCGTCTTTGAGCTCGACGCTGCCGTAAGGGGCGCCGTGGGGCACCGTCAGCGGCTCGCGGCCGCCATTGTTGGCTTGCCAAAGCGCATCGAAGGCGGCGAACAGGTTCTCCCGCTTGTCCCCTTTCAGCGGCTTGTCCAGCAGGGCAACGGCTGGCTCACAGAAGAGCGGCTTATCTAGTTCGACATCCGGGTTAAACAGGGCGATGCGATCGGCAGCAAGGCCGGCGCCCGCCAGCAGCACGGCGGCGCTCGCCAGCTCCCGCTCAACCAGCGCGCGGACGCTGGCGGGGGCATCGTCACCGAGCGCAATGCGCACCGCACTGGCGCTATAGGCAAGGGCGGCGAACCAGCTCTCGATGCCTAGACTCGCGCTCTCCTCCACCCAGACCGGCAGCCAGTTGGCGGGCAAACGGGTAAGTTCCGTTTCCACCCATTCCCGCTCGCTTTCACCGGCGATCAGCAGTTGCGGCGCGTCGCCCCCCGCCTCCCGGTAGTGCTTGAGCAAACGGAACAGATAGTCGCCGCTGGTATTGGCATCGGGCTGGTGATAGGCAATCGCCCCGGTCGGACAGGCCGAGGCGCAGCTGCCAAAGCCCTGACAGAGATGGGGATCGATCTGGATGCGCCCATTGATGGGCTTGAGCGCATCGGTCGGGCAGACATCGAGACAGCGGCTGCAACCGGGCACGCCGCGGGCGGTAAAGGCGCAGGCCTCGGGGTCCAGGCGAAAATAGCGCGGCTTGTCGAAGATACCGGTCAGCGCACAAAGTTCGGTGAGCCGTTCGGCCAGCCCTTGATCATCGGAGAGATGCAGATAACCGACCGGCGGACGCTCCAGCGCAAAGAGCGGGGCGCGGCCCAGATCGGCAACCAGATCGAAGCACGGTTCGCTACCGACCGTCGCTTGTTGTGGAAAACAGAGCGCAGCCAGAGAAATACGCTCACCCTGACCATTGAGGCCGGTGAGCTGGAACTGGCCGAGATACCCGGTCAGGCTCGGCTCGCGCAGGGTCAGGGCATCCAGGGTGGCGGTAGCCTCGAAGATGGCCTCGAGATCCGCCGCCTCGGCATCGTGGACCGACTCGGTCACCAGCAGGGTCGGCATCACGCCTTGGGGCAGCAGGCTGGCGGCGCGGCGAATGCTGTCTTCCGGGCCGACCAGCAGCAGGCGCCCCTGACTCTGGTAAGAGACGGTGGCCGGAATCAAGTTGTCGGTCTTGACCGTATGCTGCAGGGCATGGGCGCGGGCACGTTCGTTGCGCGCGGCCACGCCATCGGCGGTCAGAGTTGTGACGGATGTTGTTATGGGTTGTTCGATGCTCACATGCACTCCTGTGCGCGCCACCTCGTGGGATGGCGTGCTTGTTGGTCAGCTGGGAGAGCAAGAGCCGAGCCAACTCCCCCAGGAAAAAAGTGACTGGCAGGGAGTCAGGATCCCAAATGCTCCATTCCCCCACCCTTGGTTGGGACATTTTGTCCATCATGGTCAACCAAAATGTCCCGATCGTCGGTGGGGGTTTGAGAATGGTTATCAGCCAACCCTTGCGGCTCGCTGGTTATGGCCGTGGCGGCCACCGTCGCCGGTTCGGGTGCGGCGGAGGATAAGTGAGGCGCTTCGTCATCCGGCGCCGTCGCCTGCTCCACCAGCCAGTTGCGCAGCCCGGCGCTCAGGGCTGCTGGCAGCAATTCGGGCTGGCTGAAATCCTGGGTGTAGTCGTCGAGCCCATCCGGCTTGTGGCTGCGAAACATGGCCCGCAGCGCCTCCTTGTTGGGGAGTGCCGGCTTCTCTGAGGAGGCCATTTGGGGTTCTGATCCGCGCGGCTTGTCCCCTTCGAGGGGGAGAGGAACATCACTCCCCTTGTCAGTGCTGACTACGCGGCCATCCAGCTCCGTATCTGGCATTTCACCTTCGCAATGGCCTTCGATAGGGGCGGCAACAGTCTCGGAAATGACCTCTTCCCGTGGCTGCAATACCTGATGCTTGCGCGCCTCACTCTTGCGCGACGACCAGCGCTTGAGGAACTCACTCATGGGCGCTGTTTCCGGCCTTGTTTCCGGCACTGGCTCCGGCGTCGCTGCCACGCTCGCGACCATCGGGGCCGGTGGCCTTGACGGCGCCGCAGCTGGCTTGATCCTGGCTATCGACCCCCAGCTGATCCTGCGCCCGCCCCTTGCCCTTCTTGCCCTTGCGACGGGCCTCCAGCAGCTCGCCGTGACGACCGATAAAGGCCTCCACCCAGGCTTGCAGCGCTTCGGGCAGCGGGCAGGAGAGCACCTGCCGCTCGCCATCCATATAGGCGGCGGCCACGGTCTGACTCAGGGTGAGGCCATCGGCCACAAAGCCACTGTCCACGCGGCTTCCGGTGACAAAGAGGCGGGGCGAGCCGGAGCTCAAATTGAAGCGATAATCCCCCCGCTCATCGCGAAACAGGGTAAGGGGCAAGGCACCGGCAGCCTCGGGCTCGGCGGGATGGAGCGCCGCAATCTCGAAACGGCGGCTCTGCCAGCGGCCAACCTGGCTGTCGATGGCCTTTAACTCCAGCTGCAGCCAGCGCTGCGGGGAGAGGGGTTTGGTTGTCTCTTGCACTGTCACGGCTCCCATCAGAAGGTCTCTGCCGGGCCGCCCTCCCCCGTGAACCACCCCGTTCGGGGCGGATCGCAGCAGGAGATTCATGGCGGCCACGGCCATCAATGGGATAAGACTTAGCAAGAGTGGGGCCAAGGCGGGTCTGGTGGCCGATGGGGGCTTTGATGCGGGTTGGGACGTCGTGCGGAGTATGGGTTGGCGCGGGCGTAGGTTGGTGCTGAGCGCAGCGAAGCCCAATATGCGGAGTAAGAGTAATCCGCCAGAGCCTGATTGAGGGAATAGCAATAATCGAATAATGCTGAATTATCCGATTATTGCCTTTGGAAATTGCTCGCGGTAAACGTTGGGCTTTACCGGGTTTAACACCGGCCTAAGATTTAGCTCAACATGAGAAGTTGCATATAGAAGATACTTTATTGATTTTTTTCTCCGAGTTTTCCCAATACATAATTAACGAATGCGCTGCACGCGACAAGCATAAATTTTGCGTCACTGTAGCTAATTTTACTTTCCTCCAGCAAAGCATGCCTTATCCCATCAGAGTCACTAGTGTATCCATATAGACTTGAAAGTGCTCTCTTGAAAGCCGGGTGTAAATTATGTTTGCTTTCTATTGTATTTAATGCAACTCCCAGAGTCGCTTTAGGATCACCTGACACCGCCATACAAATTGATTCCACGGCGCTAATTGATTCTTTTACTGAGTTTCTAAAATCTGGCGATTTACGATCAGACAAATATTCTACCGCTGTTTGTAAGTGCTTATTGGCCCCAGTGTACTTTGTTGTAGTATTTATCGCTAAATCAACACTCTCGAGCTCCTCTGCATTTGTTATATCGGTAAGTTGCTCACCAACAAAGCGATAGCCAGATAATTCTTTTTCTAATATATGGTTACAAAAAACAATAAAGTTTTTTGAAAGACTATCAGGGCAATTCTGAGCTGTGAATTCAATAAAGTCATACGCTTCATACCATTCACATTCAAAAAAATATTTTCTTACTTTACCATGAGCATCATCGAAATAACCCGGAAGATTATCTAGAGGGTATTTAAAGTAATCATGCCAATACAACTGAAATAAACCATATAAATTAGTATTATTGAATGATGTATTGTAGTGGTTATATTGAATTTCCTCCCAAATGTTTATGTGCATTGCATTCCATAACCCATACCTGAGTGCATCATCCATACTGTTTTTTTGAACTGTGTCACGAATAACTGTCAACCCTTTACGCTTCGAAAATAACATACACCCCCCAGGACAGATCACTAACATGAAACATAAAAACAAAAGTGTCATCATGCTATAAATAATTAACATTTTGTCCAGATAATTTTCCTATTCTTTTTATGACTCTCGAATTTACATTGAGTTGAGATCTATAAGTTCATAACCATGTCTATTCAAGCAATAATCTGGAACAAAACTTGCTGTATCTCTCCCCTTAGATCCCGGCAACCGGTCGCGAGGGGCCCATGACACCGACCTTTATCAAAAGCAATGCAGCCGCCCAGCTCACCATGGCCGTCGAGGTGATGGATGAACAGGGCACGCTGCAAACCCGCCAAATCGCCTGTGAGCGGCCACTGACGGTCTACCTCAACTGGAAGGAGATAGTAACCCTGATGACGCTGGGGGCCCGCCCCGAGGCGCTGGTGCTGGGTTATCTGAAAAATCAGGGCTTTATCGAGGATATTGCAGCCATCGAGTCGGTGATTGTCGACTGGGAGAGCGAGGCCGCCGCCGTGGTGAGCAGCCAGCAGGCCGACGATCTCGACAAATCCTTGGAGAAGAAGACGGTCACCTCCGGCTGCGGTCAGGGCACCATGTATGGCAGCGTGATGAAGAAGCTCGAAGGGGTGGTCTTGGCGGCGCCCGAGCTTAAACAGAGCACCCTCTATGCCCTGCTCAAGGCGCTGTCGGCCCATAACGAAACCTACAAGATGGCGGGCGCCGTCCATGGCTGTGCCATCTGCCGTGGCGCCGAAATCCTCTCCTTTGTCGAAGATGTGGGGCGCCACAATGCGGTGGATACCCTGGCGGGCGAGCTCTGGATGCGCGGCGAGGCTGGCCACGACAAGATCTTCTACACCACAGGGCGGCTCACCTCGGAGATGGTGATCAAGGTGGCGCAGATGGGCATTCCGGTGCTGCTGTCGCGCTCCGGCGTCACCCAGATGGGGCTGGATCTCGCCCGCCAGCTCGGCATCACCATGATTGCCCGCGCCAAGGGGCGCCACTTCGAGGTATTCAGCGGCCACGACCATCTCGTGCTGGACGAGAAGCCGCCGGTGCTGGCGCCAAGTTCGGCCGGTCGCGGGATGCGGGATTAAGCCATGAACGAGTTGATGAGTGCCGAACAGATCGCCTTGTATCTCGATCAGACCAGCCAGAGGGCCAAACGCAAGCCATGAACGAGTTTATGAATGTGAAGCAGGTGGCCGAATACCTCGATCTCAACGAGAAGAAGGTCTACCAGCTCGCCAACGAGGCGCGCATCCCCGCTACCAAGGCGACCGGCAAGTGGCTGTTTCCGCGATCCCTGCTCGATCGCTGGCTGCTCGGCAGCTGCCACGAGGGGGTGATGAACGACCGGCTACTGCTGGCGGGCTCGGACGATGTGCTGCTGCACTACGCCAGCAGTCGTTTGGCCCAGCAGCTCGGCACCCAGGCACTGGTGGGCTACACCCCGTGCGGCACCCGCCAGGGGCTGGCGATGCTGGCGCGCGGCCACGTGGATCTCTGCGCCATCCACTGGGGCCAGGCCGAAGAGGCCCACCTGCGCCACCCCGCGCTGGTGCAGCAGTATCAGGGTCACCGGCAATGGGTGATCGTTCATGGATTTCGCCGGGTGCAGGGGCTGGTGCTGCGGCAAGGGCTGCAACCCAAGGAGGCGAAAGAGGCGCTCGACTGGCGCTGGGCCATGCGCCAGGAGGGGGCCGGCAGCCAGCGCGCCCTGCAGGAGTGGCTGCAAACCCAGGGGGAGTCGCTGACCCGGCTGGAGCGCACCCTCGAGGTCAACAGCGAGCGGGAGCTGGCCGCCGCCATCAGCCGGGGCGATGCGGACGTCGGGCCCGGCGCCCAGAGCACCGCCACCGAGTTTGGCCTCGACTTCATGCCGCTCTCCCAGGAGTGCTTCGATCTGGTGATGCCGCAGGGGGTCTTCTTTCGCACCCTGCTGCAACAGCTGATCGGCTGGCTGCAATCCCCCGAGGGGCGCGAGCTGGCGGCCCGCCTCGGCGGCTATGACCTGAGCCAGAGCGGCAAGCTGGTGTGGAGCCCGCAGTAAGTATCCCCTCACCTACCTGCAAAAAAGCCCGCCAAGATTGGTGGGCTTTTTTGTGCCCCACTCTGAAGCTCAACAATCACCCCCTCCCCATTGAGGGCAATGCGCGCCCTTCAAGTCCGGCGGGCTTTTTTGTGACTGGCGTGGTTAAGGCGGGTGGTCGCCACCGGCCTCACGCCCCTCGGCGTTGAGGGCGATGCGCCACCCCTCCAGCCGGTCGCGCTCGCCGCCGCTGGCCAGCCGGGCGTGGCTGCGCAGGCGGATGGTAAAGCAGCTGCCCTGCCCCGGGGTGGAGTCTACCAACAGCTCCCCGCCCCAGCGGCTGATGATGCGGTGGCTCAGGGCCAGCCCCAGCCCGGTGCCGGTGGCGCGGGTGGTGAAGAAAGGGTCGAAGATCTTGTCGATGATGGCCGCCTCGATGCCGCTGCCATTGTCGATGACCCGCACCTCGGCCCCTTGCAACTGGCCGGCGCCATCCAGCCAGTCGCAGCTCTCGACCCGGATCTCCCCCTGCTCCCCCAGCGCATGGCTGGCGTTGACCAAGAGGTTGATCAGCACCTGCAGCAGCTGCTGGCGATCCGCCTCGATGGGCTGCTGAGCCCTGAGATCGGCCACCAGGTTCACCTGCTGCTGGCGCAGGGCGGAGCGCACCAAGGTCAGGCTCTCCTCGATGATGGGGGTGAGGTGCTGCCACACCGGCGCCGTCTCGTAGTCGCCGGGACGGGAATATTGCAGCAGGCTGCGGGTGATGGCGCGAATGCGCTCGATCTGGGCCAGCACCAGCGCCAGCTCCTCGCTGACCGGCGCGGCCGCCTCCCCCAGCTCCAGCTTCATCAGCTCCACGTTGCCGAGGATCACCGCCAGCGGATTGTTGATCTCGTGGGCCACCCCGGCGCAGAGCTCGCCGAGGGCCGCCAGCTTCTCGCTGATCAGCAGCTGCTGGCGGGCCTGGGTCAGCATGTGGATGTGGTGTTCGAGCTCGGCGGTCTTCTGCTCAAGGCTCTGGGTGCGCTCGGCCACCTTCTGCTCCAGCTCGTCGGCGCTGCGGGCCAGCTGCTGCTGGTGCGCCGCCTGCTGGTCCAGCATGGCGTCGAACTGGCGACCGAGCTGGGCCAGCTCGTGATCGGGGTCGAGGGCCAGCACGCCGATGCGGGCCGGCTGACCCGCCTGCACCTGACGCACCACCTTGTGCATCCGCTCGATGGGGGTGAACAAGTCCCGCGCGCCGCGATAGACCAGCAGACCGGAGAGCAGCAGCAACACCACCACGCCGGAGCCCAGCTCCAGCAGGTTGGTGAGGTAGGTGCGGATGATCGGCCACTCGAGAAAACCGACGTAGAGCATGCCGATGCGCTCGCCATTGGCGCCCAAGAGCGGCTCGTAGCCCGACACATACCAGGCGTCGTGGACGAAGGCGCGATCAATCCAGGGCTCACCGCGTCCCAGCACCTGCTCGCGCACCGGTGCCGACACCCGGGTGCCAACCGCCCGCCCCAGCTGGCGACTGCTGCTGGCGGGCACGTTGGTGCTCACCCGCAGATCGCCGAGAAACAGGGTGACGGTGCCGATGCTGCCGGCCGGCAGGGTGTTCTTGGCAAACACCTGGCCCTTGAGCTCGTCCACCAGCCGGGTGCTGCCGTTGATGAGCTCGCCCCCCTCCAGCACGCCCCAGAGGCTGCCGTCCCGCCCCATCACCGGGGTCAGCGAGAGGCTGACCAGGCCGCGGGTCTCCTGCCCCGCCACCGGATCATATTCCCGCTCCAGCACGGCGCGGCTGGCCAGCGCCGGCGAGAGCGCCAGCAGTTGCTCCCGCGACCAGACCACGAAGTGGCTGACGCTGCGCCCGGCGGCGAGGGCCGCACGATCCTGCGCTGGCAGCAGATCCAGCTCGCTACCGCTGCGCAGGCGCAAAAAATCGAGGCCGTAGTTGGCGGCCAGCGGCATCACCCATTGGCGCAAGCGGGCGGGGGATTCGCGCAGCTGCAGCTGGAAGGCCCAGGCATCGCGCAGGTGTTCGAGGTGCTCGGCCTGGCGCTGCTGCTGCACGCTCACCGCGTGGTGGGCCACGCCAAGGTCGCTGCGCACCGTGGTGAGCAGGTTCTGCCAGCTGTAGGTGAGGGTCCAGTAGAGGGTGAGCCCGATCATGCCGGCCAGGGTCAGCATGATGGGTACCGAGGTGAGCAGCAGCAGACGCCAGCGCACCTTGGTTCTGAGCAACCCCGGGATCTGCGCCAGCCTCATGACTCACTCCGGCGGCAAGGGGCGAGCCGGCTCATTCGATGGCCCACTCCTTGAACTTGCGCTCCAGGGTCTTGCGCGCCACCCCGAGCACCCGGGAAGCGGCCGACTTGTTGCCATCATGGCTCGCCACCACTTGCAGGATGTGCGCCTTCTCCACCTCGGCCAGCGCCCACTCCAGCGGATAGCCCTCCTCACCCCGCGCCGACTCGGCCGGCTTGGCGCTCTGCCAATATTCGGCGGGGGGCTTGCCCAGCAGCAGGCAGCGCTCGATGAGGTTGCGCAGCTCGCGCACGTTGCCGGGCCAGGGGTAGGCCTGCATGGCTACCACGTCCTCGTGGGTCCAGTGCAGGGCGCCCATGCCCATCTCGGCGGTGAGCTGGCGGGTGAAGTGGTGCACCAGGGCGGGGATGTCGTCGATGCGTTCGCGCAGGGGGGCCACCGGCAGCGCCACCACGTTGAGGCGATAGAAGAGATCTTCCCGAAAACGGCCCGCCTCCACCTCCGCCTTCAGGTTGCGGTTGGTGGCGGCGACGATGCGTACGTCCACCGAAAGCTCGCGCTCGGCCCCCACCGGGCGGATGGCTTTCTGCTCCAGCGCCCGCAGCAGGGAAGCCTGCATGGCGAGCGGCATCTCGCCGATCTCGTCCAGAAACAGCGTGCCCTGGTGGGCGACCCGGAACAGGCCGTCGCGCCCCTTGCGGGCGCCGGTAAAAGCCCCCTGCACGTGGCCGAACAGCTCGCTTTCCAAAAGCTCGGGGGCGATGGAGGCGCAGTTGAGCGGCACGAAGGCCCCCATCCGGCCAGAGAGCTGGTGCAGGGCGCGGGCCACCAGCTCCTTGCCGGTGCCGGACTCCCCCTCCACCAGCACGGCGGCGTTGGAGGGGGCGACCCGGGAGATCAGCGTCTTGAGCTCGCGGGTCTTGGCGCTGTCGCCGATCAGGGTGGGCGGGAACAGCTTGCTCACCTCCCGGCGCAGCAGCAGGTTCTCCCGCTCCATCTGGCGGCGCTCGATGACCCGGTCCACCGCCTGCACCATCTGATCCAGGTTGAAGGGTTTGAGAATGAAGTCGCTGGCGCCGAGCCGCAGCGCCTTGAGGGCGGTCTCCATGTCGCCAAAACCGGTCATGAAGATGATGTCGCTGCGCCGGGTGGCGGGGTCGATGGCCTCGTGCCACTCGATGCCGGAGCGTCCCGGCAGGCGGATGTCGGCGATGATGAGATCAAAATGCAGGCGGCAGCGCAGGGCTTCGGCCTCCTCCACGCTGGCGGCCGTCTCTATCTGGGCGAAGCGGCGGGCCAGCGCCTTGGCGAGGAAGCTGCGCATGCCGGGTTCGTCGTCGACGATGAGTAAAGAGAGGGCGGACCAGCGGCTGGCGGGTGCAGTCATGAAAAAAGTACCTCAGATTCGACAAGGTTCCGGGATTGTCCCACCGACCTTATAAACTGTGGGACATTTTGTCGCTAACCGGCCGCAAGTGCCAACTCCGTTTATTAAAAGCGACGGTGCCATCACGCAATTAGTGCGCTTAACCGACTGTTTTCACATTGAAAACCGGGCCAAACAAAGCATGCAGTCAGCTTGGCACCCTGCTTGCTTAGTCCTGCCCTCTCTCCATCACCGGGTACCCTGACATCATGATCACAGCCACAGTGCGCAAACGCCTCGCCCTTGCCCTCTCCTCCGCCCTGCTGCTCAGCCTGCCGCTCTGGAGCGCTGCCAGCCATGCCGAGACCAAGGCGCCCATCCGCCTCGCCACCACCACCAGCACCGAACAGTCCGGCCTGCTGGGCTGGCTGCTGCCCCAGTTCACCAAGGAGACCGGCTACCCGGTGCAGGTGATGGCGGCGGGTACCGGCCAGAGCCTGAAGATGGGCGAGAACGGCGACGCGGATCTGGTGATGACCCACGCCCCCTCTGCCGAGAAGGCCTTCGTCGAGGCGGGCTTTGGCATCGAGCCGGAGCACCTGATGTACAACGACTTCGTCATCGTCGGCCCGGCGAAAGATCCGGCGGGTCTGGCCAAGCTGCACGATGCCGCCAAGGCGCTGCAGGCCATCAAGGACAAGGGGCAGACCTTTATCTCCCGCGGGGACGAGTCCGGCACCCACATCAAGGAGAAGACCCTGTGGCAGGCGGCCGACGTCAAGCCTGAGTTCGCCGGCTACAAGTCCATCGGCCAGGGCATGGGGCCGACCCTGACCATGGCTTCGGAGCTGGGTGCCTACACCCTGACCGACCGCGGCACCTGGCTCGCCTACCAGAGCAAGCTGGATCTCGCCGTGCTGCTGGAGGGGGATAAGCGCCTGTTCAACCCCTACCAGGTGATCCTGGTCAACCCCAAGCGCTACCCGGATCTCAACACCGAAGGGGCCCGCACCCTGAAGAACTGGCTGGTCTCCCAGCATGGCCAGCAGCTGATCGGTGACTTCAAGGTGGCCGGCCAGCCGCTGTTCGTGGCCGACGCCAAGCCGCAGTGATGCCACGGCCACCCCTGCTCGACCTGCCCCTGGCGCCCCTCGCCATCTTGAGTGACGGAGGCGCCCGGTGCCGACCCTGATCGAAACCACACTGGCGGCCCTGGCGCTGCTGTTCAGCGGTAACGCCGAGCTGTGGCAGGTGGTGGGGGTCTCCTTCTCGGTATCGGGCCTCGCGCTCGGGCTGGTGCTGCTGCCGGCCCTGCTGCTCGGCTTCGCGCTTGCCTATCTGCCGATCCCGGCGCGCTGGCTCTGGCTCTCCTGCATCAATACCCTGCAGTCGGTACCGACCGTGGTGATTGGCCTCTTGCTCTACATGCTGCTGTCGCGGGCCGGCCCCTTCGGCGACTGGAAGATGCTGTTCACCCAGCAGGCCATGGTGGTGGGGCAGATGCTGATCGCCTTTCCAGTGATCGCCACCATGGCTCACGCCGCGTTCGTGCAGAGCGATCGGCGCGCCTGGGAGACCGCCCGCACCCTGGGGCTCTCCTGGCCGAGGGCGCTGCTCGGGCTGATGCGCGAGTGCCGCTTCGGCCTGTTGGCGGCGGTGATCGGCGCCTTCAGCCGCATCGTCACCGAGGTGGGCTGCTCCATGATGGTGGGGGGCAACATTTTGCACTTCACCCGCAACATTCCCACCGCCATCGCGCTGGAGACCCAGAAAGGGGCCTTCACCCAGGGGGTGGCGCTCGGCATCGTGCTGCTGGCCCTGGCCCTGCTGCTCAACCTGTTGCTGACCGCGTGCCGTGGTCACAGCTATCTGAAGAACTGACCATGGCGCAGCGCACTATTATCCATAGCCAAATGCTGTTGACCCCACCGCTGTCCCGGTCACGGTTGTGTGAAGAACTGACCATGCCCCCACCGTCCATCCACCGGAGTACGCCATGGCCCTGACCGCCCACCAGCTGATGATGCGCTTTGGCGAGCGCGACCTGTTCCAGATTGAGCAGCTCTCCATCGCGGCCGGCGACGCCATCTGGCTGCGCGGCGCGAACGGGGTGGGCAAGACCACCCTGCTCAAGATCCTGGCCGGCCTGCTCACCCCGACCCGGGGCCACACCAACCTCCCCTCTGGCTGGCGCGGCAAGCTCGGTCAGTGGCTCAAGCGCGATCCGGGGCCGGGCCGGGTCACCTACCTGCACCAGACCCCCTACCTGTTTGATCGCAGCGTACACGACAACGTGGCCTGGGCCCTCGGCCATCGCGCCGCCGACGAGGTGCGGGTGTTCGAGGCGCTGCGCCGGGTCGAACTGGAGAGCCTGGCGCGCGAGCACATCAGCATTTTGTCTGGCGGCGAACGCCAGCGGCTGGCCATGGCCCGCGCCTGGGCGCTGCAGCCCGCCTTTTTGCTGATGGACGAGCCCACCGCCAATCTGGATGCACATTCGGTTGCCCTGATGGCCGCCATGGCGCAAGATCTGCGGGAACAGGGCAGCGGCCTGGTCATCATCAGCCACCAGAGCAACGATCTGACCGACCTGTGCGAGCGGCAATGGACCCTCGCCCGGGGCCGGCTGCACGAACCCACTCCTTTGAAAATCATCGAGCGACATGACCTCAAACAGCGAACCTCGTACTGACCGCTTTCCCGTCTCCGCCGTGGTGCTGGCCGGCGGCCGCGCCACCCGCATGGGGGGCGCCGACAAGGGCTGGGTCGAGTTGGCGGGCCGCCCGCTCATCGACCACGTGCTTGACCGACTGAGGCCCCAGGTGGACGAGATCCTGATCAACGCCAACCGCAGCCAGGCCCGCTACCAGGCGCTGGCCCCGGTCATCGGCGACGACAACCCCGACTATCTGGGCCCGCTGGCGGGCATGCAGGCCGGCCTTGCCGCCGCCCGCCACGACTGGGTGCTGTTCGTACCCTGCGACGGCCCCGCCCTGCCCCGCGATCTGATGGCGCGCTTTCGCGCCGCCCTGACACCGACGACCGAGCTGGTGGTGGCCCATGACGGCGACTGGCTGCAACCCGTGGTGGCCCTGCTGCACAAGTCCCTGCTCCTCTCCCTGTCCGCCGCGCTGGCCGAAGGGGAGCGCAAAATCGATATCTGGTTTGCCCGCCACCAGATGGCGGTGGTGAGCTTTGCCGACCAGCCGGATGCCTTCATCAATCTCAACAGCCCGGACGAGCTGGCCGCCTACGAGGCGCGCCTGCCAGACTCCGCGACCGGACAAGGAGCCACCTCATGACCCCGGCCCCCACCCTGCCCCTGCTCGGCTTTGCCGCCTGGAGCGGCACCGGCAAGACCACCCTGCTCGAGCAGCTCATCCCCCTGCTGGTGAGCCGCGGTCTGCGCCTCGGGGTGCTCAAGCACGCCCACCACGACTTTGACATCGACCAGCCGGGCAAAGACAGCCACCGCCTGCGCCAGGCCGGTGCCAGCCAGATGATGGTGGCCTCCCGCCGCCGTCACGCCCGCATCATCGAGACCGATCTGGGTGAGGCCGATTTTCGCGAGCTGCTGGCCAGCTTCGATCAGCGCAGCCTCGACCTGCTGCTGGTGGAAGGGTTCAAGCACGAGCACTTCCCGAAAATCGAGCTGCACCGCGCCGCCATCGGCAAGCCGCTGCTGTTCCCGCTTGATCGCGACATCATCGCCGTGGCCAGCGATCAGCCCACAGAGACCACCCTGCCCCGGCTCGACATCAATGATCTGGACGCCATCGCCGACTTCGTCTGCGCCTACCTGGCGCAGAGCCGGCAGCAGGAGCAGGCGCCGGGGGCCGGTTTCCTGTCGGTCGAGGGGGCGCGCCAGGCCATTTTTGATGCACTCGCCCCCTCTACCCGCAGCATCGACCTGCCGCTCGCCCGCTGCCACGGCGCCGTGCTGGCGGGGGACCTCGTCAGCCCCATCAATGTGCCGCCCCACGCCAACTCGGCGATGGACGGCATTGGCCTGCGCAGCGACGATCTCGCCGCCGGCCGCTGGCAGCTGGTGGGAGAAGTGCTGGCGGGTCAGCCGCGCAGCGAGCCGGTACTGGCCGGACAGGCGGTGCAGATCATGACCGGCGCCCCGCTCCCCCCCGGCGTCGACACCGTGGTGATGCGCGAAGAGACTGAGTTTGAGGGTGAGTGGGTCAGCGTCAGCGCCCCCGTCAAGGCGGGGCAGAACGTGCGTCAGGCCGGCGAAGATCTGGCGCTGGGCGCGGTCGCCATCCCAGCCGGCACCCGCCTCGACGCCCCTCAGCTCGGGCTTGCGGCTTCTCTGGGGCAGGCAACGCTGACGGTGCGCGCACCGCTCAAGGTGGCGCTGTTCAGTACCGGCGACGAGGTGCAGGCACCGGGCGAGACGCTCGCCCCCGGCCACATCTTCGACAGCAACCGCTTCACCCTGATGGCGCTCATCGCCGGGGCCGGCTGCGAGGTGATGGACCTTGGCATCATCCCCGATGATCCCGCCATTCTGCGCCAGCAGCTGGCACAGGCCGCGGCCGACGCCGACCTGGTGCTGAGCTCGGGCGGAGTGTCGGTGGGCAATGCCGACTTCATCAAGCAGGTGCTGGCCGAGCTTGGCCAGATAGCCTTCTGGCGCATCCAGATGCGGCCGGGCCGCCCGCTCGCCTTTGGCAAGCTGGGGCAGACCCCCTTCTTCGGCCTGCCCGGCAACCCGGTGGCCGCCATGATCTGCTTCCTGCAATTCGTCGAGCCCGCCATCGCCCGCCTGCAGGGCCGGGTGTGGCAGCCGCTGCGCCTGTCGGCGCTGGCCGAGCAGCAGATGAAGAGCCGGCCGGGGCGCACCGAGTTCCTGCGCGGCATCTTCCATCAGGATGCCAGCGGCGTGCTGCGGGTGCGCACTACCGGGCCGCAGGGCTCCGGTATTCTCAGCTCCATGGCCGATGCCAACTGCCTGATTGAAATCGTCCCCGCCCAGCCGGCCATCGCGGTCGGCGAGCGGGTCTGGATCCACCCACTCCAGGGACGAGTGGCCTGATACCGGTCTCCACCCCGCCGGGCGTGGCGGGGTGGCTGCCCCCATGAATCCGAGGCTTGTCCCTTGCGCCTGAATGCCCCCCTCTCCCGACTCGATCTGCTGATCTACGGTCACTACCGCATCGTCCACGGCCTGCGCATCGCGCTCGCCTTCATGCTCACCTTTCTGCTGACCCGCGAGCTCAAGCTGCCGGAAAGCACCTGGCCCCTCATCACCCTGGTGGTGGTAATGGGCCCCATCTCCTTCTGGGGCAATGTGCTGTCGCGCGCCCTGCAGCGGGTGGTCGGCACCATCTTCGGCGCCAGCTGCGGGGTGGTGGCGCTCTATCTCGAGCTCTACTCCCTGCCGCTGATGCTGCTGTGGTGCGGCTGCATCATGTTTCTGTGCGGCTATCTGGCACTCGGCAAGCGCCCCTACGTGGGGCTGCTCATCGGCATCACCCTCGGCGTCACCATGGGGGCCATGCCCGGCGACATCGAAACCGCCCTGTGGCGCAGTGCCGACGTGATCCTGGGCTCATTGCTGGCGCTGCTGTTTTGCAGCATCTATCCCCAGCGCGCCTACAGCCACTGGCGACTGCAGATGCACGACACCCTGCAGCAGGCCCAGCGGCTCTATCACACCCACCTCTCCCCCAACGTGCTGGAGCGGCCACGGCTCGCCCACAGCCACGCCAGACTGCTCTCCAAGATGGTGAGTCTGCGCCCCCTGCTGACCCCGGCCGTCAAGGAGACCCGCCTTGGCAGCGCCCTGTTCGAAGCGATCCAGACCACCATGCGCAACACCCTCTGCACCCTGGAGATGCTGGCCAACACCTACTGGCGCGATCGCCAGAGCCACTTTTTGATGCAGAGCACCCCGGAGCTGCGCGCCTGCCAGCAGGCGACCGAGGCGCTGATGAGCGAGTTGGCGCTGATGCTCAAAAACGGCGAGCTGCAGGGCTCGGAGCTGGCCATCAGCCGCTTGCAGGAGGCGGCCGGTAGAGTGCGGATCGACGCCGGCGGCGAGGCCGCCATCAGCGGCTATCTGTGGCTCAACCTGCAACTCACCGAACAGCTCACCCACCTGCGCCGGCTGCTGGGTCTGGTGATGCACCCGCCCCGCAGCCAGAACCACCCATAGCAAAACGCCCCGCAAAGCGGGGCGTTGTCGTTGCAGGCCGGTGACGTCAGGCCATCGCGGGGTGGCGGCTGGCCAGTTCGTCCAGCTGGGCCGGGGTCAGGGTCGACACCAGCCGGCCGTCGAAGTAGATGTCCAGCAGCTCGCCGCGCTTTTCGCCACGCATCAGGCTGCTGCGCCCGTCCAGGTAGTGCACCTCCATCTGGGCTGTGCGCTCGTCCGGGTAGCTCACCTCCACCTCGCGCACCCCTTGCGGCAGCATGGCCAGCGGCACCTTGTTGAGGGACGGATCCAGGTGCTGATTGACCTTGATCAGGGCGTCCAGCTTCTGATCCACCAGCGCCGGCGACTTGCCGGTGATGGGGTTCTTGCCAGACCAGAATTCGATGGTATTGAACACGAACAGATCGGCGGTGGCCGCCAGGCCGTACACCGGCGAGAGCAGGACGAAAACCCCGGCCCGACCGTAACGGTTGTCCACTACGCTGAGGTTGCCCTTGGTCACCATGGAGGAGAGCCCCATCTGCCCCATGCAGCCGCTCAGCCCCACGCTTGCCACCATGCCCGCCAGCAGCGCCAGTGCCCTGCCATGTCTTCTCGTTGCCATCGTCTTCGCTTGCTCCAGAAATAATGAGGCGGCAAGCCTAAACAGGCCGCCGCCAGCGGGCAATTCACAAGCAGGGAGCGATACAGCGGGGGTTCAGACTGGGATATCGACTGCTCACCATTCATACAGCCTGTTGAAATAACGGTCAGGATGACAGCCCGCCTCTGGCGAGACAGGCACCCTGACCGGCATCAGATGGAGAGGCTGGAGACGGTCGCCGAGACGTTGTTGGCCTCCTCCCGGATCTCCGCCATCACCTCGTTGACCTTGTCGATCTGCTGCTTGCCGAGCTCGGCACTGCCGGCCACCCTGGCCATGTCGTCGGTCACCCTGGCGGTCAGCTCGCGGTTCTTCTGCACCACCTTGGCGATCTCGTCGGTGGAGAGCGACGTGCGTGCCGCCAGCTGGCGCACCTCGTCGGCCACCACCGCAAAACCGCGCCCCTGATCCCCGGCCCGAGCCGCCTCAATGGCAGCATTGAGGGCCAGCAGATTGGTCTGATCGGCAATACTGCTGATGGTGGAGACGATGGCCTCGATGTTTTTGGACTGCTCGTTGAGCTGATTGATGAGCAGGATGGTCTTGTCCACCTGCTCGCTGATGAGCGACGAGGTGTTCACCACAGAGCGCAGCAGATCCGCCCCCTGCTCGGCACTGCGCAGGGTCTCCTGCGCCGTGGCATGAGCCACCTGGGCGGCATCGCGCACCGCGTGGCTCTTGGTGACCCGCTCGGTGATGTCGCTGGCAAACTTGATGACCCGGCTCACCTTGCCGCTTTCGTCGCGGATCGGGTTGTAGGTGGCCTCCAGCCAGATCGCCTCGCCGTGGCTGTTGCGCCGCAAGAAGAGCCCGGACTTGAACTGGCCCTGAGCCAGCTCCTCCCAGAAGCGGGGGTGCTCCTCATAGAAGGCGTCATCGCAGAACATGCGGTGATTGCGTCCCTTGAGATCGCTCAAGGTATATCCGACACAGCTCAGGAAGTTGGCGTTGGCCGAGATGATGTCGCCATTGGGGGTGAATTCGATCATCGCCAGCGAACGTTCCAGCGCCTTGGTGATCGCTTCCTGACGCAGCAATTGCTGATGCTTGGCGGTGACGTCGCTGGCGATCTTGATCACCTGAGTCACCCGTCCCTGCGACTTGACCGGGAAGTAGCTCGCCTCTAGCCAGAGCACCTCGCCCCGCTTGTTGAGGCGCGAGAAGATGCCGGACTTGACCCGGCCCTGCTTGAGCTGGGCCCAGAACTGCTGGTAATCGGCAGAACGGGTCAGCTCCTGGCTGCAGAACATCCGGTGGTGCTGCCCCTGCAACTCCATCGCGCTGTAGCCCATCAGGTTCAAGAATGGCTGGTTGGCCTCCAGGATCTCGCCATCCGGAGTGAACATGATGGTCGCGATCCCTTCCTTGACCGCCTCCACGAAGCCCTGGGATTCGGCCAGCTGTGCCTGGCAGGCCTGCAACTGCGCCTTCAGCTTGTTGTTGAACATGGATGTCATACCTCTGTACTGACAAGGTGGATACGGGCACAAGACTCGGCGCTAGGGTGAACCGGCACAAGCCTGTTGAGGCTGATCTTAGTTGAGCACAGTGGTGCGATCAGAATTCGGCCGAGATTTTGCCACAACCGGCGAGGGGCTCGCAGTGCAGCCTGCGCCTGATACGTGCAAGGCCCGGCGAGGGATCACCCGGGCTGCCACTCCAGGTAAGACGGATTGGCCACAAAACCGATCCGCTCATAGAGCGGGCGTCCCTCGTCGCTGGCATGCAGCCAGACCCGACCCAGTTGCTGCGCCCTGGCATAGTCCGCCATCTGATCCAGCAGGGCGCCGGCCAACCCCTGCCGGCGGTGGGCCGGCAGGGTATACATGTTGAGCAGATAGCCCTCCCTCCCCGCCAGGTTGCCGGGATAGGGCGGGCGCACGAAGAGGGCCAGGGTCGCACTCGCCACCACCTCGCCATCCACTTCCGCCACCCAGGAGTGGGCGCTCTCCTCGGCCTGCGACGTGCTGAAGTAGCGGCTGGTCGCCTGCCAGAGATCGAGGTCGGCCAGCGGTTCGCTCAGCTCCCCCACCTCGCAAAACAGTGCCATGCGCAGGGTCACCAGCGCGGGAATGTCTGCCTGCGTTGCCTGACGAATGATCATCGGCGCTTCTCCTTGTGACGCTCGTTGAGGTGAACAGGCCCCCCGCGGGCACCTGATCAAAGCGCCAGTGTGGGGACTTCACGCCCGCCTGGCAAGGCGCCACTGGTCCCAGGCCAGCGGCCCCGCGCCCCAGACGACCAGGGTCAGCAGCATCCAGCCCCACAGCTGGTGATCGTAAAAGCCGCCGGCCCAGAGGGTGGGATAGGAGATCACCGCCACCATGTTGAAGGCAAACAACAGGGCGGCGACCGGCCGGGTAAAGAGCCCGACCAGCAGCAGTACCGGCAGCAACAGCTCGGTGGCCGTACCAAGCCAGGCCGCCCACTGCCAGGGCAGCAGGGGCACCTGATACTCGAATTCGAACAGATAGAGGGTGCTGTCCCAGGCGCTCAGCTTGAGCCAGCCGGAACGAAAGAAGGCCGCCGCCACCCAGCACCTGGCCAGCAGCAACAGGGCGCCGCTCAGCCACCAGGGAACGGCGGGGCCCACCGGTTGCATCAGTGTCCACTTGTGATTTGTCATCAAATTTACTCCAGCGTTGAGGTCACATCGACCAGCAGGCCCAGGGTGACGAGGCGGGTCAGAGACTCTGCAGCCTGATAGTCCCGTGCCAGCAGGGCCGACAGGGCAATGCCCTGGCGGCAGCCATCCAGCAGGCGCCACTCTCCTTCGCTCAGGCTGAGCGGCAAGACCCGACAGTCGGGCTGTTTCTTGAGGGCTAGCCAGGCGGGAGCGGCCAGATCCTGCACTGTCTCTCCCTCGTGCAGGGCCATCTGCCAGAGGGCATCAACCGAGTGCGGACTGTCGAACAGAGACAGATCGCAGGCCGGGATCAGCACCAGCGTCTGCCAGGCCGCTGGTGACAGGGCGGCCACCCGTTCGGCCGGCCAGCGGTGCTTCTCGGCAGCCAGTAGACTGGTGCGCTCCAGTGCCCACTCGAAGCGGGCCAGCTCCCCCAGCCAGGGCAGTTCGGCAGTGGTCGGCAGCCGGGCAAGCCAGTCGCCGAAGCCGGCGCCGTAGTGCATCACGCTCCCTTCGTAGAGCGGCTCTGCCAGCACGAAGCCGCGCGCCGCGGCGTCGAAAAACGCCTCCCCCACCATGGCTTTGACGGCCGGGTAGCTGCCCGCCAGCACCTCGCCAAGGCTCAGGATGAAGTGGTTGCGATAGACCTGCAGCACGGCATCCGCCGTAAAGAGACGGGAGTGGATGTGGGGCAGGATGGCCTCGCGCTGGCCAAGCAGCCCCTCGGCAAACTGCTGCTGCCGGCGAGCCAGCTCAGACATGGGCGGCCTCCGGCGCAAGATGGGTGGCCATGGCGGCGTCCAGCATGGCGCTCGCGCGCTCGGCCTCTGCCAACAGCACGGGGAGCGGCGGTATCTCGAGATCCCACTCGATCAGGGTGGGAATGGCGCGCTGGCGGCAGATCTCCTCATAGAGGGCCCACACCGGTTCGCTCACCGGCGCGCTGTGGGTATCGATATAGAGGTGCCCCTGCGGCAGGGACTGATCGGTAAAACCGGCCAGGTGAATTTCGCCCACCGTGGCGATGTCGATGGCGGCCAGATAGTCACGGCATGCAAAGCCGTGGTTGAAGGCACTGACGTAGAGGTTGTTGAGATCGAGCAGGATGGCGCAGTCGCTGCGTCGCTGCAGCTCCGCCAGAAACTCCCACTCCGGCATCTCCCCCGCCAGTTGCAGGTATGAAGAGGGGTTCTCGATCAGCAGCCGGCAGCCGAGCGCCTCCTGTACTTGCATGATCTTGTCACTCATGGTGAGCAAGGCCTCCCGGGTATAGGGGACCGGCAGCAGATCGTTGAAGTGGCGCCCCCCAATGCTGCCCCAGCTGAGGTGCTCCGAGATGCGCACCGGTTTGATGGCGCGGGCCAGCGCCGAGAGGCTGGCAAGGTGATCAAGATCGAGCCCATCGGCCGAGCCCAAGGACATGCCGACGCCGTGCAGGCTGACGGGATAGTGCCTAGCCAGCTCGCTCAGCACCTGAAACCCCCGGCTGTGACGTTCAAAGTAATTTTCGCTGTGCACCTCCAGCCAGCCAACCGCCGGCAGGGTGCGCAATATCTCGTCGTAATGGGGCGTGCGCAATCCAATACCAATCAAGGGGTTCATCGCAAAGCCTCGCTGCAAACCAGCCAAAAGAAGGCCACGGTGCCCCTGAGGCAACACCGTGGCACCCAGCCTTACTTGGGTTGCAGCGAGCCGCCTGCCAGCTTCTCGCACAGCCCCTTGGGCACCACCACGAAGGCGTCACCCTGGGCATCCATCTTGGCGGTACCGGCGCAGGAGCTGGTCTTGGTCGCGCAGTCGTTCTTGCTCGCCTTCACCACCCCGTAGCACTTCTCCTTTTCATCAGCAGCCATGGCCGGGGCGGCGACGAACTGGGCGCCGAGGGCCAGCAGACCGGTCATGGCGGAGGCAATGGCAGTGCTCTTTTTAACGTTCATTCTCTGTTCCTTCTGATTATGTGTGGTGTGCCCGATCGGTCACGACCGGATGCCCTCCATAGAACCGGAGCGCCGACGAATTGATTTCAAAAAAAATGCAAAATCGGCACATCTATAAAAAACACAATTGGTAACAGGCTGTTTTTTAAATGGTTATTTCATTCCCATTTTAAATGCTCTTTCGCTATGAAGATGTGCACTGCGCCACCCTGCCACCGCCAATCCCAGGGATGCAGGCAATAAAAAACCCCGCCAGAGGGCGGGGTTTGATTGGCACGATACAACCGTGCAGGCATCGACGGTCGATACTTAATGACAAAAAAGACAGCCGCAGCTGTCTTTTTCAATTGAAACCTGACTTAGTAGAAGATCCGCTCGCCACGCTCGCTCATCTTGAGCCATACCGGCTTGGTGCTGGTCTTGTTCCAGATCCGGTGCAGATAGCTGTAGAAACGGGCCCGATCGCTGCGAAACAGCATCACGGGGAAGGCCAGCATACCCACCAGCAGCACATAGATGCGACGAAGAATTATCTGAGTCAGGGAATAGGGATGAAACATGATAGAACTCCTTACTGGTAAGACCACTGAGCAAAGATTACTCCACAATTTGTAGGATTACTACACCAAGATTCCCATTTTTTTGCAAAAAGATCCCTTAAAAGCCTTAAAGTGAAATTGGGTTACATCCATTAACTTACAAGCAACAAAAGCTGGCAAAGCAGCTCCCGTCGACCAGATTTAATGAGTTGGCACTCAAGATGGAGTCGGTGCGATGAAACCCGCAGAAATGGCGATCATAGGGATACTGGGCCTGCTGCTCTGGTCGGAATGGCAGGATTGGCAGCTCAACCAGGCCGACAGCATCACGCTGGCCTACAAGGGAGCACCAACCGTCAGCATGTGGCAATGCGGCCAGTTGAAACAGAAGATGATGGATGTGACCGAACACTCGGCTGAAGTGCAGTTTCAATACCGGGGACAGGACCTGACGCAGGTCAACCGCTATCTGGAACGAGAGTGGCAGCAACAGGGCTGTGAGCAGCTGTTGTTACAGCAAGGATATTGAGCAGAGTGATCCACACCAAGCTGGTGTGATGAAATGCTGTAAGAAATGAAACGAAGATAATATGGAGGCACGTTCCGGAGTCGAACCGGACTAAACGGATTTGCAATCCGCTGCATAACCGCTTTGCTAACGCGC
>NZ_JAPDBT010000019.1:0-64854 GCF_027705405.1 Aeromonas sp. QDB34 | reverse complement strand
TTGATATCAAAAATTGTTTTTGATGCTCGATGCTGTGAGTGCCCACACAGATTGCTTGATTCAAATTGTTAAAGAGCAGGGTCGATAACTATACCCCTCACTGGTTTGCTTTGCAAGCCAGACCAGACGCGCACTGCGCCGTGCTGATGGAGGCGCATTATAGGGATATGATTCTCGCTGACAAGCGAAAACTCCGTGTTTTTTTGAAAAAGACGTTCAAGTGTTTAACTAACCACCAATCAGGGTAAAAAGCGCCCCGACAGCAACCCAAAAGAAGCCCATCAAGGGCCCTTTAGCATTACTGGCTGGTCAAGGACGTCAGACTATAGGTATGGGGGGACAAAACGAAAAGGGCCCCTTGGGGCCCTTCAATATCACGCGGTATCTCTATATATCAGATAGAGAAGCTGGAACCACAGCCACAGGTGGTGGTGGCATTGGGGTTGGTCACGGTGAAGCGGGAGCCTTCCAGACCTTCGGTGTAATCCACGCTGCCGCCAACCAGATACTGCAGGCTCATGGGATCGATCACCATGGTGACCCCGCTCTTCTCGACCACGGTATCTCCTTCGTTGATCTTCTCATCGAAGGTGAAACCATACTGGAAACCGGAGCAGCCACCGCCCGTGATGTACACCCGCAGCTTGAGCTCGGGATTTTCTTCTTCGGTGATCAGGGTCTTCACCTTGTTGGCTGCCGCATCCGTCATCTGGATGGGCAACGGGGCTTCTGCTACTGCACTCATTACTGACCTCGCAACCGTTAAATCCACAAACATGGAAACCGCGAAATTATCCAATACCCGACCATTCAGTTCAAGTATTCACCAAGCTTCTTGCTGTACGGCCGGCACGGGTGCCGGTGGAGCGACCACCAGCGGCTTGATTACCTCGCCCCATTCAGCCAGCAGTTCCTGAGCCGGTTGCCGACCATCCTTGCTGATGGTGACCCGCACCCGATCCGGTACAAACCCTTCCGGCAACTGCCAGTTGCCTTCCAGCAGTTGGAAGTAACGCAGCGCATAGCGCCCCTCCCCCAACTTCATACCCAGCTCACGGCTGCCGAGGGTTCTGGGCTTGTCGCCCTGACTGCCTTCCACCTTTATCTGTACCTGACCACGAAACAGCTCGCGCTTCTTGGCGGGCTGGGTCAGCGCCAGCCGATAGTGATAACGGCCGGGGATACTGGTCTCCTGCAGGGTAAGGTTGTCGATCACCACCCCCACCTGCTCGCCGGTAGGACGCATGATCCGCTCGAAAAAGGCCAGCTGGCGCTTCTGCTCCTGTACCTGGGCCTCCTGATCCTTGAGCGTCTGCTGCAACTGCTCGAACGCCGCCTTCTGGGTAGCCAGCAGCGTCTCCTTGATGCCGAGCTCGCTCTTGAGCTGGCCGATGGCCTTGCCTTGGCGCTCCAGCGTCTCCTGCTGCACCGTCAGCAGGCTGCTCTGGGCCAGCTCCTGGCGATTACCGACGAAATAACCGATGAGCGCCCCCACCATCAGCACTACCAACCACTTCACTATCTGGGACATAAGGCCTCTTTTGTTACTGCGCATACTGCGGCCACGCTCCCTTCACTATACGCGACTCAAGCAGATTCAGGCCGGCAGACAAAGGGTTAACCGGCGGTGACGCCGCTTTCTCCCCGCTTTTGACGCGCAGCGAGCCGTAAAGTTCGCTCGAGGATCTGGGAATAAATCGGGCGGCCCCCCAACCACTGCGCCACCAGGGTCGCACCGACCGTGGTGATCATCATGGGCAGGATCAGCTGATAGTTGTCGGTCATCTCGGTCACCAGCACGATCCCCGTGATGGGGGCACGCACGGTGGCGGCAAACAGCGCGCCCATACCGGCAATGGCAAAGGCGCCGGGTTCGATGCCCAGCTCCGGGAAGGCCGCATGAAACAGGTGGCCAAACACCACCCCGAACAGGGTGCCCAGCGCCAGGGTCGGGGCAAACACCCCGCCCGGTGCGCCGGAGCAGAAACAGACCAGGGTGGCCACCAACCGGATGGAGAAGATGAGGAACAGGGTGGCCATTGCATACTCCCCGCCCATCAGATGGGGGATGAGCTCGGTACCGCCGCCGGTCACCGCCGGGGCAACCAGCGACAGCACGCCGAAGGTCCCCGCCACCAGTGTCCCGATGGCCACGAAACGGTGGCGCTTGTTTTGATGCAGCGCCAGATAACCATCCTGACAGGCCAGCACCAGCTTGTTGAAGACAAAACCCAGCACGCCGAAAGCGGCCCCCATGAAGAGGAACAGCCAGAGCGCCCTGAGGGCCGGCGCATCGTAGTGAGGCAAGCTGATCACCGCCCCCTGCCCCTTCATGTTCTGCAGCATCAGGGTTGCCATGATGGCGGAGATGCCCACCGCCTTGATGGCCAGAAAGGAGTAGCGAAACTGCGGGCGCATCTCCTCCATCACGAACAGGATCCCCGCCAGCGGCGCATTAAAGGCCGCGGCCAGACCGCCCGCCGCCCCGGCTGCCAGCAGGGCGTGGCCATGCTCCTTCGGCAGCCGGAAGATATCTGCCACCATCTTGCCGAGGTTGCCGCCGATCTGCACCGACGGTCCTTCCCGCCCCAGCACCATGCCGGAGCTCAGGGTGCAGATACCGCCAAAAAACTTGACCGGCAACACCCGCCACCAGCGTACCGGGCGCAACTCGTCCATGGCCCCCTCAATCTCGGGAATGCCGGAACCACCCGCCTCAGGCGCAAAGGTATGGGTCAGGAAATAGCCAATGCAACCCAGCAAGGCGCTGAAACCAAAGCCGAGCAGGCCGAGCTGCCACCAGGGGCGATCGGCCAGCAGGTCGACACGCTGCTGTGCCAGCCAGTGCACGCCGGACTCGAACAGTCCGCAGACCAACCCGGCCAGGGTGCCGACCAGCGCCGCCAACAGCAGCACCAGCAGGGGCATCTTGTCTTGATGAATGATCCGCCGCAGGACGGGGCCGCGGGGAGGCGAGAGCGGTTCGGAGGAGGAGAGAGCTTGTTGCGACATGAAAAAACCACATTCGTTTGCTGACGGAGGTGACGATCATCCGGCCTGCTGTCCGGCTGCCCAGCACCGGGCCTTTCTGCTATAGTCGGCCCGTTTCATTTAACACGGGGCAGTCCTTGGCCGGGGTCAAGAGCGCAAGCATACTCCAGCGTCCCCTGACTGCCGAGCCGCAATCGGCCACCTGCGCCTGTGTGACGACCAAAATCCCATTAAGGATGATCCATGTCAAAATCAGATCAGCTGTTTGAACAGGCCCGCCAGACCATTCCGGGCGGCGTCAACTCACCGGTCCGCGCCTTCAATGGGGTCGGCGGCACACCCCGCTTCATCGATCACGCCGATGGCGCCTACCTCTATGACGTGGATGGCCAGGCCTATGTGGATTACATCGGTTCCTGGGGCCCCATGCTGCTGGGTCACAACCACCCGGCCATCAAGGCCGCCGTCATCAAGGCGGTGGAGAAAGGGCTGAGCTACGGCGCCCCGACCGAGATCGAAGTGCTGATGGCCGAGAAGGTCCGCCAGATCGTCCCCTCCATGGAGCAGGTGCGGATGGTCAACTCCGGCACCGAGGCCACCATGAGCGCCATCCGGCTGGCCCGCGGTTATACCGGCCGCGACAAGATCGTCAAATTCGAAGGCTGCTACCACGGCCACGCCGACTCCCTGCTGGTCAAGGCCGGCTCCGGCGCGCTGACCCTGGGTCAGCCCAACAGCCCGGGCGTCCCGGCCGACTTTGCCAAGCACACCCTCACCTGCGTGTTCAACGATCTGGACTCGGTGCGCGAAGCCTTCACCCAATACGGCAGCGAGATCGCCTGCATCATCGTCGAGCCGGTAGCCGGCAACATGAACTGCATCCCGCCGGTACCCGGCTTCCTGGAAGGGCTGCGCACCATCTGTGACGAGTTTGGCGCCCTGCTGATCCTGGATGAGGTGATGACCGGCTTTCGCGTCTCCCTGCGCGGCGCCCAGGGCCACTACAACATCGACCCGGATCTCACCACCCTCGGCAAGATCATCGGTGCCGGCATGCCGGTCGGTGCCTTCGGCGGCAAGAAGAAGGTGATGCAGCACATCGCCCCGACCGGCCCTGTCTATCAGGCCGGCACCCTCTCCGGCAACCCGGTGGCCATGGCTGCCGGCCTCACCATGCTGGACCTGCTGCTGGAGCCGGGCCTCTATGAGCAACTGAGCGCCAAGACCGCCCGGGTTGCCAAAGGGCTGAAAGCCGCTGCCGCCAAGCACGGGATCCCGCTTGCCATCAACTACGTGGGCGGCATGTTCGGCTTCTTCTTCACCGACGAGCCCGAGATCACCCGCTACGAGCAGGTCACTCGCTGCGACATGGAACGCTTCAAGCGCTTCTATCACCTGATGCTGGAAGAGGGTGTCTACCTGGCGCCGAGTGCCTACGAGGCGGGGTTCCTGTCGCTGGCGCACGGCGACAAGGAGATCGAACACACTCTGGCTGCCGCCGAGCGCAGCTTCGCCAAGCTGGCTGGCTAAGCCGCCGCTTGTCGCAAAAGGGCCCTTCACGGGCCCTTTTTTCATTACCGCTTCCGCGTCCTTCGGCCTCCCCCGGTACGCCCGATGTTGGTGCAGCATTTGTGCAAGCGGTACGGCTCTGTCACCAAACGGTGCATATCCCGCCCCTCTGTCCGTCATAAAACGGGCCCACAATTTGCACCTTGCAAGTTGAATGCAAGCCCGTTTGAGCGAGGTATATATGGCGGAAATGAGCCCCATCGATGTGTTGCGACGCTATCAGGAGTACGAAGCCGAACTGGCCCCCCTGCTGCTGGGACTGCTCACGGCATCACCCGATTCACTCAGCAGTTATCCCTTCATCCTGAACCAGGCTCCCAGCCGGGAACCGCTCGGGATCCTGCCACCGGTGCCAGCGCCGCAAGCCCGTTTGAATCTAGTCGTGAGAGGCCATGGCCGTGAGCTGACCCTCTGCCTGAACCAGCTCATCGCCTGGCTGATGGGAGACAGGGAGCGACGCCGGGCCATGCCCTGGTTCAAAGGGGTTTATGTGGTGCTGAGTCTGGCGCTGTTTCTGATCGTCGCGACGCTCATCTGGCACGGGCTGGAGCAACTCTATCTGCTGCTGTGCGGGGCGCAGCAGAACCGGCTGGGGGCCTTCAGCGCCATCATCTTCCTGACCCTGGCGCTGGCGGTGTTCGACTTGGGCAAGACCATTCTGGAAGAGGAGGTGCTGCTGCATAAGGACATCTTTCGCCACAGCGCCATTCGCCGCACCATTACCCGCTTCATCGCCGCCATCTTGATCGCGGTCTCCATCGAGGGGTTGCTGTTGCTGTTCAAGGGATCATTAGGCCAGAGCGAACTGCTCTGGCCGGCGGTGGGTGTGATGGGGTGCGCCGTGGGGCTGCTGCTGGCCCTCGGCCTCTATGTGTTTCTGGGGGCCAGGGCCGAAGCGGCGCTGGTGCAGGCCAGCCTGCGACCTCTGCCAGCCGGAGTTGCAGTGCCCGCCGCGCCGCCCGCCAAGAAGCGGGCATGGTCCAGGAGGTATAGATAACGCTGAAGATCTGCAATCACGTCAATACTCCACGGCCAGCACCGACACGCGCCGTACTGGCTAACCAGTGACGCCTGCCAGCCGGGGTGGTGGCGCCCGCCGCGCCGCCCGCCAGGAGGCGTACATGGTCCAGGAGGTATAGATGACGATGAAGGCCACCAGCCATTTGAGCATCGCCATATCCATCGACTTGACCAGCATGGCCGCCAGCACCACGCCGACAGGGCCGAAGATGGCCACCGCCAGCACCGCCTTGGCATCGAAGGCCCCCTTGCGGATGAAGGTGCCCGCCGAGAAGACGCTGAGCACGGCGGTGGAGCCCATCATGATGGGAAACGCCGCCAGCGGATTCATGCCGAGCAGATAGACCAGGGTCATGCAGGGGGCGAACAGGCCGATGCCCACGTTCATCAGCACGCCGAAGATGAAGTTGCCGAGCAGCGCGATCCCGAGCTTGTAACCGGTCAGCCCCATGGCATCGCCACCGAGGGGGAACAGCCCAAGCAGGCCCGCAAAGATGAGGCCGGCCACCACCAGCAGGGAGACCGCCATCACCAGCCGGATGGTCTGGCGATCGAACGAGGCGACATGGCGCGCCCCCCAGGCCGCCCCAGCAGCGGCGGCCACCATCATGCCGATGAGAGTGAGTGGATCCACCTGCACGGCGCCGATGAAGATCAGCGACTGGGTGACCGTCGGCAACACGCACTGACCGTTGAGGGTGCCCGGCAGCAGCCGATCGTCGATCAGCTTGAACTGCTTGTAGCAGGCGGTCTTCACCGCGAAGCTGCCAACCCCCAGGGTATCGAGAAAATTGGCGACAAAACCGATGGCCGCCACCGGCCAGAAGGGGGTCGATTCCAGCTCCCCCTGTTGCCGTTTGTGCCACCAGGCCCGTACCAGCATGAAGATGAACACCAGGGCGCAGATGATGAATATCAGGCGCAAAAGATTAATTAACATACAGAGTTCTCCAGCAACGGGCGGCGATTCTAAGGCAGCAAAAATAAAAAATCTTGGTCAGGATCAAGCATTCAGCCCATGCAAACGATTATCTGGAGAAAGTCATGACGAGCACGCCCGAACGAATCTGCTAATACTTGTCTATGAGGGCCAGCAGGCCTGGGGCCACCGGTGGTAGTCATGGTCATTTCGCGACGACCACAGTCACCGGCGGGAAGTAGCCAAAAAGAAGGCCGGTATGCACCGACCTTCTTTTTTTATTGCTGACTCGCCGGCGTTTTACCCGCCAGCCACTGCCAGCCCGGCAGACGTGGCAGTCGCTGGGCGATCCAGCCGATCAGCGCATCCGATAGCCCGGTCAACAGCAGCAGCGGCAGGCAGAGCAGGGTCAGCGACAGGGCGCCCACATAGACATCCGTCAGCCAGTGGGCACCGGAGAGGATGCGGGGTGCCGAGAACAACGGCACCATCAGCAGCGCGGTCACCCCGGCCCAGCGCGGCAGATGGCGCAGGGCAAAGCCGGCGAAGATCATCAGGAACAGGGCGTGATCGCCGGGAAAACTGTCGCTGGAGGAGTCCTTGGTCGGGATCCCGCTGAGCTGGGTCACCCGCAGCGCGTCCGCCACCGTCAGGGTCGGGCTGGGTCGGCTGACCGGCAGCAGATGACCGAACTGGTTGATCACCAGGGCCCCCAGCAGCATGACGATCCCCATGGCCACCAGCCGGCGGCGTCCCTGCTCGTCCGCACGCCAGAAGCAGCGAGAGAGGATCAGCCCCATGCAGGAGAGTACCGCCAGATCGAACAGCCGGTTGTTGGTCACGGCCACCAGATCGGCCCACCACTGGGCCTGACCCAGCCAGCCATTGACCAGATGGAAGACGGCGAGATCCCACTGATCCCATGGGCCGTGATCGGGCAGAGCTGCCCAACTGATGGCGATGAGACCACCCAACAGATAACAGGGTATAAATTTGCGCATACGGACTCTCCTCCCCGAAAAATGGGGCAGTATTTTAAAGCATAAAAAGCGTGACGTGAATCACACAAACGAGGGAGGAAAGGGTCATGCCTCCTATCCGGAAAGCCGGCGCGTCCCCTGCCGGCTTGGTCTGTTGCAGCCTTGCGGCTAGTATGGAGTCCCTCTATTTCGCGAGATGACGAGAGCTATGCGCAGCTACCTTCGGATGATGCTGTTTGCCCTGGGCCTGCTGGCCGGCGTGCAGATCCCGGGTCTGATCGACCTCTACTACCAGCGGCTGGATGCCCGCCTGCAGCAGGCCAGCCTCAGCCTGGCCCCTTTTCAGGAGACGGCGGACCAGCATTTCAACGGCGATCTGATGGCCCTGGTCAACCACTACCGTACCAATCCGGATCCGGTATTCGCCAAGGATGCCGCCAGCCTGCAGCTGCTGGTCAGCCAGCGCCAGACCCTGCAGCAGGAGAGCGTCTACAAGCACCATCCCTGGTATCGGCAACTCTCCCACCTGCTGCTGCGCGCCGAGCCCCAGCTCTGGCAGGATACCCTGCAAAACTACAGCTACATGGTGCCGCTCAAGCAGGCCGCCATCGTCTGCGGCATGGCGGCAGGCCTGCTCGCAGCCCTGCTTGGCGATCTGTTGCTCAGCCTGGTGTTGTTGCCGTTTCGCCGGCAGCAGCCCCGAATACGCTACGCGCCGCGCTGACGAAACCGACGCGGTGGCTCAGGCAGACGGAAACAACAAAGGGGCAAATGGCCCCTTTGTTGTTTCCGTCCAGTGTCACAGCTCGTATGGCAGCCGCGACTGGCTCACCAAACGCTGGAGCGCCTGCACCACCAGGGGATCGAACTGGCTGCCGGAGCGTGACAGTATATATTCCATGGTCTGGGCCAGCGACCAGGGCTCCTTGTAGGGACGCTTGCTGAGCAGGGCATCGAATACGTCGACCACGGCCACGATGCGGGCCGACAGCGGGATCTGCTGGCCGGCCAGCTGCTCCGGGTAGCCCTTGCCATCAAAGTGTTCATGATGCCCGCGAGCAATCTCGGCCCCCAGCGACAGGTAGCTGGTCCCCTCCACCATCTCCCCCGCCTTGTGCAAAATGCTGGCGCCTATGTCCGCGTGCTGCTCCATGATGAGTCGTTCATCCGGTTCGAACCGGCCCGGCTTGTGCAAGATGTGGTCCGGCGTGCCCACCTTGCCCACGTCGTGCAGTATGCTGGCCATGCCGATCATGTCGACAAAGCCCGGTGTCAGCTCATCGGGATAGGCCCCTGCCTGCTGCAGCTCGGCCACGATGGCATCGGAGAGCTTCTGCACTCGCAGCACGTGATCACCTGTATCCGAATCGCGGAACTCCGCCAGCGCCGCCAGCGCCACCACGGTCGCCTCCTGGGCACGCAGCAGCTGGTTGTAGAGATAGAGGTTGTCGTACGCCGCCGAGATCCGCTGACAAAACACGTCCAGCAGATCGCACTCGAGCGGGTCGAGCGGCTGGGTGGGGGTGAAATTGAGCACAAACTCGCGCCCGTTCTGGGCCGCGATATAGAGCGCATCCTGGGGATGCTCGAAGCGGTTGCAGCGATTGGCGAGCGCACTCATCACCGAGTCGTGCAGGGCCGGGAAGGCGCTGAGCGGCACATCGCTCAGCAGGGATTCATAGTCGCCGGTGGCCGCCAGGATCTCCAGCTCCTGCGAGCCGGGGCGGCGTTCGGCACAGATGGCGCCTTCGGTGCCCACGTCGAGAATGGCGCTGATCTGCTTGAGCACGCCGGAGGCAAATTCCCGCAGCGAATGCAGATGATAGAGATCCCCCGCCCCCTCCAGTATCTTGCCGAGCCCCTGCCGGCTCTTGTCGATGGCGCAGAGGGTCTCGTAGGAACGCAGGGAGGCGATGACGGTGGTATAGAGCTTCTGCACCGTCAGCTCGGTCTTGGTCTTGTAGTCGTTGATGTCGTAATCGAGGATCACCCGCTGCTCCGGGGCCTGCCCCGGCTGGCCGGTGCGCAGCACGATGCGCACCAGGCTGTTGTGCATCTCGTTGCGGATCTGGTGCACCAGCCGCAAGCCGGCATCCTCGGTCTCCATCACCACGTCGAGCAGGATCAGGGCGATGCGCGGATTGGCCAGCAGCATGCGGGCCGCTTCGGCGCCGCTGTAGGCGTTGAGCAGTTCAAGCGGGCGGGATTTGTACTGAATGTTGGAAAGTGCCAGCCGGGTGGCATGATGAATGTCCGGCTCATCATCGACGATCAACACCTGCCAGGGGTTGATCGCCTTGGTCACCACGGCCTCATCGTCATCCAGCTCGATGATGTCGTCATCCAGCCAGAGCTCGTCCTTGTCTTGGGCACTGCTCATATCGTTCACGCCTCCAGGCGCTGCATGAGGGTACTGACAGTATGTACCATCAGGCAGTGATGGATCACAAGCCCCTGCACTTGCCCCCCTCATGCCCGCCCGGCGCCGGCCGGCTTATTCGAACGGTTCGAGATAGGCCTGGATTGCCTTCCTCAGCCACGCCAACACCTTGCCGTGGTAGGCATTTTCCGACAGATAGACGCCGTAGTCGCGCCACTGCAGGCTGAACTTGTGCTTCAAGGTCAGCAGCTCCCCTTGTCGCAGCTGGCTCTGGATCAGCGGCGACGGCAGCACGGCCCAGCCGAGGCCGTCGAGCACCGCATCGCGCATCAGCTCGAAGCTCGACAATCCGATGTGGTGGCCGCCGATGGGCAGCAGGCTCTTGACCGAAAATTCGTCCACATAGGAGAGGGTGACCTGGGTATGGCCGGTCAGATCCTGCTGCAATACCCGCTTCAGGCTGGCCAGCGGGTGGCTCGGGGCCACCACCATCAGGGTGCGGATCGGGTTGAGCACCTCGATGTTGAGGCCGCTGCGCTCCTGCTCCTCGGTGATGAGGCCGAAGGCGGCGTCGACAAACCCCTCCTCCACCAGCGCGGGCAGCTCCGGTGGCGAGGCCAGCACCAGCGAGATGCTGGTGCCGGGAAACTGGTGGCGCAGCGCCCCCAGCATCTCCCGCCACACCGCCTCGGGAATGGCGTCATCCCGCGCCACCCGCAGCGCCACCTCCGCGCCGGAGGCGTAGTGTTCGCACTTGAGTTTGAGGCTGTTGGCGGCCTGCAGCAGCCGCTTGCAGTCGTCCAGCACCTGCTCGCCGATCTCGGTCAATCGGCTCTGGTTGGCGCCTCGTTCAAAAAGTTCGACGCCAAGCTCAACCTCTAGCGCCGCTATCGCCGTGCTGACGGCGCTGCGACTCTTGCCAAGCCGGCGCGCCGTATTGGCAATGGAGCCACTGCTGGCTGATTCCACAAAGAGTTGTATCTGGTAGAGCTTCATGATCTGGGTCGTGAGCTGGGTATCCGATATTCACCTTACCCTGCCCTCTTCTAGCAAGGCAAACCGTCAGCGTCTGAATTGTCGACGCTCAGCGATTCTGCCGCCTGAGCGGGCTGCGGCTATCATGGCCCCGTCGCAGCAACAAAAGGACATTTTATGTTATTCAATCGCATGCTCCTAGCCCGCATCTTCCTGACGGGCGCCATCCTGACCGAGGTCGCCGGGACCTCCAGCATGGCCATGATCCCGGAGAACGAGGCCGGCTGGCTCAACTATCTGCCGATGTGGCTGCTCATCTCCTTCTCCTATCTGTTGTTGGCCAAAGCCGCCAAAACAATCTCCATTGGTATTGCCTTCGCGCTCTGGGAGGGGCTGGGGATCGCGCTGATCACCGTCGTCTCCGTGCTGTTCCTCGACTACCACCTGAATGCTCAGGAGTTGATCGGACTGGCGCTGGCCATAGTGGGTATTGTTCTGGTGACAATGGGTGAAACCCATGACGAACCGACCGCGGACACCGGCAGCATCCGCCGCCTTGGTACTGCCCATGACGAACCGACCGCAGGCACCAGCAGCACCCGCCGTCTTGGCGCTGCCCATGACAAACCGACCGCAGGCACCAGCAGCACCCGCCGTCTTGGCGCTGCCCATGACAAACCGGCCGCAGGTACTGGCAGTACTCGCTGCCTTGGCGCTGCCAAGGAGGCCGTATGCACCCGTTGATCATCGTACTGGGGGCAGCCCTGCTGGATATCGGCGCCAACATGGCGATCAACCGCTCGGTTGGTTTTCGTCACAAAGGCTGGGGATTTCTCGGCATCCTGCTGGTGCTGTGTGCTTTCACCCTGCTGTCGGAAGCGGTGAGCACCGGCAGGATCGATCTGGCCGTGGCCTATGCCACCTGGGGTGCCATCGGCATTCTGGGCACCGCCCTCGGTGGCTTGCTGCTGTTTGGCGAGCGACTCAAGCCCATCGGCTGGGTCGGCATGCTGGTGATGGCCGTCGCGGTGACCCTGCTCACCACCGCCTGATCGCCCCTCACGCACTGCACACCATGAAAGAAGCCGCCCGGCTAACCGGGCGGCTTCTGCTCTTTATGGGGCAATGCGGGCTCACGGCGAGTCTGCCTCAGCGGCTCGCTTCGTAGAGCTCCAGCGGCAAGCCGTCGGGGTCGGCGAAGAAGGTAAAGCGCTTGCCGGTCAGCTCATCCACCCGCACCGGCTCCACCTCGATACCATGGCCCTGCAGATGGGCGATGACCCGGTCGAGCTCAGCGACCCGAAAGGCCAGGTGGCGCAAGCCGCACGCCTCCGGCCGGGAGGGGCGCGGCGGCGGCGCCGGGAAGCTGAACAGCTCCAGCTGGCTGCCGTCCGGCAGCGCCAGATCCAGCTTCCACGACTGGCGCTCCTCGCGCAGCGTCTCGGCGATGATGGGCAGCCCCAACACCTGATGGTAGAAGTGGCGCGAGCGCGCATAGTCGCTGGCGATGATGGCCACGTGGTGGATGGCATCGAACAGAGGATGTGACATGAGCACTCCGGGCAAGCGGGCAGCCAGGGCTGCCCGCAGCGGTCAGTTGAAAAAACCGTTGAACCAGTTGTCCAGCGCATTGGCCGGGCCGGACACCGGGCTGGCGCAGCCCATGGGCTCGGCCAGTCCGGCCAGCTTCGCCGGCACCTGCAGACTGCCGGGGCAGTCGCTGGTGACCCGGGTGCCGCTGGCACGGGAGAAGCTGGCCCAGCTCACCCCTTGCGGCATGTTCATGGCCAGGCTGTTGACCCCGCGCTGACTCATGTAGCCGCTGAACAGCTGCAGGGCACCGCTGGCACCAGTCAGGCCGGCCGGGGTGTTGTCGTCGCGTCCGACCCAGATGCTGACCAGCTCGTTGTTGTCGAGCCCGGTGAACCAGGAGTCGCGCAGCTCGTTGGTGGTGCCCGTCTTGGCCGCCATGGTGGCGCCGGGGAACTTGGCACCGAGCGCGCGCGCCGTGCCCTGGCTCACCGTCTTGGTCATGGCGAACAGGGTCAGCCAGCTGGCCTGCTCATCGGTCACCCGCTTGGCTGCTTCGTCATGCTGATAGAGCTTGCTGCCGTCGCTGTTGACCACCGCCCGGATCGCCGACAGCGGCTGGGTCAGCCCCTGGTTGGCGATGGGCAGGTACATCTGGTTCACCTCCATCGGCGAGAGCGCCACCGCTCCCAGCACCAGCGAGGGATAGGGCTGGATCTCCTGCTCCACCCCCAGCTTGTGCAGGGTGTCCACCACCTTGTCCAGCCCCACCTGCAGCCCCAGATTGACGGTCGGCACGTTGAGGGAGCTGGCCAGCGCATCCATCAGCGGCACGCTCTGGCGGAACTTGCGATCGTAGTTTTGCGGGGTCCAGATCTGGCCATCCTTGCCGCGAATGCGGATCGGCTGGTCCTTGAGCGGCGTGCCCAGGGTCAGGCCGTTGGAGAGGCCGGTCAGGTAGACCGCGGGCTTGACCAGGGAGCCTATCTGGCGACGGGCATCCAGCGCCCGGTTGAAGCCGGCGTAGCGCGGATCCCGGCCGCCCACCATGGCCACCACCTCGCCCTTGTGCCAGTCGGAGACCACCATGGCCGCCTCCAGCTTCTTCTTGCCGCGCAGCTTCTCGATCTGGGCCAGACCCGACTCCACCGCCTGCTCGGCGGCGTGCTGGGCGATGGGATCCAGACTGGTGAAGATCTTGAGGCCGGACTGCTTGAGCAGATCCGGACCGAAGCGGCTCTGGATCTCCCGCTTGAGCAGGCCCATGAAGGCCGGGGTGCGGCCATAGCTCATCTGGCCGCGGGTAATGATGCCGAGCGGCTGCTTGCTGGCGAGCTCATACTCGGCCGGTTGCAGGCTGCCGTGATCCATCAGCAGCTTGAGCACCAGATCACGACGTGCCTTGGCCCGCTCCGGGAAGCGCCAGGGATCGTAATAGGAGGGGCCCTTCACCATGCCCACCAGCAGGGCCACCTGATCGATGTCCAGCTCGTTGACCGGAATGCCGAAGTAGAAGTAGGAGGCGAGCCCGAAACCATAGACCCCCTGGGAGAAGTTCTGCCCCAGATAGACCTCGTTGAGATAGGCCTCCAGGATCTCGTCCTTGCTGTAGCGATAGTCGATCAGCACCGCCATGTAGGCTTCCTGCGCCTTGCGCCACAGGCTGCGTTCCCGGGTCAGGAAGAAGTTTTTGGCCAGCTGCTGGGTCAGGGTACTGCCCCCCTGCACGGTGCGACCCGCCAGCAGGTTGGCCGCCATGGCGCGCATGATGGCCACCGGCGAGACGCCGCCGTGCTGGTAGAAGTCGCGATCCTCGGTGGTGAGCAGGGTGATCAGCAGGCTGTCCGGCACCTCGGCGATGCGCACCAGCAGGCGATCCTCCCGATCCTCGGTGTTGAGGCGATCGAGCAGCACCGGGTCCATCTGGGCGTAACCGAGCTGACGCTGGTTCTCCAGCGACTGGATCCCCTCCAGCCGCGCACCGTTGAAAGTGAGGCGCAGGCCGCGGGCGGCATCGGCCCCGTCATGGAATTCGAATGGCCGGCGGATAAGCTCGATGCGGTTGCCGCTCACTGCATACTCGCCCGGGGTGTGGGGCTGGCGCACCTGCTTGTAGCTCAGCATGTTGAGCTCGCGCAGCATCTGGGCCTGGGAGAGGCGCTGGCTGGGATAGAGTTCCAGCGGCCGGCTGTAGACCATCACCGGCAGCTGCCACTTCTCGCCGTCGAAGCGTTCACGCACCTTGGTATCGAGGTAGATGCCAAACACCACCATGAAGGCCGCTCCCACCAGGGAGAGCTTGAAGCCCAGCCAGAACAGCGTGCGCCAGATGGTGCGTTTGGGCGCCGCCTTCTTGGGGGTGCGCTTGCGTCGTTGCGTTGCCATAGATCCTCTTTGCTTTCCTTTCTACTTGTTATGTCGCGTTCGCGAACGTCCGATCGGGCTTAACCAATTGGATCTGGATTCCGGGTTCGCTCCGCCAGACAGATGGATGTCTCACCCCTCATCCCCGGCCCTTCTCCCACAAGGGGAGAAGGGAGCAAACACCCACCTCGATCAGTTCCCTCTCCCTCTGGGAGAGGGCCAGGGTGAGGGTCATCTGCTGGAGTAGGGCTACGTTATTCCCTGCACCAACCTACAATCCCATCTTCTTCTTGGTGACCCTGGTCGGCATCGCCTCCAGCGGATTGTCCGGCCAGTAGTGGCGGGGGTAGCGTCCCTTCATCTCTTTTTTCACCAGCTCGTAGGAGCCGGCCCAGAAAGCAGCCAGATCGGCGGTGATCTGCAGCGGCCGCTGGGCCGGGGAGAGCAGCTCCACCACCAACGCCACCCGGCCATCGGCCACGCACGGGGTCGCGGCCTGGCCGAACATCTCCTGGATGAGCACCGGGATCACCGGCGCCTGGCCCGGCTGATAACGGATCCGCACCCGGCTACCGGTCGGCGCGCTAAAGTGGCCGGGCAGCGCCTCGTCCAGCCGCTTGGGCAATGGCCAGGGCAGCGACTGGCGCAGGATGTCGCTCATATCGAGCTTTTTCAACTGCTCCAGCCGGGTCATACCGCTCACCGCCGGCAGCAGCCACTGCTCGAGGTCGGCCAGCAGGCTCCCCTCGTCCATGGCTGGCCACCCTTCGTCGGGCAACCAGTCGCGGGCGCAGCGCAATCGGGCCAGCAACCCCTCGCTGGCATCATCCCAGGGCAGCACATGCAACCCCTTGCGCCGGATGCCCTGCAGCAGGCAGCGCCCCTTCTGTTCATCGGAGAGATCCGTCAGCGGCCGCTGGCTCAGCACCAGCTCGCCGAGCACCTGCTGGCGTTCGGCCCGCACCCGCTCCTCGCGCTCGTCCCAGTCGAACCACTGGCGCTCGCCGACCAACTCAGGCAGCTGGCGCACCAGTTCATCCAGCTCCACCGGCTCGGCGATGAAGATGCGACTGCCGCGCTCGTTCTGACCCATCTCGATGGCAATGATCGCCCCCTGCCCCTGACAGGGGTGACCTTCTACCAGATCGCAGCTCACCCCGCCACTGAGCTGATAGCGGCTGCCGCTGCGCAGCTTGCCGATGCGATCGGGCCAGGCGAGGGCGCACAGCAGCCCCAGCCATTGCCCCTGAGCACTGGCGGGGCGGGCGCCGAGCCGCTCGAACCAGCGGGCTGCACTCTGGCGCAGGGCCCCCTGGCGGCGGTGAAACAGCACGGAGAGGCGCTCCGATCCTCGCAGATCTTCTTCCAGCAGCGCCACCAGGAAAGCCGCATCGGCGACAATCCCTGTCAGACCCTCGGCCTCCAGCTCGCGCGCGCGCAGCAGCATGCGGGCAAGCCGGGGATGGGTACCGAAGGCCGCCATGGCGCGGCCAGCCGGGGTAAGTTGTTGCTCACCCTCCGGCTTCATGGCGCCGAGGCTCACCAGCAGTCGCTGGGCGCTGGCGACGGCGGCGGCCGGCGGCATGTCCAGCAGTGGCAGCTCTTCAACCTTGGCCCCCCACTGGGCGGCGTCCAGCAACAGACCAGTCAGCTCCTGGGTGAGGATGTCGGGCGGGCTCTGCTCGGCGAGGCGCTCCTGCACCTCGCTGCTCCAGAGCCGGTAGCAGACACCGGGGCCGAGACGACCGGCGCGGCCCGCCCGCTGGGTGGCGGAGGCTTTGGCGATGGGGCGGGTCTCCAGCCGGGTGACGCCACTCTTGATGTCGAAGGAGGCACGCCGCTCCAACCCGCTGTCGACGACGACGGAGATCCCCTCGATGGTGAGCGAGGTCTCCGCCACATTGGTGGTGAGCACCAGCTTACGGCGCCCCGCAGGTGCCGGCTCGATGGCCGCCTGCTGGGCCGCCATGTCGAGGCGACCGTAGAGGGGGGCGAGGGTCACCTCGTCCGGCAGCCGCCCTTCCAACCACTGCGCCAGCCGCTCGATCTCCCCCTGGCCCGGCAGGAACACCAGCAGGCTGCCGGCGTGGGCGGCCAACGCCTCCAGCACCACGGCGCCGACCTGGGGTTCCAGCCACTGCTGGCGATTGGCGGGACGATAGTGGTAGTCGATGGGAAAACCGCGCCCCTCCGATCGAACCACTGGGGCCTCCGGCAAAAGCCGCTCCAGCGCCATGCCATCCAGGGTGGCAGACATCACCAGCAGCTTGAGATCATCGCGCAATCCCTGCTGGCTCTCGATGGCGAAGGCCAGTGCGGTATCGGCGTGCAGACTGCGCTCGTGGAACTCATCAAAGATGACCAGGGAGACGCCGGTGAGCTCGGGATCCTGCTGCAGCATCCGGGTCAGCACCCCTTCGGTGACGATCTCGAGCCGGGTGGCAGAACTGGTGCGGCTCTCGCCACGCACCCGCAGGCCGATGCGCTCGCCCACCTTCTCCCCGAGCTGGCGCGCCAGAAAGGCGGCGATATTGCGCGCCGCGAGACGTCTGGGCTCCAGCATGATGATGCGACCGGGCAGCCGGTTCTGGCGCACCAGCTCCAGCGGCAGCAGGGTCGATTTGCCCGCGCCGGGGGGCGCCTGCAGGATCACGCTGGCATGGTTGTCGATGGCGGCAAAGAGTGCGGGCAGCACCGACACTATGGGGAGGGAAGACAAAGGGATCTGCACCTTCTTGTTGCAAGTCGTAAAGCGGCGCCTATTCTGCCACAGCCTGGCCGGCCACCGTGAGCGGATGTCGGCCGGCGAGACAGGATGCAGTGGCTGCCCTAGAATGGGCCACCCTGTCTGCATGAAAGAGGCATGCTCACCCGAATGGCCAAACTCTTCTTTGCCCTGCCCGCCGAGGCGCTGGCACCCGATCTCGTCGCCTGGCGCGACCAGCTGCCCTGGCCGGGTCAACCGGTGCCCGCCGCCAATCTCCACCTGACGCTGGCCTTCCTCGGCGAAGCGGATCAGCTCACCACCACCCGCCTGATGGCCGCCGTCGAGCGCCAGCACTGCCCGCCGCTCACCATAGCGCTCAATGAAACCGGCTGGTTCGGCCGCGCCAAGGCCGCCTGGGTCGGCCCGACGGAGTGGCCCAACGAGCTCACCGTGCTGGCCAGGGCGCTGCGTCGCCACGGCGAGAAACTGGGGCTTGGCAACGGCGAACAGGGCTATCGCCCCCACGTCACCCTGTCGCGCAAGGCGAGCGAACCGCCGGCGCTGCTGCCCGCCCCCGATTTCGTGCTGCAGGCCGACCGCTTCTTCCTCTATCAATCCCTCTCCACCCCGGACGGGGTGCGCTACGAGCCCCTCGCCTGCTGGCCGCTGCGGACCAGAGAGAAAATGGCATCCTGACCGGCGGCCATGCCCAGATTCATTGATTAAGAGAGCCATACCATGATCTTCGATCCCCCCCTGCAATCCGGGCAGCTGGTCTCCCGTTACAAGCGCTTCCTGACCGATGTGCAGCTCGACAACGGCGAAGTGATCACCATCCACTGCGCCAATACCGGCGCCATGACCGGCTGTGCCGAACCGGGCACCCGGGTCTGGTACTCCACCTCAGACAATCCCAAGCGCAAGCTGCCCCACAGCTGGGAGATCGCCGAGAGCCCGGCCGGTCACTTCATCTGTGTCAACACGGCCCGCGCCAACCAGCTGGCTCGCGAGCTGATCGAGCAGGATGCCCTCGCCCCGCTGCGCGGCTATGCCAGGCTGCGCACCGAGGTGAAATACGGCGAAGAGAACAGTCGCATCGATCTGCTGCTGGAAGATGACCACCGGCCGGCCTGTTATATCGAGGTGAAATCGGTGACCCTGCTCGACGAGCGGGAGCAACCCGGCATGGGCTACTTCCCCGATGCGGTCACCACCCGTGGCGCCAAGCACTTGCGTGAATTAATGGCCATGAAGGCGGCAGGCCACAGAGCCGTGCTGTTATTTATGGTTTTGCACTCCGGAATCATGAGAATGCGCCCGGCAGCGCATATAGATCCGCACTATAGTCTGCTTATTGAGCAAGCAATTACGGCAGGGGTTGAAATTTTATGCTATCGACCCCATGTTGGGGTGCAGAGCATGGTGGCGCAAGATTTTATCCCGTTTGAATCTTGTCACCTGCTACCCGAGGGCAGCGAATAAATGTTGGAGTGGGTAACATTATTGGTACGGCTTGTTTGCCTCCAAGTTACCCTTCTGCTATAGATGTCGCCCTCAATTTATGGATGGCACGGGTAGCGTGCTGAATTAGGAGACAGGGCATGCCAACAGGCGAAAACAGGAAATCTCTGGGCCCCCTGGCCATTGCGGGTGTGGCGCCTTACCAGGAAAAACCGGGTGAGGAGTACATGAATGACCAACAAAAGGCACATTTTCGCAAGATCCTGGGAGCCTGGCGCAACCAACTGATGCAGGAAGTTGACCGCACCGTTGACCATATGAAGGATGAGGCTGCCAACTTTCCGGATCCCGTGGATCGCGCCGCGCAAGAAGAAGAGTTCGCTCTTGAACTGCGTACCCGCGACCGTGAGCGCAAGCTGATCAAGAAGATCGAGAAAACCTTGCTGCTGCTCGAAGACGATGACTTCGGTTACTGTGAACACTGCGGTATCGAGATCGGTATCCGCCGTCTGGAAGCCAGACCCACCGCCGACCTCTGTGTCGACTGCAAGACCCTGGCTGAAATCAAGGAAAAACAGATGGCCGGTTGATACCGACCTCTGGCATAACAGAAAAAAGGGAGCTCGCGGGCTCCCTTTTTTATTGAGCTTTTGGCCGGGCCGTCCCAGAATGCAGCCTCAATGTCCCGTTTGCCCGAATCTGCATGCCCGTGAATACCATCCCCTCGTCCCAGACCCGCCCTTATATCGGCCGCTTTGCCCCCTCCCCCTCAGGCCCGCTTCACTTCGGCTCCCTGATCGCGGCGCTCGGCAGTTTCCTGCAGGCCAGGGCACGGCAGGGGCGCTGGCTGGTGCGCATCGAAGATATCGATCCGCCGCGGGAGATGGCGGGGGCCGCCCCGCTCATTTTGCAGACCCTGGAGGCCCATGGCCTGCAGTGGGATGGCGAGGTGATGTACCAGAGCCGGCGCCACAGCCGCTATGACGAGATCATCGACCAGCTCTACCGGGCCGGCGATCTCTACTGGTGTCGCTGCACCCGGCGCGAAATCATGGCGAGCGGCGGCTTTTACAACGGGCACTGCCGCACTCTTGGGCTGACCGCAGAGGGCTCTGCCGCCCGCGTGCGCCAACACCACCCGGTGTACGATTTTGTGGACGGGCTGCAGGGCCGCATTGCGGTGCCGGCGGCGCTGGCCGAGGAAGATTTCATCGTGCGCCGGCGCGATGGCCTCTATGCCTACAACCTGGCGGTAGTGGTGGACGACATGGATTGCGGCATCACCGAGATAGTGCGCGGTGCCGATCTGCTGGAGCCGACGGTGCGCCAGATCGCCCTCTACCAGACCCTGGGCGCCCCCGTGCCCGCCTGGGTGCATCTGCCGCTGGCGGTGCAGGCCGACGGCAACAAGCTCTCCAAGCAGAATCACGCACCGGCGCTGGCACAGGACGAGGTGCGCCCGGCCCTGTGGCAGGCGCTGCACTTTCTCGGCCAGTGCCCGCCCCCCGAGCTGATGGCGAGCCGGGTGGACGAGATTATCGACTGGGGCATCGCCCACTGGCAGTTGGCCCGGGTGCCTGCCAGCGAGAAGATCCAGCTGGCTGATTACTGAGTCGCGCAGGCAATTTTGGTTTGATTGAACGTAAATCGCCGCTGTTGGCCGTGATTTTGTCGGGATAATCCGAGTCAAACGAGATCAATTGCCAGCACGGTTTTTCATTTGGTTAGGCGTGAGCTATGATAGGCCGCTATTTTTTTGGCCTCCCGTCAATTTGAAGTCATAACGAGGTGTACCATTTTTTCCCAGATCGCAAACTTTTGCCGCAAAGTGCTCGGCAAGGAAGACGGCGAGCAGTCGGCGGAGTCCCCCATTCCGGCCCGCGTCGCCGGGCAACGTCGTACCTTGAGCCGTGACCAGCACCCGATTTCGCGCAAAGAGATCAGCGAGAATGCACTCAAGGTGCTCTATCGCCTGAACAAGGGGGGCTACGAAGCCTACCTGGTCGGCGGCGGAGTCCGGGATCTGCTGCTCGGGAAGACGCCCAAGGATTTCGACATCGCCACCGATGCGACGCCGGAGCAGATCAAGTCACTGTTCAGCAACTGCCGCCTGATCGGCCGCCGTTTCCGGCTGGCCCACATCGTCTTTGGTCGTGACGTGATCGAAGTGGCCACCTTCCGCGGTCACCACCATCAGGTCAATACCAGCAAACACGTGTCGGCCCAATCCGATGAAGGCATGCTGCTGCGCGACAACGTCTACGGCACCATCGAAGAGGATGCCGAGCGCCGCGACTTTACCGTCAACGCCCTCTATTACAGCGCCAAGGATTTCACCCTGCACGATTTCGAGGGCGGGCTGGAAGACTTGGCCGAGCGCAAGCTGGAGCTCATTGGCGATCCCGAGACCCGCTACCGCGAAGATCCGGTGCGGATGCTGCGCGCCGTGCGCTTCGCCGCCAAGCTGGACATGACCATCAGCCCGCGCACCGCCGCCCCCATCAAGGAGCTGGCGCCGCTGCTGCAGGATATTCCGGCGGCCCGCCTGTTCGAGGAAACCCTCAAGCTGTTCCTGGCTGGCGATGGCCTGGCCACCTACAAGCTGCTGCGCGAATATGGCCTGTTCCAACAGCTGTTCCCGCAGGTAGCGGCGCTGTTTACCCCGCACGGCAACTCGCCCTACGAGCAGTTCATCGAGCAGGCGCTGATCGATACCGACACCCGGGTCCGGGAAGACAAGCGCGTCACCCCCGCCTTCCTCTACGCCACCTTGCTGTGGGGCTGTGTCGAGGCCCGCGGCCGGGTGCTGGAGAACGAGAGCGGCCTGCCCTGGTATGACGCCTTCATGCTGGCGATCAACGAGGTGCTGGACAACCAGGTGCGGATCATCGCCGTCCCGCGCCGTTTCACCACCGATGTACGCGACATCTGGGCCCTGCAGCAGCGGCTGACCCGCCGTCAAGGCCGCCACCCCGAGCGGGCCATGGAACATCCCAAGTTCCGCGCGGCGTTTGACTTCCTGTTACTGCGCAACCGGGTCGAGCGCGGTCTGGGCGAGCTGGCCAGCTGGTGGGAACGCTACGTGGAGTCCAATCCGGACGTACGCCCGCAGCTGCAACGGGAGGCGACCCGCCGCCCGGCAAGCGGTGAGCGCGGTCAGGCCGGTGAGGCCCGCAGCAACGATGGCGAGAAGCGCAGCAGCAACAGCCGCAACCGTCGTCGCCCCCGTCGCCGCAAACCGAAAGCGACCGAGTGACAACTGACGTGATGACCGAGGTCTTCATCGCCATTGGTTCCAACCTGTCTGACCCGCTCGGTCAGGCTCGTCGCGCCGTCGCCGCTCTGGCAAGGTTGCCGGAATCCGTGCTGGTGCAGGCCTCGTCGTTTTACAGCAGCCGCCCCATGGGCCCTGCTGACCAGCCGGACTACGTCAATGCCGTGGCCCGGCTCAACACCCGGCTGACGCCGCTGGCGCTGCTGGATCAACTACAAAGCATCGAGCTGGAACAAGGACGTGTGCGCAAGGATGAGCGATGGGGGCCGAGAACCCTGGATCTCGATCTGCTGCTGTTTGGCGATCAGATCATCAGGCATGAACGCCTCATTGTTCCCCACTACGGCATGAAGGAGCGGGAGTTCGTGCTGCTGCCCCTGGCCGAGATTGCACCCGCTCTGGTACTGCCTTGCGGCACCCCACTCGCAGAACTGGTTGCCCGCTGCCCGCACAATGATCTTGCCATCATTGCCCCCGGTGCAGACGAACAGGAGCCTCTATGAGCAAGATCACCACCACCAACCTGCTGAAGATGAAGCAGGAAGGCCAACGAATCACCGCCATCACCGCCTATGATGCCACCTTTGCCAAGCTGTTCGACGACGAGGGCGCCCACGTGCTGCTCATCGGCGACTCGCTGGGCATGGTGCTGCAGGGGGGTCAGGATACCCTGGGCGTCAGCATGGATGAGATGGTCTATCACACCCGTTGCGTGGTGCGCGGCACCACCAACGCACTGGTGGTGACCGACATGCCGTTCATGAGCTATGCCACCCCGGAGCAGACCTATCAGAACGCCGCCCGGCTGATGGCGGCCGGTGCCCGCATGGTGAAAATGGAAGGGGGCGACTGGCTGTGCGACTCCATTCGCCACCTGACCCGCAACGGCGTGCCGGTGTGCGGCCACCTCGGCCTCACCCCGCAATCCGTGCACATATTCGGCGGCTTCAAGGTGCAGGGGCGCGACGAGTTCCAGGCCCAGGAGATCTACCGTCAGGCCCTCGAACTGCAGGCTGCCGGCATCCAGTTGCTGGTGCTCGAGTGCGTGCCCACTTCGCTGGCCGAGCGCATCAGCAAGGCGCTGCGCATTCCGGTGATCGGCATCGGTGCCGGCCCCGCCACCGACGGCCAGATCCTGGTGATGCACGATGCCTTCGGCATCACCTCCGGCTACGTGCCCAAGTTCACCAAGAACTTCCTGGCCGAGACCGGCGACATGCGTGCCGCCATCCGGCTCTATGTGAAGCAGGTGAGCGAAGGCACCTTCCCGGGCCCGGAACACTGCTTCAACTGATCCGATAGCGTGACGAGAGCGGGGGCCTGCGCCCCCGCTTCGCCCTCTGGTGCTGACTGAGCAACCCGTCTCTTGATGATTCATCCCAAGGTGACCTGTCGATGATGCTGCCCGTTGCCACTCCTTTCTTACCCATGCGGGCCCATACCGCCCGCCTCTCTTTGATCTTTTCGAAGGTGAACTGCTGATGTTGGTCGTTAACAATCCCGCCGCTCTGCGTGAACAGATCGGCCAATGGCGCCGTGAAGGGCTCACAATCGCATTCGTGCCCACCATGGGCAACCTGCATCAGGGCCATCTGACCCTGGTGAAAGAGGCGCACCACCACGCCGACAAGGTGGTGACCAGCATCTTCGTCAACCCGATGCAGTTCGACAAGGCCGAGGATCTCGCCAACTACCCGCGCACTCTGGAGCAGGACTGCGCCGCTCTAGAAGCAGCCGGGGTGGACATGGTGTTCACCCCGACCCCGGAGATCATGTATCCGCAGGGGCTCGCCAGTCACACCTTCGTCGAGGTGCCGGGCCTCTCCGGTCTACTGGAAGGGGCGCTGCGTCCGGGTCACTTCCGCGGTGTCAGCACCGTGGTCACCAAGCTGTTCAATCTGGTACAGCCGGATGTGGCCTGCTTCGGCCAGAAGGATTTCCAGCAGCTGGCGCTCATTCGCAAGATGGTGGCCGACATGGCGATGCCCATCCAGATCGTCGGCGTGCCCACCGTGCGGGCCGAGGACGGGCTGGCGCTCTCCTCGCGCAACGGCTACCTGACTGCGGCCGAACGGGCCCTGGCCCCTGAGCTCGCGCGCACCATGAACTGGATCGCCGAGCAGATTGAAGCGGGTGACCATCACCTGCCCTCCCTGGTGGCCCAGGCCAGCCAGCGTCTTGACAAGGCCGGTTTTCGGACCGACGCCATCGACATCGTCGATGCCGCCACCCTGGAAGCGGCCACCGACCAGAGCGAGCAGCTGGTGATCCTGATGGCGGCGTATCTCGGCAAGGCCCGCCTCATCGACAACCGGGTGGTGACGCTGGCCCGCCCCTGAGCCGCTGCGCCACTGACAACAAAGCCCGCATGTGCGGGCTTTGTTGTTTCTGAGCGTATCCGCCCTACTCGGCGGTAACCGGGTAACCCGCCCCTTTCCAGGCGAAGATGCCGCCCGGCACTCGATAGACCTGCTGATAGCCCTGGGTGACCGCCCAGGCGGCCCCGTTGTGGCTGCGGCCGCACTTGACGAAGCCGCAGTAGAACACCACCGGACGGGTCTTGTCGTCCCCCAGCAGGGCCAGCAACTGCTCGGGCGTGCCGCTCCCCTCGACGATCTGGCTCCAGTCATCGCCGGATTTGGCCTCCTTCACGAAGGCAAAATTCTTGGCCCCCTGGATGTGCTCCTTCTTGTAGGAGTCCTCGAACGGCATGGTGTCGATGATCACCAGCGCCTCGCCTTTATCCATCCGGGTTTTCAGCTCCGCCACGGTCAGCAGCTGATAGCCACCCTGCTGGGTCTCCTGGGAGAGCTGTACCGCCGCCTGCTCCAGCTTGGTCTCCTGCTCGAACTGGTTGTCGCCACAGCCACCGAGGGCAAAGCTGGCCGCAATCAGTGAGGCCATCAGGGTGCGGGATTGCAATCTCATCATGTCACTGCTCCTTTGGAACGGTAAAAACGGGGCGGGAGTGGCGCAGCAAGGCGCCCGCAAGCGTCAACAGCAGCAGATCCCGCACGAGGGCCTGTGGCAGCGAGCTGAGATCAGCCCTGCCAAGACAGCCGCAAGAGATGTCGAGCCCGATGGCGATGCCATAGCCCAACACCGGAATAAACAGGGCGAGCAGCCCGATCACCAGCCAGAGCCCCCAGCGCCGGTTGGCGATCACCGCGAGCCCGGCGCAGAGCTCCAGCCCGACAAGCCCCCAGACGGCAAGGGGAATGAACGGCGACCAGAGCAGGCCGAAGGCGCCGATCTGCTCGGCAAACAGCTCCGGCGCCGCCAGCTTGAACCCGGCGGAGGCGACGAAGAATCCCCCCAGCGCCAGCCTGACCAGCAGCCGCAGATACACGGCCATGGGATAGTTCTTTATCATCCATGCCCCCCACTGCCAACTCCCCGACCAGGCGTCACCATGCTCTAGCCGGCGGCCGGATAGCGGGCCAGTTCGCAATACTCACCGTCTTCGTCACAACGAAAAACGGCGGCGGTTTCGCCGCACTGGCACCACTGCTGCCACTCCTCGGGCGGGCAGTGCAGGCGGATGGCGAGGCCACAGCCGGCGCTGAGCCGGCGCGGTACGTCGCAGACCCGAAACGGATGAGGCTGCTGCTCCAGCCGCTTGCGCAGCCTGAGCGTGCCGAGGGTGGAGTGGAACAGGTAGAGGAACTCTGCGTTCATGACTTGCCTCCCGTGCGGGCACGCGCACCGAACAGGGCCGCCCCCAGCGCACCGGCAAACTGGGCGTCCGGGTGGGTGGCCACGTCGCAGCCCAATCCTTGCGCCAGATAGTGGCGGAAGGTGGCGCAGTGGCTGACGCCACCGGTAAAGAGCACCGTCGGTCTGGCACCGAGGCGGCCGATGAAGTTGGCGCTGCGCCGGGCCATAGAGCGGACGATGCCGGCCAGGATCGACTCGGCCGGAATGCCCGCCGAGCGCAGGCTGATCGCCTCCGACTCGGCAAACACGGTGCACATGCTGCTGATGTCGTGAGGCTCGGCCCCTTCCAGCAGCTCGTCGAGCTGTTCGACCCGCGCCCCCAGGGTGCGGGTGATCACCTCGAGAAAGCGGCCGGTGCCGGCGGCGCACTTGTCGTTCATCAGAAAGTCGGTGAGGTTGCCCTCGCCATCGAGCTGGATCACCTTGCTGTCCTGGCCGCCGATGTCGATGACGGTGTGTACCGACGGGCAGAGCAGGCGCGCCCCCAGCCCGTGGCAGGAGATCTCGGTGACCCGCCGATCGGCAAACGACGCCAGATCGCGGCCATAACCGGTCAGGGTCAGATGGGGGCGCTCTGGCAGCGCGGCCGAGAGCGTCTCCCAGCCTTGCTCGATGGCGGCCAGCGGACGAAAGGGGGTCGGCACCAGAAAGCGGCGGACGATGCGCCCGCCGTCCCTGTGGTCGAACAGGATCCCCTTGGTCGCGGTGGAGCCCGAGTCAATCCCGATGGTGAGTGACACGGCACCTCCTCACAGCATTTCGATAAAGGCGGCCAGCCGGGTGGCCAGTTGTCCCTTGTCGGCGCTGGAGTAGTCGGTCTCCACCGCCATGTAGGGAATGCCGTGGCGATCGCGCACGTGGCGTTTGATGGCGAGCGACTCCACCGCATAGGTGTGACAGGCCTGCAGGATCACGTCGATCACCCCGTCCGCCTGATACTCCTCCACCATCTGGCTCAGCAGCTTCATGCGCTGGTGGTTGGGGGAGATACAGGAGCAGCCGATGGCCAGATACTTGTCGGTCAGGGCATCGAACAGATCGCCCTCCTCGCTGACACACTGCTCGGTCGCCTTGGCGCCGGTGCAGTTCTCGTAACCCACTACCCAGCCGCCGTGCTCCTCGATGAGACGCACCACCTTGTCGGCGGCGCCGCCGATGGGGCAGCCGGTGATGAGGATGCGCGGGCGGGCATCGAGCCGTTTGCCCTCGGCATACTCGGCCTTGACGCGGCGGGTCATCTCCTGCAGCTCGCTGATGAGCTGCTCCTTGTCGAAGCGGAAGGTGGCGCCATAGACCACCTTGAGGATGTCGGAGCCGCTCAGCGCCGGCGGGTTGAGCTGGCCCAGCCGGTAGAAGTCGGCCAGCGCGCGGCGCTCGCGGTTCTTCAGCACGATGGCGTCGCGCAGCGCCTGCTCGCTGATGGGGTTGCCGAATTGCTGCTCCAGCAACTCCTTGAAGCGGACGATTTCGCTGCGCCACAGGGTGCGGGAGGCCTCGTCATCGGCGCGGTTGGGCAGCTGCATCACATGCACCGGTTTGAACTCGGCCATGTACTCGTACATCTTCTTCTTGCCGTCGCAGGTGGTTTCTCCCACCACCAGATCGGAGAAGTAGAAGTAGGGGCACTTGTCGGTCTTGCCGAAACCGTAGCTGCTCTTGATGAGCGGACAGAGGTTGCGGGGCAAGTCTTTCTCGGCCTCCTCGATGGTCTCGTCGCTGGTGGAACAGAGCGATACCACCACGGCGCCGGCGGCCATCGCCACCTCCTGCGGCATGAAGGTGCAGTAGGTGCCGACCAGGGGGATCTGTCGCTCCTTGAGTGCCATCACGGCCAGAAAGCCCTGACGGCGGGCATCTGAAAAACTGTCAAAAATGGCTGGCAACTCGGTGATCAGTGACATAGGCGATCCTGCCCTGGTGAGAAAAAGAAGAGACGGAGGGCCTCCATTGTGCAGACCTTCCAACCGCGGGAATTATACCTTTGGGGGTAATCTGAAAATTGCGGTGGATCACAAGGTGCCGGATAAAACCTTGATAAGAAGGTGGTTATTGACCCTGTTCGAGAGGGGGCCAGTACAGGGGAGGGAAAAGAGGCGACAAAAAAACGGGCACCCCAGGGTGCCCGTTGCATTCTATCAGTGGCGCAGCCCGGTGCCGCGGGAGATGAGCCACCAGGCCAGACCGTAGAGGGCCACGATGAAGCCAATGATGATGAGATAGGCGGTACCGAGCGGCACATCGGAGATCCCGAGGAAGCCGTAACGGAACGCGTTCACCATGTAGATGATCGGGTTCACCTGGGAGACCCCTTGCCAGAAGGGTGGCAGCAGGCTGATGGAGTAGAACACCCCGCCGAGATAGGTGAGCGGCGTCAGCACGAAGGTGGGGATGATGCTGATGTCGTCGAAGGTCTTGGCAAACACCGCGTTGATGAGGCCGCCCAGCGAGAAGAGGATGGCGGTCAGCAGCACGGTGAAGCAGACGCTGAACAGGTGGTGGATCTGCAGCGGCACGAAGAACAGCGACACCAGGGTGACGATGAGGCCGACACAGAGGCCGCGCGCCACGCCACCGCCCACGTAGCCGGCGATGATGACGTAGTTGGGCACCGGCGCCACCAGCAACTCCTCCACGTTGCGCTGGAACTTGGCGCTGAAGAAGGAGGAGGCGACGTTGGAGTAGGAGTTGGTGATCACCGACATCATGATGAGGCCGGGCACGATGAACTCCATATAGCTGAAGCCCCCCATGTCACCGATGCGGCCGCCGATGAGGTTGCCGAAGATGACGAAGTAGAGGCTCATGGTGATGGCGGGCGGCACCAGGGTCTGGATCCAGATCCGGGTGAAGCGGCTGATCTCCTTGGCCAGAATGCTCTTGAAGGCGATGTAGTAAGTGGTCAGATTCATGCTTTTCTCCCCTCCTCGACCAGGGTGACGAACAGCTCTTCCAGCCGGTTGGCCTTGTTGCGCATGCTCAATACCTGTACCTGCTGGCTCGACAGCTGCTCGAACAGGCTGTTGAGGGACTGGCTCTTGTCCAGATCCACCTCCAGGGTGCGCTCGTCCTGCATGCGGCCGTTGAACTCGGGCACGTTCGGTACGGCGGAGCCCGGCGCCAGATCCAGCATGAAGGTCTCGCGACCCAGCTTGCCCAGCAGATTCTTCATGCTGGTGTTCTCGATCAGGCGGCCCTTGTCGATGATGCCGATGTTGCGGCAGAGCATCTCCGCCTCTTCCAGATAGTGGGTGGTGAGGATGATGGTGACGCCCTGCTCGTTGAGATCCTTGAGGAAACTCCACATGGAACGGCGGATCTCGATGTCCACCCCGGCGGTCGGTTCGTCGAGGATCAACAACCTGGGCTCGTGCATCAGGGCGCGGGCGATCATCAGCCGGCGCTTCATGCCGCCGGAGAGGGTGCGGGCCGGCATGTCGCGCTTGTCCCACAGGTCGAGCTGGCGCAAGTACTTCTCGGCACGGATCTTGGCCTCGGCCCTCGGCACGCCATAGAAGCCGGCCTGATGGGTGACTATCTGGATCACCTTCTCGAACTGGCTGAAATTGAACTCCTGCGGCACCAGCCCGAGCTGGGCCTTGGCCTCTTCCAGGTGAGTGTCGATGTCGTAGCCGAACACCTTCACCTTGCCGGCGCTCTTGTTCACCAGCGAGCTGATGATGCCGATGGTGGTGGACTTGCCCGCCCCGTTGGGGCCGAGCAGCGCGAAGAAATCCCCCTGCTTGACGGTGAGATCGATGCCTTTAAGGGCTTCGACGCCCCCCTGATAGGTCTTTTTCAGGCCGCTGATTTCCAGTGCGTTCATTGCAACCCCTGTGATGGCGCATCCCATCTCGAGACAGAAAAGGCGGCCAAGGCCGCCTGCAGACAGAAAATGGCGCTCTGCCACCTCGCCCGTGATATTCCTGAACCTTGCTTACTCTTGCGGTACTACCTTGCCGATGAACTTCAGATTGCGGTACTTCTGGGCATAGTCGATGCCGCAGCCCACCACGAATTCATCGGGAATGGAGAAACCGATCCAGTCTACCGGTACCTGCACTTCACGGCGGGACGGCTTGTCCAGCAGGGTGCAGATGGCCAGGGATTTCGGCTCGCGCAGAGAGAGGATCTCGCGCACCTTGTTGAGGGTGTAGCCGGTATCGATGATGTCTTCGACGATCACCACGTCCTTCCCTTTGATGTCGTCATCCAGATCTTTGAGGATGCGCACGTCACGGGTGCTGTGCATGCCGGAGCCATAGCTGGAGGCGGTCATAAAATCCAGGGTGATGGGCAGCTGGGACTGGCGGCACAGGTCGGCCAGGAAGATGCAGGAACCACGCAGCAGGCCGATCATGACCACTTCGTCAGAGCCCTGATAACGGGCGGTGATCTCTTCACCCAATTTGGCGATCCGGGCGGCGACTTCAGCCTCGGAGATCATCACCTCGACAGTGTGTTTCATCACTTACTCCATAATGGCCAAAGCGAATTTGGCCGTTCATTAACGTCAAAACCGATGATTCTACCATTCAAGCCGAAGGGCGTCAGGCATACGTGATGCTTTTATCGGCTTATTTTAATTGATAGAGTTAGCAGGCCCTCGGGCATTATCGGTGACAATACTATAAACACCATAATCAATAACTATTAGATGAAAAAACTATGGAACCACGCGCAGAAATAAGACGTCGAACCCGGCTTTCGCCGGAGGCCCGACGCAATCAATTGATGGAATGTGCCATCGAGGTGTTCTCCCGTCGCGGCATTGGCCGTGCGGGTCACGCCGAAATCGCAGAACAGGCCAAGGTCTCGGTTGCTACCGTGTTCAACTATTTCAACACCCGTGAAGAGCTGGTGGATGAAGTGTTGGCCGAGATCGAACGTTTCGTGCATCAGATGCTGGAACAGGCCTACACCGGCCAGGGCCCGGTCAGCGACAGCATTCGCCGCCACGTGAAGCTGTTCGTCGACGCCGCCTACGATCAGCCTGACCACGCCAGCATCTGGCTGGAGTGGAGCTCATCGGTGCGGGAAGAGGTCTGGCCCCGTTACGCCAAGCTGCTGGACAAGGCACTGGAGCGCATTGCACCCCACCTGCAACGCGCCATGGATGCTGGCGAGATCCAGAGCGTGCTGTCCGCCCAGGACCTGGCCCGCTCCCTGACCGGTTTTGGTTACGTCATGATGCAGATGATCAATCAGCCACAACGCCCTGACCGGGAAGAAGTGACCGATTTTCTGTTCAAGTACGTGACAGCCCCGATCCAGGCAGCCTAACCCGCTCCGTCAAAATAAAGCGGCGCCGAACTGTTCAGGTCGGCGCCGCTTTTGTTTGTCCGCTATCTCTCAGCTCACCCTTTGGCGTAGCCCCAGCGGCGGGTCAGATCGTGCTCGATCCCCAGATGATCGAGGATCCTCGCCACCATGAAGTCCACCAGATCCGCGATGCTCTTTGGCTCATGATAAAAGCCCGGCGCCGCCGGCATGATGGTCACCCCGAGCCGCGCCAGTTTCAGCATGTTCTCCAGGTGGATCGCCGAGAAGGGGCTCTCGCGGGGCACCAGAATGAGCTGGCCACGCTCCTTGATCACCACGTCCGCCGCCCGCTCCAGCAGGTTGTCGGAGGTGCCGTTGGCAATGGCCGACACGGTACCCATGGAGCAGGGACAGACCACCATCTGCCTGGGCGCCGCCGAACCGGAAGCCACCGGCGAGAACCACTCCTCCTTGCCGCAGGCGACTATCTGCCCCTCGCTGGCGCCATATTGACGACAGAGATAGGCAGAGAGCTCTTTGGGCGAGCCGGGCCACTCCTGCTGCTGCTCGGTCTTGAGCACCACACGAGCCGCCGAGGAGGCGAGCAGGTAGACCCGATAATCCGCCTGCATCAGGCATTCCAGCAGGCGCAGGGCATAAGGGGCGCCGGAGGCGCCGGTCAGCGCCAGGGTGATCGCTTTGTTCATAGCTGGCCGTGATAGTCCTTGAGGCGGGCGATCAGCTTGTCATGAATGCCGCCGAAGCCACCGTTGCTCATGATCAGAATATGATCGCCATCGCGGCACTCGGCCACCAGCCGGTTGATCAGAGTCTCCAGATCGTTGAACACCTTGGCCGGTCGGGTCATGTGGGCGGTCACCTCGCCGAGATCCCAGCCGATGTTGGGCGGCTGGAAGAAGAACACCTCGTCGGCGCCATCGAAGCAGCCAGCCAGCTCCTCCTTGTGAACCCCCAGCTTCATGGTGTTGGAGCGGGGCTCCAGCACCGCCAGGATGCGGGCCTTGCCCACCTTGGCGCGCAGTCCGCCGAGGGTGGTCTCGATGGCGGTGGGGTGATGGGCAAAGTCGTCATAGACGCTGATGCCAGCTACCTCGCCTTTGAGCTCCATCCGCCGCTTGGGGGACTTGAACTGACAGAGCGCCGCAATGCCGTGCTCCACCATGATGCCGGCATGGCGGGCGGCGGCGATGGCCATCAGGCCGTTGTTGACGTTGTGCTCGCCGATGCACTCCCAGTGCACCTCGCCCTGCTTCACCCCGTCCAGCCACACCTCGAAGGCGGAGCCGTCGTCGGCCAGCTTGACCGCCTTCCACTGGGCGTCGTCCTGACCCACCAGCTCCACTTCGCTCCAGCAGCCCATCTTGCGCACGGCGGCGAGGTTCACGTCCCCCTTGGGGAACAGCACCCGGCCGTTGCTCGGCACGGTGCGCATCAGGTGGTGGAACTGACGCTGGATGGCGGCGAGATCCGGGAAGATGTCCGCGTGGTCGAACTCTAGGTTGTTCATCACCAGGGTGCGCGGGTGGTAGTGGACGAACTTGGAACGCTTGTCGAAGAAGGCGCAGTCATATTCGTCCGCCTCGATAACGAAGAAGGGGGCGGAGCCGAGACGGGCGGAAACCGGGAAGTTACCGGGCACGCCGCCGATGAGAAAGCCGGGCTCCAGCTTGGCGTATTCGAGCACCCAGGCCAGCATGCTGGCGGTGGTGGTCTTGCCGTGGGTGCCGGCGACGGCCAGTACCCAGCGATCCTGCAGCACGTGCTCCAGCAGCCACTGGGGGCCGGAGATGTAGGGCAGATTGCGATCCAGCACATACTCCACACAGGGGTTGCCGCGGCTCATGGCATTGCCGACCACCACCAGATCCGGCGCCGGATCGAGCTGGGAGGGGTCATAGCCCTCGGTCAGTTCGATGCCCTGTTGCTCGAGCTGAGTACTCATGGGGGGATAGACGTTGGCATCCGAACCGGTCACCCGGTAACCAAGCTGTTTTGCCAACACCGCCAGACCACCCATGAAGGTGCCGCAGATCCCGAGGATGTGAATGTGCATACCGCTGCCTTTTCCAGTAAAGGGAGTGCGCATTCTAGCAAGGTGACGGCAATTTGGCAGACCCAAGCTGTGCGGTATCCACCAACTCTGTCGCAGTGGCCCTGAAATATGGTCATTTGACGCGACATCGCTATAATATCGGCCTGCAAACTTGACTCCAACACTCAAAGGAAACGTCATGAGCCTGAACCTGGTCCCGGCTGGCAAGAGCCTGCCCGACGACATCTACGTCATCATCGAAATCCCGCAGAATGCCGACCCGATCAAATACGAAGTCGACAAGGACAGCGGTGCCATCTTCGTCGATCGCTTCATGTCTACCCCGATGTTCTACCCGTGCAACTACGGTTACGTGAACGCCACCCTGTCTCTGGATGGTGATCCGGTCGACGTGCTGGTGCCGACTCCCTACCCGCTGCTGGCCGGCTCCGTCATTCGCTGCCGCCCGGTTGGCGTGCTGAAGATGACCGACGAATCCGGTGAAGATGCCAAGATCGTGGCCGTTCCGCACTCCAAGCTGACCAAGCAGTACGATCACATCAAGGATGTGAACGATCTGCCCGAGCTGCTGCGCGCCCAGATCCAGCACTTCTTTGAGCGCTACAAAGAGCTGGAAGCAGGCAAGTGGGTCAAGGTTGAAGGCTGGGGCGACAAGGCCGCTGCCGAAGCCGAGATCATCAGCTCTGCCGAGCGTTACGCTGCCAAGTAAGCGTATCTCTCGTGAAAAAGGCGCCTCAGGGCGCCTTTTTTATGGGCTGTTGCGGGCGCTGACCCGGCGTCACACCGGCAGGATCCCCCTGGATATAAATGTCGCGCCCATCCTGTCGATAGGGCCGGTAGTAGTCTCCTCCGCAGCGATAGCTGCCATCCTGATCGCTCATCAGCTCGCAGTTCACCGGCAGCACCTCCAGCCACTTGATGGCCTGCTGGAAACGCAACCACTCCTGCCACTCATGCTCCCGCGCCAGCTTGTCCCGCAGGGCAAAGGTATCGGCGCTGGACATCCCCTGGTTGACGATGACCGGCCCCGCCGCGGCCGGCAAGGTGGCCAACAGCAGCAACAACGGTGTGATTCGCTTCATGACGGTTTCCTGCATGACTTATTTCCAGAATTAAATTAAAAGCCCGATCAATCTGTTATCAAAATCACAAATGCCAGACTCATCCAAAATCGGCCAGCTCACCTAGTTGTTTATTATCACCCCGAGCAGGATGCACATCATGAAACTGGCACAAGGTCTGTTGTTGAGTCTAGTGTTCGCGTCCATGGCAGGGGCCAACGAGGTCACCCTGAGCTGGCAGTGGCAATCGGCCGACGGCCAGCAGAAGCATCTGCTACTGAACACGGATGAGCGGGTCATCTCCGCCAGCCGCCACGAGATGAGCCTGCTCGATGCCTCCCTCAACTATCCGCTGGAGACCCTCTACTCCTACATCAGTCCGCGGCTCTACAACAGCATCAACCTGATCAATCAGACCAGCCCCGAGACCGCCACCAAGTTTCGCAATCTGGAGCAGGCCTTCACCCTGCACGACGACAGCATGGAGTCGACCCTGTTCTGGCAGGCCTATCAGCAATATCAGGACGATGCCTTCTATCAGATGCGGGTAGTGCCCTGCGTTCATCCCGCCAATCGCAAGCTGCCCTGTGTGCGTCCCAACTATTCGCAGCTGTTCTACCAGTTCAAGGGCGACCTGAGGCCCCTGGCAAAACAGTTCCTGGCCAAGGATCTGGCCACCAGCGTCGGCCTGCTGCAGGAGTGGCTGAGCGGCATTCCCACCCCACCCGAGCAGATGGACCACTTCGCGCCGCCACTGCAAGCCTTGCAGAGCAACAAGGCTGACAGCGACGAGAAGGCGCTGTTGATGGCAAGCCTGCTGGCCGAACTGGCGCCCCAGTACATGCTCAGCATCATCTACCCGAACATCAGCATCGGCAGCGTCTCGCCGGCCTGGCTCGCCATTACCGCCGACAGCGGCCTGAAAGGGGATACGGTGGTGATCGGCAACCAGCGCCACATTCTGCTGACCGGCTCGCCCCTGCTGGCCCAACAGATGACCATGGCCAAGATCCCGCTGGTAAGCGAACCGCTCTACTGAGCCCTCCCCCTCACCTTCTGTCTGGCTGCATGCCGCAGCCAGACTCCTCAAACCAGTTGATAAGCAATTGATTTTTATCGACTGCGTGCCATTCTAGCCGCCTTTGCCAGCCAGGCTCCGCGCTGGCGGGCAGGCAAGCGGGCCAATCACACGTTTATTTAACACTTCTTAAACAGATCCGATCAGTTTAGGATGAGTACTGCCCCATTCCCTCAATGCAAAAATCGTTATAACATAACAAAAGGAGTGTCATCAGGATGAAACATCTCGTACTTACTCTGGCGCTGCTGCCAACCCTGGCCCTGGCTCACAACATCAAGGAGTCGGCCCAGGTGCCGCTGGTCAACATCAGCGACAAGGGTGAACTGGTTCTGAAAGAGAAAGAGATCAGCTATCAGCCCTGGCAAAGCAAGGTGCTGGCCGGCAAGGTCTTTCTGATCCAGCACATCGCCGGTCGTTCCAGCGCCAAGGAGCTCAACGCCCCCATGATCGAAGCGATCAAGGCGGCCAAGCTGCCCCACGACAAGTACCAGACCGTCACCATCATCAACAGCAATGACGCCATCTGGGGCACCTCCGGCTTTGTGAAGAGCAGTGCCGAGGACAGCAAGAAGGAATTCCCCTGGTCCGCCATGGTGCTGGATGCCAAGGGCATGGCCCGCAACGCCTGGGATCTGGCGCCGGAAAGCTCGGCCATCATCCTGCTGGACAAAGAGGGCAAGGTGCTGTTTGCCAAAGATGGCCAGCTCGATGCCAACAATATCGCTACCGTGATGGGGCTCATCAAGTCCCATCTCTAAGTCAGAGAGAAGGGGCGCTGATGGCGCCCCTTTGATAGGGGTCTATGGGTCGTACCAAGCTGAAAATCTGGTTGCTGCTGCTGGGCTGGTTGTGGTTGCAACCGGTGCTGGCACAACATCCGCTGGAAGCCGACCTGCCCGGCCACAACCACGCCTGCGTCCTCTGCGCCCTGCATCTGGATGGCAAGCTGGCACTCACCCCAACCCTGGTCATCCCCTCTTCACAAGTGGTCATCGGCAAGCTCGTTGATGCTGCCTTGCCCAAACCTCATGCCACCCCGTCAGGCCAGTGCCGCATTCGCGCGCCGCCACTGCTTCATCGCTTATCCGGCTAAATCCATTTTTCAATAAATTTTTCAAAGGATTAACGATGAAAGCAGTCACCCTGTTACTGGCGGCCGCCGCATTTGGCGTGCAGGCAAACCACGATGAACACGACAGTCACGGCCACGGCGCCCACGAGCACGGCCACGGTCACCTCAACCTGGTGCTCGATGGCAACCAGCTGATGATCGAGCTGCAGGCTCCCGCCGCCGATCTGGTGGGCTTCGAGCACGCCGCCAAGAGCGACGAGGAGAAGGCGCAATACGCCAAGGCCATGGCTCAACTCAAACAACCCGACGCCCTGTTTCGCTTCGACCCGGCCGCCGGCTGCAAGCTGACCCAGCAGGAGCTGCAAGCCGCCAAGGAAGATCACGATCATGACCATGACCATGACCATGACCATGACCATGACCATGACCACCAGCAGTCTGACGGCAAGCACGACGAACACCAGCACGACGACGCCGGTCACGCCGACATGGGCGCCATGTACACCTATACCTGCGCGACCCCAGCCAAGCTGACCGGGCTGGAGGCCACCCTGTTCAGCATCTATCCGAGCCTGGAGAAGCTGAGCGTGCAGGGCATCCTGCCCAGCGGCCAGACGGCAGCCGAGCTGACCCCCTCCACCAACAAACTGAGCTGGTAACGCCATGAAAAACGCCGTGGTTGAGATCCGCGATCTGGCCTTTGCCTGGCCGGGTCACGAGGTTGTACTCGATCTGCCCGCCCTCACCATCAGCGAGGGGGAGCGGGTGTTCATCAAGGGACCGTCGGGCTCCGGCAAGTCGACCCTGCTCGGCCTGCTGGCCGGGATCCAGACCGCCAACCACGGCACCCTGGAGGTGCTGGACCAGCCGCTGGCCCGGCTCTCTGGCCGTGCCCGCGACCACTTTCGGGCGGCCAATCTGGGTTACATCTTCCAACAGTTCAACCTGCTGCCATTTTTATCCGTGCAGGACAACGTCACCAGCGCCCTCACCTTCTCCCCCGAGAAGCGGGCCCGGCTGCAGGGCAGCCCGGCCGACGAGGCACGCCGCCTTCTGCGGGAATTGCAACTGCCCGAGGAGGCGCTGCACAGGCCCGTCCATGCCCTCAGCATCGGCCAGCAGCAGCGGGTGGCCGCCGCCCGCGCGCTGATCGGCTCACCGCCACTGGTGATCGCCGACGAGCCCACCTCGGCCCTCGATACCGACAACCGGGCCGCCTTCATCAAGCTGTTGTTCGAGGAGTGCGGCAAGCAGGGCTCGACCCTGATCTTCGTCAGCCACGACCCCTACCTCGAACCGCTCTTTCCGCGGGTGGAAAACCTGCAACAACTGAACAGGAGGGCATCATGCTGAAACTTGCCCTGCAAAGCCTCTGGGCCCGCCGCCTCACCGCCGGGCTCACCCTGCTGGCCGTCGCCATCAGCGTCACCCTGCTGCTCGGGGTGGAGCGAGTGCGCAACCAGGCGCGCGAAAGCTTCGCCAATACGGTGTCGGGCACGGATCTCATCGTCGGCGCCCGCTCCGGCCAGGTGAACCTGCTGCTCTACTCGGTGTTTCGCATCGGCAACCCCACCAACAACGTGGGCTGGGATGCCTATCAGGCCATCAAGAACCAGCGCGGCATCGCCTGGACCATCCCGCTTTCCCTCGGCGACTCCCACAAGGGGTTTCGCGTGCTCGGCACCAATGGCGACTACTTCACCCACCTGAAGTACGGCCAGCAGCAGGCGCTGGCGCTGCGTGAAGGGCGAGCGTTCGACACGCCGTTCGAGGCGGTGATCGGTGCCCAGGTGGCCGAGAAGCTCGGTTATCACCTGGGGCAGTCCATCGTCATCGCCCACGGCGCCGGCAATACCTCGTTCAGCCAGCACGACAACCTGCCATTCAAGGTGGTGGGGCTCCTGGCACCGACCGGTACCCCCATCGATCGCACCATCCACGTGCCGCTGGCCGGCATCGAGGCGATCCATCTGGGCTGGGACACCGGCCGTCACAGCAAGAACATGACTGCCGAGCAGGCGCTGGCGCAGGATCTCACCCCCAAGACCATCACCGCCTTCATGGTGGGGCTCAGCAACCGGATATTGGCGTTCCAGCTGCAGCGCAGCGTCAACACCTACCGGGGTGAGCCGCTGATGGCGATCCTGCCGGGGGCCGCTCTGCAGGAGCTGTGGAGCCTGATGAGCGTGGCGGAGACGGCGCTGTCGGTGATCGCCGGCTTCGTGGTGGTGGCGGGCCTCATCGGCATGCTGACCACCCTGCTGGCCGGTCTCAATGAGCGGCGCCGGGAGCTTGCCATCCTGCGATCCCTCGGCGCCGGCCCCGCCCACCTGTTCCTGCTGCTGGCACTGGAGGCGATGGCCCTCACCACCGCCGGCATCGCGCTCGGGGTGGCGGTGCTCTACCTGGGGCAGGGGCTTGCCACCCCCTGGCTGCTCAGCCACTATGGCCTGCAATTGAGCCTGGGGCTGCCGAGCGCCCACGAGTGGCTGCTGCTGGGGCTGGTCTGGCTGGCCGGCATGGTGATCGGCCTGTTGCCTGCGGCCCGCGCTTATCGCTACAGCCTGAGCGACGGCATGAGCATTCGCGTCTAGCCAGACGCCCATAAAAACGAGAAGGACAGATGATGAAGTGGAAAATTGTGGCGCTGCTGGCCGCCCTGCTGGCGCTGCCGGCCATGGCCGTGGAGTACAAGACCATCGACTGGGATGTGCTCATTCCCGCAGGTGAAAAACTGCTGCCGCCCCCCCAGGTGAGCCACGACGGCAACCTTGCCTCGGTGCCGCAGCCGGTGGGTGGGGTCAACCAGAAGCTGGACAACCAAGAGGTGCGCATCCCGGGCTTCGTGGTACCGCTGGAGGGAGATGCCAAGAAGATCACCGCCTTCCTGCTGGTGCCCTACTTCGGCGCCTGCATCCATGTGCCGCCCCCGCCCACCAATCAGGTGGTCTACGTGAGCTACCCCAAGGGGGCGCCGGTGGACGACCTATGGGACGCCATCTGGGTGAAGGGCAAGATGCACACGGTCAGCTCCAGCCACGAGATGGCCACCGCCTCCTACTCCATGGAGGCGGTCGAGGTGAGCGTCTACGAAGAGCAGTAACCAGGCACAAACGGCCTCCCGCGGGAGGCCGTTTTGTTATCCGCGACGACAGGATCCCCGCCAGCCCCTGCCTGAGGGATTGCCCGCCATCCCGGTTGGAGTAACATTCAAGGCTAGACCTTGCGATCACGGAGCCAGCATGGCTGACCTGCCCCCGCCCAAGAAAGAGAGTTCCATCCTGAGCAGCCAGGAGCAGACCCTGCGCCTGGCCCGCAGCCGCGGTATCGACGGCATGCTCACCCGCAACAGCGACAGCACCTTCGAGCAGCGCGCCACCTTTCGCCAGCTGGCGGATCAGGCCGCCCGCCAGCGCAACCTGGAAGCCATCATGGTGATGGCCTCCCGCCACTGCGAGGAGACAGCCGCCGGCGGCGAGATGGACAGCGACTGGCTGACCCGCTTCCTGCAACTGGCGGAAGACATCAGCATGGTGCCGATGCAGCAGCTGTGGGGCCGCATCTTCGCCATCGAGATCGCCACCCCAGGCCGCTTCTCCATCCGCGCGCTCTCCACCTTGAAGGAGATGACCCAGCGCGAGGCCCAGCTGTTCCAGCGCATCTGCTCCCTCTCCTGCCATTACGTGGGCAGCGACGAGCAGCGGCTGCTGCTGGGGCTGCACAAGGGAGCCAGCCTGCTCAGCCGCGCCCGGGTGACCCGGCTCGGCCTTGGCAAGTACCGCATCCCCTACAACGCCCTGCTGCAGCTGTTCGAACTCGGCCTGCTGCACCGGGGCGAGCTGGAATCCGGCCCGCTGCCCGCCGACGGGGTGGAGCTGGAGTTCGGCGATCAGCGCTGGCGGCTGCAGCGCAAGCAGGCCAACATCACCCTGCTCTACTACCGGCTGACCCCGGTTGGCAACGAGCTCGCTCAGCTGCTGCAAGAGCCGCCGCTGGAGGAGTACCTGCAGGATCTGAAAACCGTGCTGGTGCAGGGACTGCAGATCGAGACCATGATACTGACCCCGCCCGCCGGACCTGAGCCTGCCCCGGCCGACCCTGCCCCCTGATCCCCTGGAGCCCGTCCCACCGGGCTCCATCGTTTCGCGCACCGCCGCAGCATCTTGCGAAATATCGACCAGCCGTTGCCAAAACGGTTCTCGAAATGCGAATCCTTCTCCATTGTGCTGCCAATAATTGCCCTCCTGGCTGAGCCAGGCTGACTCGTTTCACCTTCATCACCCGCTATTCACAAAATAATCATCAATCTCTGCGTGCTGGCTCATGACTTGCATTTACCATACATCTTTCCAGCAACCCTGTTCCGGAGCCACCATGAGAATCAATCAACCCGTTACCCAGCGCGAACGCCTCTATCCGGAGCACCAGAGCCTGATCTCCACCACGGATCTGGAGAGCCGGATCACCTATGCCAACGACGAGTTTTGCCATATCGCCGGCTTCAATCTGGAGGAGCTGCAAGGGGAGCACCACAACCTGGTGCGCCACCCGGATATGCCCAAGCAGGCCTTCGCCGATCTCTGGCACCATATTCGGGCCGGCAAAAGCTGGATGGGGCCGGTGAAGAATCGCTGCAAGAATGGCGATCACTACTGGGTCAGCGCCTTCGTCACGCCGCTCAAGGATGCCCACGGCAAGGTGGTGGAGTATCAATCGGTGCGTACCGCCCCCAGTGAGGAGATCAAGCAGCGGGCCGAGCGCATCTATGCCGGGCTGCGCGCTGACAAGGCCCCGCTGGCGCTCAGGCTGCCGACCTTCTCCCACACCCTGGCGATCGGGCTCTGCCTGCTGCTGAGCCTGACGGCCATGGTTGCGCTGGGGTATCAACAGGCTGCGCTCTGGCAGCTGGCCCTGGCGGCCATACCGCTGCTGCTGGCAGCCATGATCACCCATGCCCTGGCCCGTCGCCTCGGCAAGCTCGACAAGATGGCCCGCAGCCGTTTCGACAACCCGCTGATGCAACTGCTCTACACCAACAAGGTCGACAACATCGCCGCCATCGAGCTCGCCATGCTGATGAATCAGGCCGAGTTCAACGCCGTGCTGGCGCGCACCCAGCAGACCTGCAGCCGGATCCTGCGCTCGGCCGAAGGCGATCTGCGCAATGCCGAGTCCATCACCAGCAACCTGCAGCAACAACAGGCCGAGACCAATCAGGTCGCCACCGCCATCACCCAGATGGCCGAGTCGATCCACGAGGTCTCCCACAGCTCCACCGCCGCCTCCGGCCTGCTCGATGAAACCGCCGAGCTGTTCCTGGAGGGCAACCGCAGCGTGCAGGAGACCATAGGGGCGGTCGAGGGGATGCACAGCGAACTCACCACCTCAAAAACGGTGATCCACACTCTGGCGGCACAGTGCCGGGACATCGACGGCATTCTCGATGTCATCAACAGCATCGCCAACCAGACCAACCTGCTTGCCCTCAATGCAGCCATCGAGGCAGCCCGGGCCGGCGAGGCGGGTCGCGGCTTCTCGGTGGTGGCGGACGAGATCAGATCCTTGGCCATCAAGACCCAGTCCTCCACCGGCGAAATCCAGAAGATGATCACCCTGCTGCAGGCCAGTGCAGGCAATGCCGAACTGGCGATGGAGAAAGGGGGCGCGCTCTCCGCCAGCTGCCAGCAGAAGGCCTCCGCCACCGGCACCATACTGCAGCAGATCAACAGCATGTTGCAGCAGGTCGCCTCCGGCAGCAACCAGATAGCCCAGGCCGTGCAGGAACAATCCCAGGTCACTGCCGATATCGATCGCAACGTGCTCAGCATCAAGACCCTGGCCGATGACTCAAGCCAAGGCAGCCAGCATGCCGTACAGGGCATCAACCAGCTGGTGCGGCAGCTGAGTGACCTGGACCGGCTGGTACGCCAGTTCCAGCAGCAGCCCGCCCCCCATCAATTCGACAACCCCAGACCCAGCGGCCAGGTAGTGCTGGCCCGCTGACCCCAAGAGCGTGCGCTAACAACAAAAAAAGGCCCCTGTCGTCACCGGCAGCGGGCCCATTTATCTCTTGTGGAAAAGACGGTTCTGGCCGTATGGGTACACCCATACCACCACTGCCCCAACCTTGATGCCCTCGTCCTGGCTTCTGCACTACACCTCACTCAACAGCGTGACGGCCCCGCAGTTCATTCCTCCGTCCAGATACGCAGCGAGCACTGAGCAAGCAAGGGCGCTGAGATCCCCCCATCGCCCGACCACCACCCCATGGCAGCTCAATTTATTGATCTTGCCCGAGAAATCATCCACTCCCCCTTCCCTAAAAGGCTCCGTTCGGTAACATGGCCAGCAGATCCCCTCTTGTCGGAGCAGCCATATACCAGACCAGAGCCACACCACAGGGAAAGGAGCAGCAGACTGGAGGCTGGAATTCAGGGGCGGTAGCGTGGTTTTTGTAAGTTGGCACAGCGCGTAGCGAAGACCAACAGACAAGTTCTTCAGCGTTAAAGGGAAAAATATGGATGTCATTAAGGCTTTAGAAATCATCTCAGCATTGTCAGAAGGTGTTAATCCTGAAACCGGTGAAGAGTTATCTGAAGAAAGCTGCTTCAATCAGCCGAAAGTCATTCGAGCTTTATTTATCGCAAAACAGAGCCTCGAAGCATCAATTTCTTCTCAAAAGCGTAAATCTGATTTACCAGAAAATGCTGGGAAGCCGTGGAAGCCAGACGAAGATGAGCTATTGGCAAATAGCTTTGATTCAGGCTTAGGTGTTGATGAATTATCAAGAATCCATAAAAGAACAAAAGGTTCCATTGCCTCCAGGTTAGTTCGTCTAGGTAAAATAAATGAGCGTTCCGATATTTATACTCGGTAGCTTCGCTCTTGTAGGTTGGCGCAGAGCGTAGCGAAGCCCAACAGACGAGCGTTATCACGTCAACCAGAGCAGGATAAACATGGATTGGGTCGTTCGGTAAAATAAATTTTCAGATATGTTCGCGGTAAACGTTGGGCTTCACTTCGTTCAGCACCAACCTACGATTTTTAGCCCAACATACGAGATACAATTTTTGGCCCAACATACTAGATGTATTTGCACACAGTATGGATGCTAGTGGAGCACCATATTGGATATAGAGGAAACACGACCATTTATCCTACAGTTAATGCAAGAAACATTGATATAACATATTGAAAGTATGGATAACTACATTGATGTGATACAAAAAAATTGGCAGGATATGTGGAACAGCCGCATGTTTCTATGTGGAAACATTCCGTATAATAAATTGTTAGGCATTACCCAATTGTTTCAAGTATCTACATTTAAAAGATAGAAAAAATATGGAAAAAAGACGAATTCCAACTCAACAAGTGAAAAAGAAGCTCATGGCTTTAAGTGGAAACAAGTGCGCATTTCCTGGTTGTGGGGAAAATTTGACTACGGAAAGTGGAAACATAATTGGTCACATTGCATTAATTGAGTCCATGTCTCCAGGAGCACCAAGGTTTAACCCCGCGAAGTCATCTAGTGAATTATTAGATGCAGATAATTATATATTGCTATGTCCAAATCATCATTACTTGATAGATAAAGAGCCCGAAAAGTACTCTATTGATTGGTTAAAGGCTGCACGGGAACAGCACCTAAAAAATATAACGAAGCTTCTATCTCAGCCTGAGTCTGAACATAAAGACACAACTAGCATATCTTTATCGAAAGCACTTAATAAATGGGAGCGTGAACGAGAAAACTCATCAGAAGAGTTTTGGCAAAGATTATTTGAAAGTTGCCCTCCACTAATTTCTCAAGCTTTTCCTAAAAGTATGTATCAGTTAGGTAGTAAATGTTATGTCGGTGGTAAATCTTGGACTAATACTGGAGGAAACTTAGTCGATTTCATCTACCTTAACAAATTTACTGGTAATATTGTTCTGGTCGAAATTAAAACGCCAAAAACAAAGTTGCTAGGGAAAAAGTATCGCAATAACGCATATTCAATAAGTGAAGAACTATCAGGCTCAGTGGTACAAGTATTAAACTATAAAGAACAGTTGATGAAAGAACTCTATCAACTAAAAGATGAGACATTTAATGCTTTTAATCCTAAATGCCTAGTTATAGCTGGTAGTCTTGAGAGTGAGTTCAATAATGAAACACAATACAAATCATTCGAACTATTTCGAAATAACAGTGCCGGAGTAGAAATACTCACTTATGATGAGCTTTTTCAAAAGTCTAAAGATACTTTGGCTATAGTAAATTAATATCTAACAAACGCTTCAAGAGGGACAGCCAACGCGCGGCATTTTTACTATGCGTTGGTTTTGGTGATTACGGTGTTATGCGGAAAGTTAGTAGTAGCGTTGGCTGCCCCTTAAGCGGGCGTTATACGTACATATGGAGCGAGAACAAAAATAAATGAAAATTTATAGCATAATAAAAGTTATTGGCGCAGGGCTAGCCACTATATTACTAGGAGCCATAGGCAGCGGTGTTTGGGAAAAGCTTCTATCGCCAGGACTAAAGAACCTAAGTGAATTCACTACAAAATCACTTTCTTCCATATCTCAAACATATTCAGACTCAATCTATTCAAAGGCATCCTCAATAGAAAATTACAACCAGCCAGATGTTGGCGGCATCCTACTTCTAATCATTATATTTGTATGGATACTTTTCCATGCACTTAGTTCTAAAACAGACAATACTGTAGTACGCATATTACATCGTGCGATGACTAATCAATTCAAAGGATGGGATGGAATATTATTTTCTAGCGCATTTCTTGTGCTTATCTTCTTCCTTATGGCAACCAACACCACTGTTAGTGAAATAAAGAAATACTCGGTAAAAAATATGGAGATAGTAAGGCCATACATTGGAGAAAGTAGCTATTTGATGCTTCGTTCAAATTATTTGCAAATGAAAAATGAAGATGATTTCAATGGATTTTTGTCAGAAATATATGCCATTGCTAAGGCAAAAAAAATCGATATAGATGAGTTCTCACAAGATTAAACGTATAACAAGTCAATCAACTTTGCGCCTTCGGCGCCGGACGCAGCAAAGCTGCGCCGGTTATTGAAGCATTATGCCTAGTGAGGATATCCCATTGAGCATGAAGAAGAGAGCGATAAAATCCCTTGATGGTTCTGACATTCATCAACAGTTTTATGCTGAAGTTAATGTTAACCCAGAAACTTTGGAATGTAGTCCAGAGTACTATGCTGCGGGTGTCAAATTAGTAAAAAAAGAAATAACAACGGAGCTGGCTAAAAAATATGCAGCACACTCTCTCATCGCAAAAGATTTGAAATATCTTATAAAAATGATGAAGTATGCTTCTTCAGTCGCCTTAGATGATAACCATGACGATGAGTCGACTAGTATTTTCGTACGAGACGAAATTGATTATAAATCGGATATTTTAAAAGCTATCTACATTTCTTCGGTTGTTACTTATGGGAAATGTTTTTCTCAAGCACATGGTTGAAAAGTGAAGCTAGATAGAGGGGCGATCTTCAAAGATGCTGATAGATCAATTAAAGATACTCATGATGATCTAATGGCTCAGAGAAATGACTATGTAGCACACGGGGGAAACACAAAGTATGAAAGTGCTAAGACATTTTTGTTACTTCATCCGTCGATCGAAGAAAATCTACCACCACTGATAACCACTTCTGCGATGCATGTATATGGATTTTCTAAGTCAGAATACAAAAGATTCTTGGTATTATTTGAATATGTTCAAGAAACACATAGAAATACCACCAAGAAGTTATATTCTGCTTTGCAGAAGCATGAGGTCGAAGGTAAATCTTTAAACGAATTTTACGAATCAACAAAGGCATAACAAGGCGCCGCTGTCGGACAAATTTTCCGCTGCTCTCCAAATTTGCCACAGAGCGCGGCGTTAGGCGCAAAATCGAGTTCAACATGAAAATCACAGAACAGCAGGTAGAAGCTGCATATTCTATTGCAAAGAAAGTCTATAGTGGTGAGTTAAAAACACAGGATGGATCTTTGTTTCTTACTGAAGAACATGGATTGAACCGAACTAGTGCAACAGACTTCATTAATGACTACAGATGTATGCTAAATGGAAGACTTTTTCAAAGAGGCATGAGCGCCTCTGCCATGAAATATTTCATAGAGAGCATATATAAAGATGGTAACTCAAACTCTCTTAGAAAGGCTTTAAATGCGTTAAACCTTCATATTGAGTATTGGGAAAATCATTACAACGTAACGGCTCATTCAATGAGACGTGTTTCTGAACAATTCGAAAAAGTTTGTAATCTACCAAAAACAGAGTCTGATTACATTCGGCAATTTGACGCAGAAGTAAAGAATGCTCTCAGCCTTTCTTCTTCAGAAAGAAAAAAACTGATTAAGGAAAGCGCAAAGGAGCCAACTAAAGTTGAAGTAACAACTCATATCTTCTCCAGAAATCCTCACGTTGTAGCTGAAAGGCTTCTAATAGCCAATGGAAAATGTGAGCACTGTAAAAAAGATGCTCCCTTTATCAGGATAAAAGATGGAACGCCTTATCTCGAAGTTCATCACAAAGAAAAATTAGCTGATGGCGGTGAGGACACATTGGAAAATACAATAGCTTTATGTCCAAACTGTCACCGGAAGTTCCACTTTGGCAATCCAAGCGCCTAAAAATTAAATCCAGGTGACGCCTGCGGCGCACCTGATTTAGGCGTCCGTAGGCTCGAATAGCGCAGCGTATTCGGACAATCGCGAATAACCGCGCCGAGATAACAATCCAGCTACCTTTATCAAATGGCGCAACTCAATCACTATAAATAATTCCCCAGCTTTAGCGCAGTCATCAACTCCTCCACCAGCACTTCCACCGGTTTGCCGGCATTGATCAGATGGATCTCGGGATCCTCCGGTGCCTCGTAGGCGGAGTCGATGCCGGTGAAGTTGCGAATTTCCCCTGCCCGCGCTTTTTTATAGAGCCCCTTGGGGTCGCGCTCTTCACAGATGGCGAGCGGCGCATCGACAAACACTTCGACAAACTCCCCTTCACCCACGAGATTGCGCACCAGCTCCCGCTCGGCACGAAATGGCGAGATAAAAGCGGTGAGCACGATAAGGCCCGCATCCACCATCAGTTTTGCCACCTCGCCGACCCGGCGGATGTTTTCTTGACGGGCGGCGTCATCGAAGCCGAGATCGCCGCACAGGCCGTGGCGCACGTTGTCCCCATCCAGCAGATAGGTGTGCTTGCCTTGCGCGGCCAGCGCCTGCTCCAGTGCCCCCGCCAGGGTGGACTTGCCCGCCCCTGAGAGCCCGGTGAACCAAATCACCAGGGGCTTTTGCCCTTTCAATTCGGCCCTACGCTCTTTGCCCACGGCATGCTGATGCCACACGATATTGCTCATTCACACTCCTTGCTTGGCGCTCGCGCCTCAATGCTGAAACGGTCTGGCTCCCTGGAGCTCAGCCTCTGGCCACTCGCCACTGACGGGGCCATGGTCGTCGTGTATTCCTATTCCCTACCAGCCACCAGGCCCCCAATTGCGCCGCCTTAAAACGGAAACAGCAGGGGCACCATGACGATCACCCCGAGGCTGTAAGCCAGGGAGACCGGCAGGGCCAGCTTGAGATAATCCGGCATCTTGTAGTTGCCCGCCGCATAGACCATCAGGTTGGTCTGGTAGCCGTAGGGCAGAATAAAGCTGGAACTCGCCCCGAACAGCACCGCCAGAATGAACGGCATAGTGGAGACATCCATACTGAGCGCCAGCTGGTAACCCATGGGGAAGGCCAGGGCCGCCGCGGCGTTGTTGCTCATCAGCTCGGTCAGCACCAGGGTAAACAGGTAGATACCGATAAAGGCGATGATGGGGCTGGCACCGTTGAACTCCCCCATCAGCCAGTCGGCGATGACCCGGGCCAGTCCGCTTTTTTCCAGCTGATCAGCGATGGCGAGCGCCCCGCCCACCACCAGCCAGATATCCAGCGGAAAGCGGCGGCGGATCTCGTCCAGGGTCAGGATGCGGGAGAACAGCAGCACCACCAGCATCACCAGCAGCCCCTTGAACAGCGGCACCAGGTCGAACACCGACAGCGCCAGCACCCCGAGGAAACCGCCCACCACGGCGGCGCTGCGCGTGGCATCGAGCCGGGTGGAGGCCTCCAGCCCGCTCACCACCACGAACTCGCGGGAGAGGGACTTGTTGCCCGCAAACTTGGGGCCGGGCGCCAGCAGCAAGGTGTCCCCTGCGTGCAGTTCAATCTGGCCGAGGCCACCGGTGAGCTGGGTCTCGCCCCGGCGCACCGCCAGCACCACCGCATCGAAGTGGGTGCGAAACTCCGCATCCTTGATGGTCTGCCCCACCAGCCGCGAGCTGTGGCTGACGATCACCTCCACCAGATGCTGGCCGTTGAGCCGGTGCTGGCCATATAGATCCAGCCCCTTGAGCTCCTGCAGCACGCCGACGCTCTCCACATCGCCGCAAAACAGCAGCATGTCCCCCTCGTGCAGCTCGTGTTCCGGCTGTACCGGGCAGATCACCTGGTTGCCACGGATGATCTCGGCGAGGTAGAGGCTTTTCAGGCTGCGCAGACCGTTCTCCTTGACGCTGCGCCCGGCCATGGGCGAGCCGGGGCCCACCTTGGCCTCGAGAAAGTAGCCGGATTCCCGGCTCATCTCGGTGTCCTGCTCCGGCAGGTGGCGGGCAAACAGCAGCACGGCCACCAGGCCGGTCAGCAGGGTCCCCGCCCCCACCATGAAGAAGTCGAACATGCCGAGCGGCTTGGCTCCCATCTTGATGAGGAAGCTGTTGACGATGAGGTTGGTGGAGGTGCCGATCAGGGTCAGCACGCCGCCAAAGGTCGCCGCGAAGCACATGGGCAGCAGCAACCGGGAGGGCGCATGGTTGGGATTGCGTTTGACCGCCCCCAGCATGGAGGCCACCACGGCGGTGTTGTTGACGAAGGCCGACAGGAAGGCGGTGGAGAACCACACCTTGACCAGCACCTTGTTGAAGGAGCCGGTGCCCACCAGATTGGCGAACCAGCTCATGACCCGGGTCTTCTCCACCGCGAGCGAGACCAGCAGCAACAACACCAGGGTCAGCAGGGCGCTGTTGGTATAGCCCGCCACCACGGCGTTGATGTCCGCCAGGCCGCTCAGGTAGGTGATGAGCACAGCGCCCGAGAAGAGCAGCGCCGGCCGGAGTTTGCCCTGGATCAGCAGGGCGACGAGGGCAACCAGCAGACCCAGCACCAGGGATTGTTGCCAGGTCATGGGCTTATTCCTTGCTTGCGTCGTTGCTGATGGTCAGCGCCTGCCAGTGGGGGAAGTGCTTGCGCACCAGGGCGTTGAGCTCGACTTCGAACTCGCTGTAGTGCCCGGTTGCCACTTTCGCGGCCAAGCCCTCCACTATCATGCCGGCACCGACGGTGACGTTGGTCAGCCGGTCAATGAGGATGAAGCTGCCGGTATCGCGGATCTCCTGATACGGGTCGAACGCCACCGGGTCGGTCAGGCTCAGCTCGCACAGGCCAATTTCGTTGAGCTTGAGTTCGCTCGCATCCAGCTCATCGAGCTTGTTGATCTCGATACGGTGGCGGATGGCCTCCACCTGGCCGCGACTCTTCTTGGTGGCCAGCTTGACGTCATAGACCCGGCCCGGCTGCAGAGACTCTTCCCCCATCCAGACGATGTGGGCCAGCAGGTTCTGGGTCACCAGCGGCTTTCTGGCGGCATCCACCAGCAGGTCGCCACGGCTGATGTCGATTTCATCGGCAAAGGTGACCGTGATGGCCTGACCCGGCAGGGCGTAGTCGAGATCGCCGTCGAAGGTGACGATGCGAGTCACCGTGCTCTCTTTGCCGGACGGCAGCACCGCCAGCTTGTCGCCGACCCGCAGGATGCCGGAAGCCAAGGTCCCCGCGAAGCCGCGAAAATCGAGGTTGGGGCGGTTCACGTACTGCACCGGCAGGCGCACCGGGTGACGCTCCAGCTCGCGCTCCACTTCGGCAGACTCCAGCAGAGAGAGCAGGGTCTCACCCTGATACCAGGCCAGCTTGTCGCTCGGGTTGACCACGTTGTCACCGTCCAGCGCCGAGACCGGCACGATATGGATGGTGTCGACGCTGAGCTTCTTGGCGAATGCGCGATACTCCAAGCTGATGCGCTCGAACACCTCCTGGCTGAACTCCACCAGATCCATCTTGTTGACCGCCACCACGAACTGCTTGATGCCGAGCAGGCTGGCGATAAAGCTGTGGCGGCGGGTCTGATCCAGCACCCCCTTGCGGGCGTCGATCAGGATGATGGCCAGATCGCAGGTGGAGGCGCCGGTGGCCATGTTGCGGGTGTACTGCTCGTGGCCCGGGGTATCCGAGATGATAAATTTGCGTTTCGCGGTCGAGAAATAGCGGTAGGCCACGTCGATGGTGATGCCCTGCTCGCGCTCCGCCTGCAGGCCGTCCACCAGCAGCGCCAGATCCAGCTTCTCGCCGGTGGTGCCGAGCTTCTGGCTGTCGGACTCCAGCGCTTTGAGCTGATCTTCATAGATCTGCTGGGAGTCGTGCAGCAGGCGGCCGATGAGGGTGCTCTTGCCGTCGTCCACGCTGCCGCAGGTGAGAAAGCGCAGCAGGCTCTTGTGTTGCTGGGCGTGCAGGTAGGCTTCAATCCCCTGTTCGCTGATTGCGGTCTGAATGTGGTTGTTCATGTTGCGATTCCTTAGAACATTTTTTTAGAAATAGCCCTGACGCTTCTTCTGCTCCATGGAGCCGGCCTGATCGTGGTCGATGAGCCGCCCTTGCCGCTCGCTCGAGGTGGTGATCAGCATCTCTTCGATGATCTCCGGCAAGGTGGTGGCATTGGATTCGATGGCACCGGTCAGCGGGTAGCAGCCGAGGGTACGGAAGCGCACCAGCTCCTGCTTCACCTCATCTTCCGGGCCGATGGGCATGCGCTCGTCATCCACCATGATCTTGATGCCGTTGCGCTCCACCACCGGGCGATGGGCCGCAAAGTAGAGCGGCACTATGTCGATGTTCTCGAGGTAGATGTATTGCCAGATATCGAGCTCGGTCCAGTTGGAAAGCGGGAACACCCGGATGCTCTCCCCCTTGTTGACCTGGCTGTTGTAGACGCGCCACAGCTCGGGGCGCTGGTTTTTCGGATCCCAGCGGTGGGACTTGTCACGGAAGGAGTAGACCCGCTCCTTGGCACGGGACTTCTCCTCGTCGCGGCGGGCCCCACCGAAGGCGGCGTCAAAGCCGTATTTGTTGAGCGCCTGCTTGAGCCCCTCGGTCTTCATGATGTCGGTGTGCTTGCCACTGCCATGCACGAAGGGGTTGATGCCCATGGCGAGGCCGTCCGGGTTCTTGTGGACGATGAGATCCAGCCCGTACTTCCTGGCGGTCTCATCGCGAAACTTGATCATCTCCTTGAACTTCCAGTCGGTGTCGACGTGCAGCAAGGGGAACGGGATCTTGCCCGGATAGAAGGCCTTGCGGGCCAGGTGCAGCATGACGGAGGAGTCCTTGCCGATGGAGTACATCATCACCGGGTTTTCAAATTCGGCAGCCACCTCGCGGATGATGTGGATGCTCTCGGCTTCCAGCTGCTGCAAGTGGGTCAGTCTTTCACGGTCCATGTCTGGGTCCTCGGTTCATTGCTAACGCGCCTGGTCAGGGCGCGGTGTTGGTTCAGGTCGGTGCCGCCATGGCCGCACCGTCAAATCGATGGATGTCGCCGCCGGCGCTCAGGCCAGACTCACCAGCTTGAGGTCGCAGGCGCCCTGCTGTTGCCCCTCGCCAAACCAGGCGAGCCGCTCGCGCAGGGCCACCACTTCGCCGATGACGATAAGTGACGGGCTCACCGCCTGCTGGGCCAGTTCGGCCAGGTCTGCCAAGGTGCCGGTCAGCACCCGCTGGCGGGCGGTGGTGCCGCGCTCGATGATGGCGATGGGGGTGGCACTGCTTCGGCCATGGCTCACCAGCTGCTGGCGAATATGCTCGGAGCGCATCAGCCCCATGTAGATGACCAGGGTCTGGCTAGTAGCGGCGAGCTGCTGCCAGTCGGGCTCTTTGCCCTCTTTCTGGCAGTGGCCAGTGATAAAGACGGCGCTCTGGGCATGGTCGCGGTGAGTGAGCGGAATGCCGGCATAGGCGGTGGCACCGGCGGCGGCCGTGATGCCGGGCACCACCGAGAAGGGGATGCCCTCCTCGGCCAGCACTTCCAGCTCCTCGCCGCCACGACCGAACATGAAGGGATCGCCCCCCTTGAGCCGCACCACCCGGTTGCCCGCCCTGGCGTATTCCACCAGCAGGCGATTGGTCTCCTCCTGCGGCACGCTGTGGGCGCCGGCCTTCTTGCCGACCGACACCAAGGTGGCATCGCGGCGCACCAGGTCCAGGATCTCGGGCGAGACCAGCTGGTCGTAGAGCACCACTTCGGCCTGCTGAATCTGTTGCAGCGCCTTGAGGGTCAGCAGGCCCGGATCGCCGGGGCCCGCCCCCACCAGCACCACCTCGCCCACTTCGCTTGTCGCATGGTCGAGGCCATCGTTCAGCCACTGCTCGGCCCCCTGCCAATCTTCTTTCTCAATCAAACCGGCCAGGGTGTTGGAGGCAAAGGCGCGCTCCCAGAAGCGGCGACGGTCGGAAATGGAAGAGAGCACCCGCTTGGCCTGGTCACGGACCCGGCCGGAGAGCTCGGCCAGCCCACCAAGATGGCGCGGCAGCAGGCTCTCCAGCCGCTCGCGCAACAGGCGCACCAGCACCGGTGCCTTGCCGCCGCTGGAGACGGCCACCATGATGGGGCTGCGATCGATGATGGAAGGGAAGATGAAGCTGGAACGCTTGGGGTCATCCACCACATTGACGAACAGACCCAGCTGGTTGGCACTCTGATAAACGAGGGCGTTGACTTCGAGGTTGTCGGTCGCCACCACTACCAAAATCTGGCCTGCCAGATGGGCCGGAGTGAAGCGCTCGGCCAGATGGGTAAAACGACCGGAAAATTCCGTGAATTCGGGTTCCAGTTCGGGGGAGACCAGGGTCAGCCTGGCGCCGGCCGCCAACAGCAGGCGCGCCTTGCGCAGGGCCACTTCGCCCCCTCCCACCAGCAGCACAGGGCGACCGTCCAATTTGGCAAACATCGGCAAATAATCCATTTCGGCCCATCCCTCGGAACACGACTAATATGGGGCGACTATAGGCAGGGCTGCTTATCCCTCAAAATAATAAAAAATGCTTTTTAATGCGTTTTAGTAATTAACAAAGCCGTATGATGACAAAGGCGAAGCAAGGCGCTTGTGGTGCCAGGCGCAAGACCATAGGCTAGTGAAAGTGTTTCATAAGGAGCTTAATAATGAATGAATCATTGATTGTGCTGGGGATCTTCGTGTTTCTGGTACTCGCGACCCTGAGCGCCGGCATCAAGATAGTGCCGCAGGGCTACAACTGGACCGTGGAGCGCTTCGGCCGCTACACCCGCACCCTGGTGCCGGGCCTCAACCTGCTGATCCCCTATGTGGACAGGGTCGGCCACAAGATCATCATGATGGAGCAGGTGCTGGACATCCCGGCGCAAGAAGTGATCTCCCGCGACAACGCCAACGTCACCATCGACGCCATCAGCTTCGTGCAGGTGGTGGATGCCCGCAAAGCCGGCTATGAGGTCAACGACCTCACCAGCGCCATCCGCAATCTCACCATGACCAACATGCGGACCGTGCTCGGCGCCATGGAGCTGGACGAGATGCTCTCCCAGCGCGACACCATCAACGAGAAGCTGCTGCGCACCATGGATGCCGCCACCGCCCCCTGGGGCATCAAGGTGACCCGCATCGAGATTAAAGATGTACGTCCGCCGCTGGCACTGGTTGAAGCCATGAACGCCCAGATGAAGGCTGAGCGCCAGAAACGGGCCGAGGTACTGGAAGCCGAAGGGGTGCGCCAGTCCAAGATCCTGAAAGCGGAAGGGGAGAAGCAGTCCCAGATCCTCAAGGCCGAGGGTGAACGTCAAGCCGCCTTCCTCGCCGCCGAAGCGCGCGAGCGCGCCGCCGAGGCGGAAGCCAAGGCGACCCACATGGTCTCCAAGGCCATCGCCGAAGGGGATCTGCAGGCCATCAACTACTTCGTGGCCCAGAAATACACCGAGGCGCTGGCCCGCATCGGCGAAGGCCCCAACAGCAAGGTGGTGATGATGCCGCTGGAGGCGGGCAGCCTGATCGGCGCCGTGGCCGGCATGGCCGAGCTGTTCAAGGATGGCAAGGGCGGCAAGTCATGACAGCCCTGTTCGAGGGGCTGACCCACTGGCACTGGCTGGGGCTCGGCTTCGCGCTGCTGGCCATCGAGGTGCTGGGCTCGGTGGGCTTTCTGCTCTGGACCGGCATCGCCGCGCTGGAAGTGGGCCTGCTGCTGCTGGTCTGGCCCTTCGGCTGGCAGGCGCAGTTGCTGCTGTTCGGCCTACAATCCCTGCTCACCACCTGGGCCTGGTGGCGCTGGCAGCATCGCCGGGATCGCTCCAGCCGGGATGCCGCCGCCCCCATCAACGAGCGGATGCAGGGGTATCTTGGCCGCGAGCTGGTGCTGCTGGATGACGTGACCCAGGGGATGAGCCGGGTACACCTGGACGACACCGCCTGGACGGTGCGCTGCAGCCAGCCGCTGAGCGCCGGCAGCAAGGTGCGGGTGACGGGGCATGACTCCCATATCCTGCTGGTGGAACCGCTGCCCTGACACAGGGGCAAGGCGCCAGTGACCGCCGACAACAAAGGGCTCCTCGGAGCCCTTTTCGCTGTCTTGCAAACTGTGCCGGCGCGCTAGAAGGCGTCGCTGTCGAGGGCTGCGCGCAGCAGATCCTTCCAGCTGATGATGCCGACCAGGGCGCCGTTTTCCAGCACCGGCAGGCAGGAGACGTTCTTCTCCAGCATCATCTTGACCCCGTCCCGCACCGTGAGCTGGGGGGCGATGGTGATGGGGTGGCGGCTCATGATCTGGTGGGCGCGCCGGTTGAGGGTCTCGGTGTCGCGGCTCATCTCGGCCTCGGAGTCCAGATAGGGGCTGATGGCGCGGAACAGATCCCGGTCCGAAATGACCCCCACCAGCTCCTCCTCTTCCAGCACCAGCAGGTGGCGAAAGTGAGCCTGCTCGAAGATCTCCTTGATGACATTGAGCCTGTCATCCATGGAAACGGTGGCGACCCGGGTCGTCATGATGTCCCTGATAAGCATGCTAACCTCCCCAACCCTGACTGATTGCTCTGTTATGGCATGTTTTTGCCCCCCCAGCCAGTGGTTGCCCCCCACCTCAAGTGCAAATCTGCGCCGTTTCACGTAAGATCCGCGCCAGTTTTTCTCCTCCATTTGAGCCAAGCAGACCAATCCATGATAGTTGCCAGTCAAATCGAACTGATCCGCGGCGGCCGCAAGCTGCTGGACAACGCATCCGCCACCATTCATCCCGGCCACAAGGTGGGTCTGGTGGGCAAGAACGGCTGTGGCAAGTCCACTTTTTTTGCACTGGTACGGGGCGAGCTGGCCATCGACAGCGGCACCTTCAGCCTGCCCGCCGGCTGGCAGATTGCCGGCGTGGCGCAGGAGACTCCGGCGCTGGACTGCTCCGCCCTCGACTACGTGATCGACGGCGACAAGGAGTTCCGCGCGCTGGAGGCCCAGCTGGCCCAGGCCGAGCAGGATGACAACGGCCTGCTGGTGGCCGAGCTGCACGGCAAGCTCGACACCATAGGCGCCTACAGCATTCGTGCCCGCGCCGCCGAACTGCTGCACGGCCTCGGTTTCAGCGACGAGCAGCTGAGCTCGCCGGTACGCAGCTTCTCCGGTGGCTGGCGCATGCGCCTGAACCTGGCCCAGGCGCTGCTCTGCCGCTCCGATCTGCTGCTGCTCGATGAACCGACCAACCACCTGGATCTCGACGCCGTCATCTGGCTGGAGAAGTGGCTCAAGGCCTATCAGGGCACGCTGGTGCTGATCTCCCATGACCGCGACTTCCTCGATTCGGTCATCAGCCGCATCATCCACATCGAGAACGGCAAGCTCAACGAATACACCGGCGGCTACTCCGACTTCGAACTGCAGCGCGCCGAACACCTGGCCCAGCAGCAATCCATGTACGAGAAGCAGCAGCGCGAGATGTCCCACATGCAGGCGTATGTGGACCGCTTCCGCTACAAGGCCTCCAAGGCCCGCCAGGCCCAGAGCCGGCTCAAAGCGATGGAGCGGATGGAGAAGATCCTGCCCGCCCACGCCGACTCCGAGTTCAGCTTCGAGTTTCGCGAGCCGTCGGCCCTGCCGACCCCGCTGATTGCCATGGAGAACCTCGGCGCCGGTTACGGCGACAAGGTGATCCTGGAGAAGATCAAACTCAACCTGGTGCCCGGTTCGCGCATCGGCCTGCTCGGTCGCAACGGCGCCGGCAAATCCACCTTTATCAAGATGCTGTCGGGCTCCAACCCGCCGCTCTCCGGCAAGCTCGAGGTGAGCGCCGGAGTGAGCATCGGCTACTTCGCCCAGCATCAGCTGGAGACCCTGCGCCTGGACGACTCGCCCCTCGATCACCTGGTGCGCCTCGCGCCGGACAAGACCGAGCAGGAGCTGCGCAACTACCTCGGCAGCTTTGGCTTTCACGGTGACAAGGCGCTCGACAAGGTGGCCCCCTTCTCCGGCGGCGAGAAGGCGCGGCTGGTGCTGGCCCTCATCACCTGGCAAAAGCCCAACCTGCTGCTGCTGGATGAACCGACCAACCACCTGGATCTGGAGATGCGCCACGCCCTGACCATGGCGCTGCAAGGCTTCGAGGGCGCCATGGTGGTGGTCTCTCACGACCGGCACCTGCTGCGTACCACCACAGATGACTTCTATCTGGTGCACGGTGGCCGGGTCGAGCCGTTCGACGGCGATCTGGACGACTACCACAAGTGGCTCGGCGAGCAGGAGAAAGAGGCCAACGCCAAACCGGACGATGGCCCTGTCTCCGCCAACTCGGCGGTGGCGCGCAAGGATCAGAAGCGGCGCGAGGCGGAGTTCCGGCAAGCGACCCGGCCGCTGCGCCAGAAGCTGGAGAAGCTCGAAACCAGCATGGAGAAACTGCAGGCCAAGCTGGCCGCGGTGGAAGAGCAGCTGGCCGACCCCGCCATCTACGAAGAGAGCGCCAAGCAGAAGCTCTCCGAGCTGCTCAAGTCCCAGGGCCCCATCAAGGAGGAGCTGGAAGGGGTGGAACTGGAGTGGATGAGCCTCTCCGAGGAGCTGGAAACCATGGAGCAGGCCTTCCTTGCGTGACGAACAGCTGATGGCGAGCGAGCGGATCGCCGCCCACGAACTGCCGGGCCCGCTCGACTTCTGGCAGTGGAGCGGCGAGGTGTACGGCGCACGCAGCCAGGACTGGCTCAGCGTGCAGGCGCAGGGGGGCAACGTCAATCTGGCCCTGTTGCTGCACCGGCTGGATCAGTGCGGGATCCCGGTCGATCTGACCGACCTGCAACCGGCGCTGGTGCAGACCGAGGCGGTGCTCGGCCCCTGGCGTACCCTGCGTTCGAGCGCCAAGGCGCGGCTCGGCGAGCAGGAGTATCAGGCCATGCTGGCCCACGAGCTGGAGCTGGAGCGGCTGCAGCAGGGAGTGCTGCTGCAGACCCTGCGCAGCCTCACCCTGTTTCGCGGCAACAGCCGCAACTTGTTGAACTATCTATTGTTACTGGGGGCCCAGCAGGGCCCCCTCAGAGACCTAATATGCTGAGTTATCGCCACGCCTTTCACGCCGGCAACCACGCCGACGTGCTGAAACACGCCGTTCAGGCCCTGATCATCGAGTCCCTCAAGAAGAAGGAGAAACCCTTCATCGTGCTGGACACCCATGCCGGCGGCGGTCTCTACGACCTGCGCGGCGACTGGTCCCAGAAGAAGGCGGAATATGCTGACGGCATCGGCCGGCTGTGGGATGAGCGGGCCCAGTGGTCTGCCATGGCCCCCTATCTGGGTGTCATCGAGGAGATGAACAGCGATGGCCAGCTGCACTACTACCCCGGCTCGCCGGAGCTGTCGCGCCGCCTCGCCCGCGAGCAGGACAAGCTGGCGCTGATGGAGCTGCACAACAACGAGGTGGAAGACCTGCGCGCCAACATGGGTTACGACCCCCGCGTCGCCGTCCACCATCGTGACGGCTTCGAGGGGCTGGTGGCCCTGCTGCCGCCCACCCCGCGCCGCGGCCTGGTGCTGATCGACCCGCCCTATGAGCTGAAGGAAGATTACTTCGCGGTGGTCGATACCCTTAAAAAAGCGCAAAAACGCTGGGCCACCGGCATCTACGCCCTCTGGTATCCCATTCTGGGGGAAGAGGCGGACAAGTCCCGCGACATGCTGCGCGCCATCAAGCGCGAGAACTTCGGCAACGTCCTGGTGGCCGAGCTGGAAGTGGCCGGCCAGACCACCGATTGGGGCATGAACGGCTCAGGCATGCTCATCATCAGCCCGCCCTGGCTGCTGGACGAGCAGATTGAAGCCTTCTTGAAACCCCTCTGTGCCAAGCTGGCGCAGGGCGCCGGCGCCCAGTACAAGGTCGAGTGGCTCAACAAGGTTGAAGCGTAACGCCTTGCATCACTCGCACACCGCCAAGGGCCTGCCACTGCAGGCCCTTTTTATTGACCATGACTGCCCGCCCCTGCCACGCTGGCAAGCCGCTCCGGAAGCCGGCTCGCCAGCCAGTCGATGGCCATTCTGGTCTTGAGCGGCAGGTGCGGGCTGTGAGGCCAGAGGGCATTGATGGGGTAGCGCCTGCCCTTGAGCGAACCCAGCACTTCGCGCAGCTCGCCCCGCTCAAGGTGCGGGCGCGCCAGCCAGGCCGGCAACCAGGCCAGGCCAAAGCCCGCGATGGCTGCCTGAGTGATGGCGTGCAGATCGTCCAGCTGCAGGCGCCCCGTCGGCCGCACCGATTGCCACTGGCCATCCAGCTGCCACTGCCACGCCAGCACCCGCCCCTGTCGCAGATAGGCGATGCCCTCGTGCTCGGCCAGATCCGCCAGCGTCATCGGTTCGCCACGCTCGGCCAGATAGCTGGGCGCGGCGCAGAGCGTCATGCCGTGCTCGCCGAGCCGGCGCGCCGCCAGATCCAGGCTGTCCGGCGGCTCACCGTTGCGGATCACCAGATCGAGCCCCTCCTCCACCAGATCCACCTTGCGATCGCTGAACGACAGCGACAGCGCCAGCCCGGGATGGGCCTGCGCCAGCTCCAGCAGCAGGGGCGCCACACACAGCTGACCGAACAGCACCGGCATGGAGACCTTGAGGCTGCCGTTGAGAGTGAGCTTGTTGCTGGCCAGCGCCGCCTCGCCGAGGCGCACCTCCTCCAGCGCCCGCAGGCAGTGGCGATGGAACAGCGCCCCCTCCTCAGTCAGGCTCTGGCTGCGGGTGGTGCGGTGAAACAGCTGGACGCCGAGACGCTGCTCGAGCCGGGCAATCCCCTTGCCCACCGCCGAGCGGGTGAGGTGGAGCCGCTCGGCGGCCTGGGCGAAACTGCCCGCCTCCACCACGCTGGCGAACAGATCGAGGCCATTGAGACTGTTTGCCATCTGTTGCATACCTTGTGGAACCAATATGGCGAAATAGTATCAGCACTGCGGAAAAAAATGACTGATAAGCTCCCTTCATCCCCACACTTTGTCAGATGGAGTTCACCTCATGAGTCAGATCCTGCTGCTGCAATCCAGCCTCAACGGCCCCGCGTCCCGTACCAACCAGTTGATGGAACGCTTTCTGCAAGCGCGCCGGGAGCAGGGCCACCAGGACCAGGTGGTGGTGCGCGACCTGCCTGCCCTCGCCCTGCCGCCACTGGACAGCGCACTGTTTCACGCCCTGCGGGGGGGCGAACCGGCCAGCGAGGCCATCCGCCAGGCGGTGGTGCTGTCGGATCAACTGATTGCCGAGCTCAAGGCCACCGACCTGCTGCTGATCGGCGCCCCCATGTACAACCTCAACGTACCGACCCCGCTCAAGAACTGGTTCGATCTGGTGGCGCGAGCCAGGGTCACCTTTCGCTACACCGACAGCTACCCCATGGGGCTGGTAGAGGGGGTAAAAGCCCTGGTGTTCAGCAGCCGCGGCGGCGTGCATCAGGGACAGGCAACGGATGCGGTCACCCCCTACCTCGAGTCCGTGCTCGGCCTGATGGGCATCGTACAGGTGGAGTTCGTCTACGCGGAAGGGATGGACCTGCGCCCCCATGGGGCGGAGCAGGGCATGCGCCAGGCCCATGAGCGGATCGTCGCCCTCAGCCGGTGAGACCCTCGCCCGCCTCTTGCCGCCCCAACCGGCAACTGCGCGGGAGACGCCCAAATAAAAAAGCCCCGTCACGGGGCTTTTTGCATGTCGGCCAACCTCACGTTTTGCCCGGGAGATCCCGCCAGAGCGCCAGAATAAGCAGCGCCAGCAGGGCGAAAGGCGGGGCCAGACTGAGCAGCATGCACAGCACGGTGATCAGCACCGGATGCTCACTCTTGCGGCGGGCCAGTCGCCAGGCCACGATGCCGACGATGATCATCAGCAACAGGATGAACTGCCCCATCAGGGTGGCGTTGATATTCATATGCATGAAAGCTCCTTTTTCATGGCAAAGGCTCACTCTAGCGCCGCTGTGGCCCCAGGCAACTCCCAATCCGGTGAGGGCGTTCTCACTTGATAGGTCCTCCCTATCCAACCATTAGATGAGAATAATTTTCATTTAATGCAGTTTCGGGGGATACTCTGCTCATAACCAGAGGGAGCCGCCATCATGAAAAAGACCATCAGCTTTGCCGTTTTGCACTTCACCGTGGCCTTCACCGTGGCTTACCTGCTGACCGGTGAACTGCTCACCGCCAGCCTGATCGCCCTGATAGAGCCCGCCGTCAACACGGTCGCCTTCTACTTTCACGATCTCGGCTGGCACAAGCTCAAGCCCCACCACAGCCTGCAGGCCAAGACCAGCAGCTTCGCCCTGGTGCACTTCTCGGTGGCCTTTGGCGTCGCCTACCTGCTGAGCGGCGAGCTGCTCACCGGCGGCGTGATGGCGATGATCGAGCCTGCCATCAACACTGTAGTGTTCTTCTTCCACGAGCGGCTGTGGCGCGCACGTCAGCCACTGGCACTGGCCTGAGGGAGGGGCTACGGCCCCTCCCCACACCTGAACAAGCTTCTCTCCCCCGGCAAGGGCACCACTCCCTGCCGTACTGACCAATTTGTTGATCCCGCCCCAACATTTATCACCCCGCCCTTCCCCTGCGCCCCTCTCTCGCTACCATATCCGAATGGCAATCCAAGCCTCGTCGGAGTCATCCATGAACCCTCTCCGCCACTCCCGTTGGTTACAAAGCAGCAGACTGGAGGCTGAAATTCAGGGGCGGTAGCCATGCCGGCGTTTGCCATGACCAAGGTCACACGACTTTTCTATGTTGTTGTAATGGTTGTGCAAAAAGAAGAGGGCAAGCGAATACAGTCAGCTTCAGAGGTAAGAATGTACTTATAACAAGTTAAATCAGCGGAAAACCACTCGCTACGCTCGCGTTTTCTGCTATTTAAAGCGTGAACTGTACAACATCGCAGATTATCACTATAGGAATGGAATAACGTGGATGACTTAAAAGGTAAATTGACTCTGGCATATAAGGATGGCAATTTTTTTGAGCTCATCCAAGAAATTTATTACCAAGACCTAAAAGATGAAAAACTTCTACCTGACATATTGGCTGAACTACATAACAAGGGCCATTTGAACCTTGTAGAGTTGTTTCACGGCTTCAAAAACAAGACTGAAAATCATGGTTTTTTTTCAGTACGACGAGTTTTCGAGAAAGTTCTACCACTTATCAATGCTCATGTCGGTGAAGTAGCTCAATGTGTTAAGCACCTTATCTTAGAAGCAGGTCAAGACATGGCGGCTTATACGCTATTGTCTCCATTTAGAGAGTTTTGTCAGCATGATCCTTCTAGAAGTCAAACTCTTTTAGAGCTCGCATTAACAGAAATTGACGAAGAGTTTGATCACTTATCAACTGCTATTGAAGCAGGAGCTAACAGCGACGAGACATTTTATGTTGGCAAAGCTATTGAGTTACTTGGCAATGAAAATAAATTAGTAATGCAAAGAGCTATTTTTGCATTAGGTAGAATTGGATTTCGAGACGAAACTCTATTGGAGCCTGTTGCAAAAGCCATATGCAAAGCATCTGTTTCCTCGCCGAGTGATATTATCTTGGCAACGTCGATGCATACATTGTTTTCGATAACATCTAAATCTAGTGAGTTAGAAGGTTTGTTCTTAAATTTTTTAAGTACACACTCAAACAATTTAGGTGACCGATATATCCATGCTGCTTCCGAAATTCTTTTCTATGAAGAAAAAAAGGTAGGTGCGAACGTTGAATCTGAATTGTTAAATATTTGCAGCCACACTAACCCTAAAAACAAAGGTACCATTAACAACATTGATTATACACTAGAGCGTATATTGAAACGAAATGATTATGATAATTGCGTTGACTTTTTAGAGCGCTTTTTCGAGCTGTGCAATTATCAGCTATCAGTTAAACATTTCGATAGCTTTGTTAGAGAGCTGTATGTTAATAAACATACTCAGTTATCCTCATTGCTTACTCGATGGTTGTTGTCAAAAAAAGTAGCGCTAGGCAAGTACGCGGCTGACCTTCTTCGAGATTCAAATAAAGGCATTTCCATTGGTTTTGACATTTCTAGCTTGACTAATGAAAGCAAAGGTGTGCATTTATTTCTGGCGAGAAAAGCTTGTGGATGGTTCTTCAATCAACCGAAAACAGCAATTAGCTTAATTGAGTCGTTAATTCTTACAGCTACTGAAGATGAATTAAACAATATTCAACGACTCATTATCCACCCTCTTTGCGTGAGTTATCCAGGAAGTATATGCGACCATATAAATACCCTTAAAGAGTCAAAAGAAGAAAGAATAAAGCAGTTAGCATCTCATGTGTTATCTGAATACGAAGAATATCAAACATCAGTAAGATCAGCATTGAAAATTCATGAATTAATCCCTAGCGAACAGGATAGACATACGTATTGGAGATATCACAACAAATTAATGAGCGAGTCTATGACAAAAGCCAGAAGCAAGTCATTTTTTACCTCTTTATTTGCTGGAAATGAATCAGTGTTACTATATGGAAACAAGTCGATTCACTATATACATCATGGTGAAAAAAAGACCCGCCAGGAAGTACCTCTTAGTGAAATCAGCACATCAATTGAATTTGCATCAATGCATAACCTCGACCCACACAGTTTAGAAAATATGATATGGCAGTTTAAGGTGGAGGGCTGTACATCATGAAGTTAGTGATTAGACAATATTTAGCTTCTTTGAAAGAGCGGGGTGAACTGGATGCTTTACTGCCCGACTTACTATCGCAAATAGGATTGGAAGTATTTTTAAAACCGGGAGTAGGCAGTAGGCAATTTGGAGTAGATGTGGCAGCTTTTGGTAAGTTGTCTAGTGAATCTGAAGATAAGGTTTATCTATTCTCGGTGAAATCTGGTGATTTAGATAGAAAGGATTGGGATGGTGGTAACCCACAAGATCTGCGTCCTTCTATCAATGAAATAATAGATGTATTTATTCCTACCAGAATTCCAGCGGAATACAAAGACTTTCCTGTTGAGATTTGTTTGTGTTTTGGTGGTGAAGTTAAAGAAGAAGTAAGACCTAACGTAAGTATGTTTTTAGGTAAATTAAAAACAGATGACTTAACTTTTTCTGAATGGAATGGCGATAGGCTTGCTTACTTAATTGAACTGCATATGCTGCGTGAGGAATTGTTACCCAGAAACTGTCGTGCTTTACTTCGTAAGTCACTGGCGATGATTGATGAACCAGAAGTATCATTCAAACACTTTAGCAAGCTTGCCATTAACCTAACTCGTACTGATAATAAAAAACCAAAAGATATTTTAACGGGAATTCGCCAACTATACTTATGTCTTTGGATTCTATATTCATGGTGTAGAGATGAAGATAATCTAGAAAGCGCATACCTATCGGCAGAGTTCATGATACTGAATGCTTGGGAAGCCGCAAAGTTTTCGTTTGGTAAAAAAAATACGATAGCAGTTTCCACATTGACAACTTTAGATTCAATTCTTAAACTAAATTTACAAGTATCAAATCAATACATAGAAGAAAAAATCATCCCTCATTGCAATAGCTTGTATGCGATATCACATGCGGTAAGACCGTCTTGTGCCACAGATGTAAACTTGAAATTATTTGATGTTCTAGGTCGTTTAGCCCTAACTGGTTGTTGGTCTTATTGGTACTTAAGCCAAGTCAGTGAAGCGCGAATTCAACTTCGAAGTGCGACACTCGCCTATGCCGCCTGACGGTACTCTTCGAATACCTTGACAGGCTGCC